>JAWOLO010000497.1:0-9482 GCA_033853375.1 Terriglobia bacterium
CATACCGTGAAGCTGACGGCGATGGTCAAGGCAGCGGGTTGAGCGGCGAAGCTGAGTCCCAGTTTGCTGGACTCCGTTTTGCGCGGCTTGCCGCGAGCCAATGATCCGAATGTGCTCGTTGGATTCGAAACCAACGACGACGCGGGCGTGTATAAACTCAGCCCCGAAATGGCACTGGTGCAAACGGTCGATTTCTTCACGCCGATCGTGGATGATCCGCACACCTTCGGGCAAATCGCCGCGGCCAACTCGTTGAGCGACATTTATGCGATGGGCGGTAAGCCAATATCCGCATTGTCCATCGTGGGCTTCCCCGAAAAAGGCGATGCAGAAATTCTCGAACAGATTCTGCGCGGCGGGCATTCGAAAATGGCGGAAGCGAAGTGCAGCGTCATCGGCGGCCATTCGATTCGAAACGACGACATTCAGTTCGGCTACGCGGTCACCGGATTGATTCATCCGCAGCGGGTTTGGCGAAACGTGGGAGCGCACACGGGGGACGTGCTGCTGCTGACGAAAGCGCTGGGGACTGGCGTACTTTCGACGGCGCTCAAGAGAGACGCCGCCGCAGCCAGCGACCTCGAAGCGGCGACTGCTTCAATGTCAGAGCTGAATCGCGCTGCCTCGGAAGCATTGCAAGAGTTGCAGGAGAAGGCAGGATGGGCAAGGCCGATTCATGCGGTCACAGACATTACCGGATTTGGGCTGTTGGGCCACGCGCGGGAAATGGCGCTGGGCGATCCCGCACGGCGCATAGAGGCTGTATCGCTGCAGATCGATCACACGGCGATCCGTTATTTGCCGGGTGCCGAGAAAGCCGCGCGCGAAGGTTTTCTCCCCGGCGGCCTGAAAAACAACCGCGAGTTTCTTGGAGATTGCGTGGGCTTCGCGGAGAGCGTGCCGCAGGAATTTCGCGATTTGCTGCTCGATCCGCAAACGTCGGGGGGCTTGCTCATCGCCGTCGCGCCGGAATTCGGCAACGACGCGCTCGCGGTTTTGGACAAGCACGGCATTGCCGCGCGCCGCATCGGCGTTGCCATTCCCAAAGGCAAGCCGCTGATTCTCGTACAATGATTCCGTGCAATGAAATTGCCCGCCTCGAGCGACGAAGTGTTCTTCGTTTCCGGTAAACTCTAAGTATGGACACCATTACGCACGGCATTGCAGGCGCGCTCATCGGCAAAGCGGTTTTTCGTGGCGAAGATATGTTCGCCTCGCAGCCGATGAATCGCGGGCGCGTCGTGACTTGGGCGCTGATGCTCGGCGCGATTTTTCCAGACTCGGACGTGCTTCGCGACATTTTCTCGCACGACCGCTTGCTCATCGTCACGTGGCACCGCAGCATCACGCATTCCTTGGCGATGCTTCCGCTGTGGGCGCTATTGCTCGCGGGAATCACCCGCGCCTTCTGTAAGTGGCGAAAATGGGAAGCGCCTTCGTTTGCGGCGCTGAGCGGAATCTATGGCATCGGCATCTTAAGCCACATTCTGCTCGACCTGGTCACCTCGTTTGGAACGATGATCTGGTCTCCCCTCCAATGGTCGCGCCCTGCGTGGGACCTGCTCTTTATCGTGGATTTCACGTTCACAGCCATTTTGCTTGTACCGCAACTGCTCGCCTGGGTTTATTCCCATCCGGAAAAAATGAGATTCCGCGCGGCAGGCGTTTGGATTGCATTCATGCCCGCGCCGTTTCTCATCGCGCGCATCGGCGACGTGGTTGGCGCACCGATTTCGGGAGCAACCGTTCTGACCGCGATGATCGTTTTTACGGCATTGTTTCTGCTGCCGGCCATGCGTGGCTGGGGTTTGAAGATTCCTCATGACAAATGGAACCGCGCCGGCTTTGTCACCGCCCTGACCTACATCGTGTTCGCGCTGTTTGCGCACCGCGTGGCGCTTGCGCGCATCGAGAAGTTCGCACAACTCGATCATTTACAGGTGGAATCGATTGGCGCGTTGCCGCTTCCGCCGTCGCTCTGGCATTGGGATGGATTGGTGCGCAGCGAGCGCGGCGTCTATGAACTGCGGATGGACCTGAGCGACAGAAGCGCGAGTGATACAGAATTGTTGGCGCACGAGCATCGTTATTATCCCGACGCCCCGCCGAATTCCTATATCGAAGAAGCGAAGCGCTTGCCGGATGTGCAAAAAGTGTTGTGGTTCGCGCGTTTTCCCGTGACCCGCTTTCACAAAGAAGGCACCGAGGCCATCGTCGAAATTTCCGATGTGCGATTCTCGCGCTCAACGACCGGCCGTCCCCCCGCGTTTACCTACCGCGTGCGCTTTGGCGCGAATGGCGCCGTGCTTTCGCAAGGCTGGGCGACGCGATAGGTAGGACAGGCTTTAGCCTGTCTTAGCTTCACATCTTAACTATGTTGAAAAGGGATCGCTCTCCCCGGGCAGACAGGCAAGAATGCCTGTCCTACTCCTTGGGCTGCGAGTCGGCGGGATGAATGACCACTTGGCGTTCCTCGCCCATGCCGACGCTTTGCGTGCGCACGCCCGGAATGTCTTTCACCGCCAGGTGCACGATGCGGCGCTCGCGCGAGGACATGGGATTCAAGCGAAAAGGCTGCTTGGTTTGTTGCACGCGCTCCGCAGCCACGCGCGCGGTCATTTTTAATTCTTCGAAACGCAGGGCGCGGTACCCGCCGCTATCGATGTGGATTTTCTCGTGGTAAGCGGGCTCCAGGCGTAAAGCCTTAAAAGCCAGGTGTTCGAACGCTTTCAAAACGTCGGCGCCACGTTCCAGCAAAATTTCTTTGTCGCGCCCGTCGAGATCGGCGAGAACTTCCGCTTCGCCTTCCGGAGCAGAGCCCTCCGCCGGAACTGCGCGCACGTTAACTTTCAATTCGAGGCCGGAAGTGCGCACGATGTTTTCAAGAAATTGCCGCAGCGCGTCGGCGGTGGCCTGCCGGTCGAGCTTTCCGTCTCGAATGAGTTCTTGGGGCATAGGGCGATTGAATGCGGTCCGCCTCGAAAGGCCGACCCTAACAAACTTTGAGAAACCCTTTCGGCCGCGTTAGGGCTTTTTCCCGCCCTTTCCACGCGCGGGCTTGCCTGGAGGCGGCAGCGGATGTTTGCGGTTCAAATACCACTGCTGGACGATCCCTACCACGCTGCTGGTGAGAATATACACCGCCAAGCCGCTCGGATAAGGAATAACCATAAACATGGCCGCCATGCCGATAGGCATAATTTTCATCATTGCCTGCTGCTGCGGATCGGTGGCGGTCATAGGCGTCATCTTCGACACCAAATACATGGACAAGCCCATCAGCAGCGGCAAAATGTAATACGGATCCTTTGCCGACAAATCCGTAATCCAGCCGAACCACGGCGCGTGACGCAACTCAATCGTGCCCTGCAACGCGCGATACAAGCCAAACCATATCGGAAACTGCAGAAGCTGCGGAATGCAGCCGCCCACGGGATTGATGCCTTCGCGGCTGTAAATCGCCATTACTTCTTTGTTCATCTCCGCCTTGCGCGGATCGCGCATCGAGTATTTCTTGTATTTTTCCTGGATGGCCTTAATTTCCGGCGCCACGCGCTGCATTTTCAGCGTCGTTTTGTAGCCGGAGATGCGCAGCGGGAAAAGCAGCATGTTCAAGATGAGCGTGAGCGCGACAATCGCCCAGCCCCAGTTCGGAATGTAATTGTGCAGCCACTTCAATCCGTGGAACAACGGCTCAGCGATGAACTCCAGCCAGCCAAAATTGACCAGCCCTTGCAGCGGCGGGTTCATCTTTTTCAGATCGTCGTAATCCTTCGGACCCACATAGACGCGCAAAGCCAGCGGGCTGGCGGAAGAAGCCACGGCGACTTCCGGCACCGCCTCAGGGTTTGCTTGGCCACAGACCTTAACGGTCTGAGAAGCTTTCCAGTAACGCGTCTCAAGGGTTCCGGGCGCGGCGCCGTTCGGCGGCAGAAACGCGGTCGTAAAGTAGCGGTCTTCAATGCCGACAAAATCTTTTCCGCCTTGCCACAAGCCGGGGGGCCACTTGTCGATGCCTTCGAGTTTCTTGTACGCGTAATTCGTGATTTTTCCGCCTTCGCTATAGTACGTGGTCACCGTTTCGATCGGGGCGGGATTCGCTACCGTGCAATCTCCAAATCCGCCGAGCCACGCCAGCCCCGCCTTGGTGGGGCTGCCATTTAGCTTTGCGGAAGTTTCCGCGCGCACCACGTAGCTATGGTCGAAGCGGAAATGCTTCGTGACTTCGAGGTGGCCGTCGCTCCAGGTGAATTCCAAATCGGCGGGCGCATTCAGCGTGCCAGCAGGTGTTGAAATTCGATACAACCCGCCGTTCGCGGCGTTTTGCTGTTGCTCGTCGTCAAGAATCAGCGTGAACGGCCATCCTCCGGTTTCCTGGGAAGCTTCCGGGTGTACCACGTCGAGCACGCACGGCGGATTGGAACCATCCCTGCACTTCTGGGGCGGCTTCGTATCATCCGTATATTTCTTGAGCTTCCAGCTTTTGACCACCGCGCCTTGGTTGGACATTTCCACGCGATAGAGACTGTTTTCGATGGTGATCGTGCGTTCCTGAGAATCGCTGATTCGCGGAACGTTCACAGGTGGCGCAGCGGCGACTGCAGTCTGAGCAGAAGGAGCCTGCGAACCCTTTTCCGTGGGGGAAGGAGCAGTGACGGGACCGGGAGTGGCGGGAGCCGTTTGTGCCGGGCGTTTCCCGTGAAGTGGCTGCTCGGGCGGTTTCGGCCCATAGTATTTCGCCCAAATCAGGATTACTAAAATCGACAGGAGCGACGCCACAAGAATCCGCAATTCCGGCGTGAACTTATTTTTTTGTCCGGGGAGGTCGCTCAAGAATGCACCTCATGGGGAAGCTGTGCGGAACGGGTCGCCACAGTGGCGCATCCGGCGCCGCTTGTCATTTGCGAAGTGCCGTTCCAATTTTCCGGAACCGGGTCGTAGCCAAATTTGCACGATAGCGGATGGCACCGCAGCAGCCGCTTCAGTCCCAGCCAAGCTCCGCGCGCAACACCGAAGCGCTCGATCGCCTCGTAGGCATACTGCGAGCAAGTGGGCTGAAACCGGCAGTTCCCCGCAAAAAGAATCGACAAGTACGTTTTATAAAATCGCAGCGCAAGCAGTGCGACGCGCACTGGGAGATTCAACGGGGCAGGCTTCGGCCTGTCCTCTTCTCTCTGCAACCGGTTCATCTCTTCTACTTTCACTTCCCCGCCTGCCCTGCGCTTTGCAGCAGTTGCAACAAATCCGCTGTCAACGCCGCAAACGGCGCTTTGGCCACCGCGCTCTTCGGGTGAATGACGATGTCCCATCCCGCGGGTATCTCTCTCCGGTGGCGGCGCACGATCTCGCGCAGGCGCCTCCGGATGCGATTGCGCACCACCGCGCCGCCGAGTGCTTTCTTAATGCTGACGCCAAAGCGGCTCTGCGGCAATTCATTGGCGCGAAAGAAAACTGTGAAGTGGGAACTCGAGCGGCGCTTTCCGGCGCGGTATACGGCGTCAAATTCGCCGCGCCTCACCAGCCGCGCCTCGCGCGGAAACGTCATCCCCTCTTTGCCCGCATGGCCGGGCATGGGCGGCTTCCCGGCCCTACTCCGGGGTGAGCCGATGGCGCCCCTTCCTGCGGCGCGCCGCCAGCACTTTACGGCCGCCTTTCGACTTCATGCGTGCGCGGAAACCGTGCGTCTTGGCGCGGCGGCGTCGGCGCGGTTGATAGGTGCGCTTTGGCAAAGCAATCCCCCTTCGTAGTACGCAGTTGCGTGGTGGTCCGTTTCACCCGCGATGTGAACAACTTCACTCGTACCGTTCCAACGGAACACAGCCCCGCGGTTGCTGCAGGTGGCTTTTTGCGGCTCTGCGTGTTCGAAATAGTTGGAACGGCACTAGCCGTTTCTTCGGCTGATTTCGAATTTCTTAGTGTATGCGACCCTCGCGCACAGGGTCAAGAAAGGTAAACGAAGCAGCGCCGTTTGCGTTGCTTGGCGAAGCGGCCGCTACGCTATTTGGGCGTGCTGGGAAGCGCGTGGCTTTGGGCGGCCGAAGGCCGGTAACGATAGTGCCTGTAGTCGCAACTCATGCAGCGGTAGGGCCTAACGTGGAAAAGTGTCCCAAGGAGATGTTCGTAAAGTCCCTTCCGCTTGGATCTGGAGAGCTGGGAACTTCCACAACTGGGACATGCGAAACGGGAAGACTTCGAGAGTATATACCTCATGACTTCACCTTAGTTCGGCCGAGAGATTAGATTAACGCAAAGGCCTTCCGGAGTCATCACTCATCTCGTTATCCATTGAATCGAAATCACTGGAGCAGCATTTCGCGAGCGTGAGCGTCCCTGCGCGAAGCTACGGTTCGCGGTGAAGCAGGCGCCAGAGCCGGAGCGGGAAGAAAAGAGAAGTATTTTGGATGCTAAGGGTTACAGAAGAGAGAAGGAACCTCACTCGTAGCGGCTCTAACAGTGGCTTTTTTTCGGGAGCGCCAGAATATGGGTTTCGTCGAGCGACTCGCAATCGTAACCGAGGGCGGCAAATTCCTGGAGCAGGGTGCGGCGATTTTGTTCAGAGTGCATTTCGCAGAGAATAGTGGGACGATTCACTCTGAGCAATCTCCCGGCTCCGCGGAATACTTCCACTTCGGCGCCCTCGACGTCGCACTTCAGAAAGCCAGGCGGACTTGTGCTTTGTACAAAATCATCGAGCGAAACGGCCTGGACCTGAGCCGTGCTGGGCGCGCCACTGGCGACGACGTGGCCGAGTCCACGGTCGGGCGAAACCCGGGGATCGGTGCGCGCAAAAGAGACGGTACCTGTTTCCGACCAGACGGCTTTCTGTTCGACGGAAATGGTTGAAAAATGATTACGCTCCGCATGTTCGCGAAGGCGTTCCGCCACCTCCGGGTCCGCCTCGAAGGCCACAACCGCTCCTTGCGGCCCGACAATCCTGGCGGCAAGCAGCGAATAGAATCCTATGTTTGCGCCAATATCGTAAAAGATCATCCCTGCCCGAAGATGCCTCTGAATTGCCGCCTGCACTTCCGGCTCGCCGCCGCCTCGCAGAAGGCTGCCGCCCGTGCGGGAATGCAGGCGGAGCCAAAGGCCCTTGGCCATGCCGCGCTCGACTTGCACCCATACGCGGGAATCGCGCGGCACGAGTTTTTCGCTCGTCCAGCGAACAAGCGGGCCGACCACGGGCATGTGCCCAAGTCCAGCCAACGGCGATGCATATCGCAAAAATAGTTGCGCCAGCATGGTTCAGACCGTAGAAGTGAGGGCGGCGCCGCGGGAAGAGGCGCTGCCCAAGCCCAGCCGCAGGTAGCGAATGCTTTGGGAGCCTTCCAGATGGCCCAGGACGCGCCAACAATCGATGACTACGCGAGGGGAGGTGCGAAAAGTAGGTGCGGAAAGGGGCGGCTGCATCCAGACAGAAGTAGGAAGATCGCAAAACTCCCGCCACGGAGTGGCCAGGACAACGACTGAAGACTGTGCGATGCAGTCCTGCGCGGAAGCAGCCACGCGAACGGATTTGCGACCATTTAGAGCCTGAGAGGCTTCCGCCGAGGGATCATACACAACCACAGGAAGATTCTGAGAGGCCAGGTGCTCGGTGAGAAGTAGTCCAAAGGACTCCTGGACCACGTCAGTGTCGGGCTTGTACGTCAGCCCCAGGATACCGATAGTGCCGTTTGCCGATTGTTGGGAACGGACGAAGTCTGCGAGTGCGGGAATCTGCGCGCGATTGAAGTGATCGGTGGCTTCGGCGAGATCGGCGAACGCGCCAGAGCGTGAAGCAAGAGCGGCGAAAGCGCGATTGTCGCGAGGAAAGCATGGGCCGCCATAACTAACGGCGCCCTTTAGATACTTGGGGCCGATGCGAGAATCGAGCCCGAGAGCCTCCGTGACGACGTTGACGTCGGCGCCGGGAAGCTTTTCGCAAAGGCGTGCGAGCATATTCGCGTAGCTGATTTTTGTGGTGATGTAGGTGTTGACGGCGAGCTTTGTGATTTCGGCGTTGATCCAGTTCATGCGAGCTACGGCGGGAGAGTTTTTGCAAGTGCGCTTGTAAATGTCGGAGAGAACGTCGCCCGCATGGGAATCGGATTCGCCGATCAGAAGGAAGTCAGGGCAGTAAAAGTCGCGGATGACAGAGCCGAGGGCGATGAATTCCGGGCTGTAACACAGTCCAAAATCCGCGCCGCAACGCTTGCCACTGGCGCGTTCGAGTGTCTCGCGGATTTCGTTGCCGGTTGACCCGGGCATGACCGTGCTGGTAAGAACGACCAGGTGGTAGGAATCCTTGGCTGCTATTGCTTGCCCAATCGCCTCGCAGGCGGGAATCGCAAAGCGCAGCGAAAAACCGCCATCGGCCTCGCTTGGAGTTCCGACGACAATGAACGTAGCGCCCGAATCGCGCACCGCGGCTTGCGTGTCCTGCGTAACGGAAATGTTTGCCGCGGCTTCCTGGAGCAACTCCGCGAGTCCCGGCTCGTGCACCGGGGGAAGGGCCTTTGCAAGTAATTCGACTTTCTGCGAGTCCGCATCCACGGCGTGCACGCAGAACCCACGAGCAGCGAAACACGCCACCATAGGCGAACCCAGTTTTCCCAAACCAATCACAGAAATGGAAGAGACCATAGCACCCCTTAGAGGAAAGCGCGCCTAGTTTAACTCGGATGCTATGCGGCGTGCGAGGGTGTTCCGGCTTCCCCGGTGAGCAGCAAATGCCAGCCGAAGCGCCGTTCGAGAGCCCGAAAGAGAGGTTGAGGCATCCAGCGGAAGTAAGGTTCCTTGACGTAACGATAGTGGGTGTAGTCCGAAATGCGGTAGGGGAAAATATGTTCGACTTCGGCTTTGCGAACACGGAACCCGTGATTTTCAAGAAGCTGCCGCCCCTCGCGGCGCGTGTAGGTGTAGGTCACAGGGCATCCGGTTTGCGCCTCGGAGTTTTTGGCGACGAGCTCGGAGAGCTTCCAGAAGCGTCCGCGGCCCTCGGTCAGAAGAATCCAGCCAACTTTGTACGAGCGGCGGTGGTAGACCATGATCTTGATAATGGTTCCAGGGCGCGCGTACTGGCGCAATTGCTCAAGCACGGCATCGGGATGAGGCGTGTGATGAACGACGCCGAAGGAATAGATGAGATCGTAGGGCTCGACGGGAACGAAGCTGCTGAGTTGCTCCGCGTTGCCGGGACAGAAGCCAATGCGGTCCTCCAGTCCAAAAACGGCGGCGCGCTGCCTTGCCAGCTCCATGGATTTTTCAGAGAGGTCCACCGTAGTGACGTGTGCTCCTGCGCGTGCGAAATTGATGGTATCCGTGCCGATGCCGCAGCCAATCTCCAGGACCTTCTTGCCACGCCAGCGTTCAAATTCGGCAAAACCGGGGATGTGATATTCGACGAAGTACTTGCGAGCCTCCACCTGATCAAAATACTCACGGCTTCCGAGGGGAGCGGTGGAGTGGCGAATGTTGCAGGGGCGAGCGTTCCAGTAGTC
>JAWOLO010000498.1:0-3959 GCA_033853375.1 Terriglobia bacterium
GGTGCATTCAAGGCATCCTCGGTGTCATTTACCATCTGTTATTGCAATCGAAAGGAGCTGCGACTATTCTAGGCGTAACTCGCTTGGCCAGCGTGCACAGTGCATGTTGACTTTGGGCGGCGTGAAAACGCCGCCCTGTTTTTTTGTAAGCAGGGCTGTGCAGGCCACACGAGCCTCACAACCAAGGCCGAAAACCGAATTCAAAAGCAGATTCCTCCACTCCGGAGCGGCGCTCGGAGCGCACAACCCGCGCCTCAGGCTACGGAAGACCTGCTTGCAGCAGGCAAGCCGTAGCCTGAGGCGCAGAATGACAATCTGGGTTTATTATTGCTTGCGAAAAAACACAGGCATGAATGCCTGGCCCACGAAAAGCCGCAGGGCCTGCACGCAGCGGGCAGGCTCCGATGACTCCGCCCTGAGCTACAACAAACTTTCTCCACCGACTCGTTCTACTGCCCTTCGCGGCTGCGTCCAACGCTCCTCCGGGGATACGCAGGAAGCAACCGCAGGGCTTCGCCCGCGCTACAGCTTCTCCAATTCGGACTGCTTCCCTGCCCCATCGATTTCTGCAGACGCCTCGGGACGATCGCGACGCATTCTTCGCCCTGTGCCGAGGCCGTATTGCGCGGCTTTCTCCCGGTCGAGGATCGCCCCGCACGCGCGGCATACGGCCACGCCCGGTTTGATTTTCTCCGCGCAAACGGGGCATTCGGCCATGGGCTTGGGATCGTAGAGCCAGGGCTTTTCCACGCCTAGCTGGCGCGCTGCACGGCGCTCCAGGTCGGTAATGAACATTGGATTTTTCGTGCGCTCCCATTCCAGATCGGCGGCGGCCACCAGGCGGCGCTGAAATTCCTCGAGACGGCGGCGGGCGTCCGCGAGCTCCGCTTCGGTCGGCTCCGGACCCGCGGCCACGAAAACGCCGTGGAAACTTCCCTCGCCTGAGTCGCCGTTAAGCTCACGAGCGAGGTCCTCGGCAATTTCCTGCGCAGAGATCCGGAATTCATGGATGCGTTTGTCGCCGAGATCCATCACGCCAGTGCATCCGTGAATCGGAGTGATGGCGTACGGCTCACCGGGCTCCGGCGAAAGCACCAGGAGCGAGCCAAAGTAGGTTCGCTGGCGGGGCGGCCACTTCTCGGTGGAAATGTTGACGAGCGCGACGGTTTTCGCTTCTGTGGCGGTTGCAGGAGCCATGAGAATTACCTCTTTCTTCAAACTTCGCGGAAATTAAACAAGCATTGATGTTTCCCGACAGAAAACGCTGAGACGCAGAAGGCGCGAAGGCGCCCCTACACTTGATCGCCAGTCTTCGAGGCAAAAAAACAGATTCCTCGCACCGCTTGCCTCCGGCAAGCGGGCTCGGGATGACAGGTAGACCATCATGTTCGGTTTGGACTGCGCTACTGCATGCGGTATTGCACGGTGACGTTGGCGTCGGCGGGGCTGGTGGTGCACCCCACGGCAGCGGTTTGCACGGCAACCGTAAGCGAAGCGCCTGCAGCGTAATTCTGCGAGATGGCGCCGCTGTCGTTTGCCGCAGCGGAAATGGTGACGTTGACCGGCGTAGTGCCGTCGGTAAGGCGCACAACCGCGTTGGTGGTGCAACCGGACGGAGCGGTCTTGGCCTGCACTTGGACGCGGGTGATGGTGACGGCTTTATCGGTTGTCCAGGTCGAACCGGTCCAGGTGGAAGTTAGCGCGCCGGGCAGAAAGACGTTTTGTTCAGAGCGCGGATTGTTGTTAAACGATTCGGAAGACGCGCCGCCCAGCGCAATTCCCTGCGTGAAGTGTTGCGTCTTAGTCCAATCCTGCTCAGCATCCAGATGTGAGAGGGGATGCAGATTGCCGCCGCTCCAATTTTTCGAGGTGGCTACGGTGCCGAACAGAAACAGGCCGGGTGAGCCGGAAGTGTAAGTCGTGTCGTTCGTGGTTAGAGTGGACACTCCGTTCTTGTAGCAGGTGAGGCTGCCTGCTCCGTCCACTTCGAGGCGGAGAATATCGCCGGGAGCTCCCGTTGTTCCAGCGCTGACCAGCGTGGTGTTCGATGTGCCGTTGATTTTCTGGAGGAAGATGTTCGTGGTGTCCTCGACGCAATTGTAGCCATGAGTCGACGAACCGCTGCCGGAAAGCAAGACGGCGACGCCGGGAAAATCGGTGGTCCCGTTCAACGCCGTTAGCGTGACTTGTGAAAACTGTGCTGGGGTGAAGGTGTTAACGCTCCAATACGCGACGTCGTTCGCGTTACTGACCGTGCCCACAAAATTGTTGGAAGAGATGTTGATGCCGTTGTTGGTCACTGTCCAATTGGAACCGATGGCGCCGTTTGCGCGCGTGGCGTTGTCGTAGCCGCTGTTCTGATAACTGGTGACCGGAATAATGCCACTGTTGTCGGGGAAAGAAATGTTGCGAGCCGCTGTGAAGCCGCTTGCCGGAGGGTTGATGCTGCTGCCGGCAAACGTCAGAGCAGGAGTTGCAATTCCTTGGGTCCCGGGCATAAGCATGGTGGGACCGCCAGCGGGAATCGTCGCGACTCCGTTGCCGCACATGGCGCTGGACGAACGCACAAAGGAAGTTCCGGTCACTTGAGGAGGAGCGCAAAGGCCGGTGTTTATGCGGCCGAAGCCGACGCCACTCGATTCATAAATGTCGTAACCCTTGGGGTTCCCTGGAACGGCGGCCCAGTTGATGGTCACTGTCTGATTGCCGCTCGAGGTCGAGCAGGTGGCCGAAGCGGGAGAATAAACTCCTTCTCCGACGTTCTGCCACACGGGAACGATTTTGTACGTCAAGTTGCCGATGGGAGCAGAACCGCCGGCGCTCACAGAGCACGTTGGCTGTGCGGGAACAGCTCCGTTGATGAAGATGGGATAAGGCGCGCCCACGGTTGTTGCGGCGTTCGTCTGCTGAGCCGCGTAGTTGACCGCAATACCTTGAGTGAAGAACCCATCGTATGCCAAACCAGTTGCCAGCGTGGCTGTGTTTTGAAACGCAGAGTTGGGGAAAAGCTGATTGTAGGCATTGAGTTGAGCCAGCGGTCTGCCAGAGATAGAGGCCATGCCGGAAGACGAGCCGCCCACACCTTTGAAGATCATGGAGGGAGGGCTAGCCGCTGATCCGAGGAAGGAAAACGTCGGAACCGCGGCGGTGTCTTCGGTAATATTGGAAATCTGGAATGCTCCGCCTACGTTCGAGGACGCGGCCGCCGAAACAAACGGCGTCACTGTACCCTGCGCATATCCGCGCTCGATAACGCCTATCATGCCGGCGTTCGCGTCACCGTAGTAAAAGAGTCCCCGATGGGAAATGTTGACGTTGTAGAAGACGTTGAAGCCACAGAAGTGGCAGTAAAACAAGGGCGCTCCAACGCCATTTCCGCTAAGAAAGTTGATACGGTCAAAAGAGAGCACGAAAGGATCATTGACTCCGGTTGTGCCGCGCAGAATGAGACCCATGCTCATGTAGTCGCCAGTACCAAAGCCGCTGGTGAAATTGATGTCCTTCCAAGTGATCTCGCTGCCGTAGTCGTTGATCCAGAGAATCGTGTCGTTGTTCGCGACATTGGACACTTGCAAACCGTAATAAGCGGAGCTGTTTCCATTGGGGGTGTAGATGCCAGGGTTGGCGGTGTTGACGCTGACGGCGGCGCCCGTCTGCCAAGCGAACTGGGGTGCACCGGTAGGCTGGTCGAGCACATCGCCACGCCAGGTGGTTCCGGAACCAAGTTGCAGCGTGTCGTTCAGGTAGAGCGAGCCAAGCTGAAGGATTTTCAGGCTGCCCGGCAGAGTCAGGTAGGAATTCACAACAAATGCGTTGCCCGAACCAGGCTCAGGGAACATGAGGGTACCGCCGCTACTGATCGTTGCGTTTGCCGCCGCCAGAATGTTCGGGGCATTGTCGAAACGAATCGTGGCGCCAGTGACTGTGGTGCCTGCGGCGTTTGCAAGCGTGAGCGTGGT
>JAWOLO010000499.1:0-5014 GCA_033853375.1 Terriglobia bacterium
CCTCCTACCGCAGAACTCACCGAGAAACTGCCGTCAAGCCTCGTTAGCTTCTACCAGCAAACATACCCCGACTTGTATGCGAAACGGCCTCAGGACATCCAACAGGCAGCCCAAGCTATTCTTTCAATCTACAATCGCAATGTGTTTCCGTATCTGAAAGTCACTTGGGGCACCTATCCAAACAATCTTGGTCATACGGACTTTCCAGGATGCTCTCGCTGTCACGACGGTTCGCACACGACGGCGAATGCGAAGACGATCACTCAGGACTGCAATGCATGCCACGAATCGTTGGCAATGGACGAAGCGTCTCCAGAAATTCTGAAGACTTTTGGATTAGAGGAACGTATATCAAAGGTTCAAAAGAAATAGCCCAAGTAAGACTCGAAGAAAGGAGGGCAGATATGAACAGCAAACTAATTCTAGGGAGCACACTTGTCATTGCCTCGATGGCGTTTCACGCAGCGCTTTCGTGGGGCGCGAACCAGGGGGCATCGCTATACAAAACCAAATGTGCTGGATGCCATGGGACAAAGGGCGAAGGAAAACCAGCTGTTAAAGCCCCCGCATTGAAAGGAACATCATGACAGCTGATGAGCTCGCCCAACACATAACGAAGGGCGAACCTACCTCAAAAGCACGTCACAGCAAGGGCGTCGCAGGTGTGAATGACGAACAAGCCAAATCGATTGCTGAGTTTATAAAGACCTTCAAGTGGAGTTCTTTGATCTGTTGACTGGAGATGCTTTATCCAACGTCATAATCAGGGCCTCTGCACTCGGAGGTGCAGGCACCGCGCCGCCCATAACAATTTCTTTCGCAGGTATTTCCTTTCCATAGAGACGTTTGTTTGCATCGTTGTCTGGACGAAGCGTGGACCCTGCAAGAGAGACACCAGCGAAAGCGCCCCGAGCACGCGAATAGGTCAGTATCTCTGCCCTCATAGTCACGTCGGTTTCAGCAGACGCCGTGCGTCCAACGGGCCCGGCAGCTGCCGAAGCATCTCCACCGAGTTTTACTTTGCTGCTCAAGATGCTCGAGGCAGATCGTGAGTTCATTAGCAGCAGTACGAAATCGGTCGCTTGTCCACCCAATTGCAAGCCAACGCTGCCGCCTTCGAGAGCCATCATCGTTGGTGCACCCCACTTTCCCTTAAAATCCTTTCCGCCACGGCAGGTCATTACACCTCTTCCATAGCTGCCGCCGATTCCAAGCGCAAATTTCACGACTGAAGGCAGCACGACAACGCAGTCCGCTTTGTCCAGCACGCTTTGCGGGATGCTGTCCGGTGCTGCCAGGATTTCCTTCATTACCTTGCCAGCATTCCCGACCCGTTCCTCCTCTTTCTTCTGCGCGGCGGCTGGCAGCGCAACCACTGTGAGCAACCCGATTACGATCCATTTTCTCTTCATACTGCCTCCTCGAGGCATGACGTTTCCATGTTTAAGCTGGAAGAATGGGGCCTGAGACATGTAGAGGTACTCATGTCTAAGCACTTGTACATCGAGCTGTCTCTTAAAGATTCTGTCAGTTCTGACAGCTTCGTAGTGACTGGCCATTCGGAGGGATGTGATGACTATCTGCCCTTCGCGAGAGTGATTCGTGCGGAGACGGGAGCGCGCCCCATCTGACGCCGTGTCTAACTGTCATTTCTGCCAGTGTGGAGACCAGCTTGAACCTTCTACCTTGAAGCGGAAAAGGGGCGAGGCGTATACCGCTTGGCAACAGCGCAACTGGTGGACAATAGAAACTACTTGAATCAAGCCGTCGAAGTGTCCACCCACATCGGGTTGGTCATTCTGTTAGCCGCCGCTTGTTTCATAATCTTGCGCCCCTTTCTCCCCTTAATTACGTGGGGCATTATCATTGCCATATCCGTTTTCCCGGGCTACCGAAAGTTGCAGGGTGGATTGCATGAGCGCCGTGTAGTCTCCTCAGTCCTCATTACCGTTCTTCTCTTGGCTTTCCTAGTTAGTCCGTTAGTCTTGCTCGCAGGAACACTCGTTGGGGGTATCCAGAGCCTCGCAGCGCAGCTCAAGGATGGAGCCCCAATCATCCCGCCGCCTCCCACCAGCGTCGAAACCTGGCCAGTCATTGGCGTCCCCTTGAAAAACGCATGGAGCCTGGCTTCAGCGAACATAACTGCCGCCCTAAGGAATTTTGCCCCTCAGATCAGAGCGGTCGTCCCTGAGCTGCTCTCGGCTTCAGCGGGAATTGGCCTTACCATGCTGCAATTCGCTCTTTCCATCGTGGTTGCCGGAATTCTTCTTGCCAATGCCGCCGATGCTAGCCGAGCCGCGCGCTCATTCGCCAACCGTATATTTGGCGATAGGGGGCCGGAGTTTGAGCGGCTCGCCAGCTCCACGATCCGCAGCGTCACTACAGGAATCCTCGGGGTGGCACTTATCCAATCGCTCCTCGCGGCTCTCGGTTTTCTGGTAGCAGGATTACCGGGCGCCGGCCTATGGGCCGTCTTGTTTCTCATTGCCGCAGTGCTCCAGGTGGGAGCACTCGTCCTTCTTCCCTCCGTGATTTACATGTTTGCGATCTCGAGTGTTACCAAGGCTGTGATATTCACCGTTTGGTGCCTCATCGTCGCCCTCGTGGACAACGTCTTAAAACCTCTTTTACTTGGGCGAGGTGTAGCAGTTCCCATCGCCGTGGTATTTTTGGGCGCGATTGGTGGGTTCGTGGCTATGGGCTTAATCGGCTTGTTCGTTGGAGCGATCGTTTTGTCAGTGGGTTACAAACTGTTCATAGCCTGGCTTGATCCAGCTGCCGTCACCATTCCGGAGACATGATATACAGAGTCCTCATTTCCGCGAATACAAGGCTGGCCAAGTTTAGTCGCCGCTCTCCTGCATTTCTTTGTGGTGAGTGCAATGATGACCAATGCGGGTAGCGTCCTCCGTGATTTCGCGCAGTCCTACGTGCGCCGTCGCTACTCGGTTTTGTTCTACACGCTCCTTCTTACAATGGTTGCAGCTCCCGTTGTTAACGCCTGAAATTGAGTGGGATTTTGTTTGCGTTATTAGTGGCCGCCTGCCTCCTCGCTGCGTTAATACCAGCCGACATGGTGAGGAGCCGCCCCCTTCTCCTGGTGCTCATGATATTTGTCTGGCTAGCGCGCCCACTGACGGATTGGCTTGGGCATAGGCTTTTATCGGCAATGACTCTGGGAATTTGGACGCTGGTTGGGTTACTTGCAGCGATCGCCGCCCTGCGCTTCGCAATGGGTGCCACAAAAGTTGACGGTGAACATCTGTGCGCAGCGCTGAGCGCTTATTTGCTCGCTGGTATTTGCTTCGGCCTATTGTATTGGGTTCTCGAGCAGATCAGTTCTGGCACCTTCGCCGTCAGTGGTGAATTCTCCCAAACGAGTGCAATCTACTTCAGCCTCGTCACACTGGCAACGCTCGGTTATGGTGACATCACGCCGCGTGCGGACGTGTCTCGGGGCCTCGCAATTGTCGAAGGCGTAGGCGGACAACTGTTCTTGGCAGTCTTGGTGGCACGGCTGGTCAGCTTGTATTCGAAATCCGAGAACTAATCAAGTCAACGGCCAGCGGCTGGTCTGCGGACAGAATTTGGCAGGAGCCTTATTGTGATTTTTCCCCCGATTGGTGAGATTCCCGCAAAATCTGCAAGTACAAGAAAGCAGCCCCTATTCCAATCAATACCTGCCACCAGTGGCGGTACCCGGTTCCGATACATGCCGCAACAAGCGTAATCACTGCTGCGAGAACCCTTGCCAAGTAAGGATGGTCTTTCAATGCTATCGCCTCAAAAATGGCCGTCAACAGCCGGAAAGCAATCAGGCCAAGGATCACAAAAAGAGTGGCCTCAAGCATTGTCTTGAGCCTTTCGGCAAGTGCGCGATTAAGTCACCGCAAATATCCCGTAACCCTGACTTTTGGCATCGGGAGACCAGCGGAGATGTCGTAGAACCTAGGCTCACTTTTTGGGCTGGGTGGCTCTATTCGAAAGACCGCGGCATGCGGCTTGGCTTCGAGGGAGTGATAGGCCACATCAATCTGGACGACGCGAGATTCGAGCATGTTGCCACATCCCGAGCATTTGACAAACACCTTCGCGAGAAGCGGGGGTTTTGGATTCGGTGGCCAACCAGGAATGATGCAATCCGCTACGCAATGCGGGCAGTCAATGAAACCGACAGTGGGCATTGGACACCTCTTCCGAGTTGTAAGTTAGGCAAGAGAAAATGGGAAACGCCATAAATGATTCTGGGCGGCATACCTAGTCGGAGGTCCTTGCTAATCCCGCTTGTTGGCGGGGCGACCGACGCCGGTCTGCCGCCAAGCTCAGTTTGGTTCTTCAATCAGATATTCCGAATCTGTCAAAACAAACAGTGAAATGCCTCATGCGGCGATCGGCCGACGTTTTAGTCTGGACCTGTCAAAAGTGACAGGCGACAATCTTGAAGACATAATTACTATGTTTTGACACTCAATGGACTCAAAGGCGGTTTGAGTCGCAAAATCCGCGAAGCACCGCCAGCCAACTCCAACCCATGAGTGAGAGCGTGACCTCGCTCAGCTTCGCGGAAAAATACACACCAAGCTCGTTGGCGGGGGCGGAGAGAGAGGTGTAAAGAAGATAGGAAATACTATTTAGAGTGCCCATTACGACTTCGGTCAATGATGCTCCGAATTGTTGCAGTTTTACGTGCTGTGGCCAACATCTCTGGCGTTTCTAGAGCGCCCTCGGCCTAACGCCGGCGACCTCCTCCACGCATGCGAGCGCCGCCGAAACTGCGCATCGAGTTAAAGTTCTGGGTGCGCTGAGCGCCTTTGCTGGAAGTTGCCACCGGTTTAGTTGATTGCAGCGGCTCTGGGTTTGTTGCACGTTACGCGACCTGGGACTGTTGAGTCAACGAGGGATTCAGTTTGCGGTCGAGCGTGGCCAGATCGCGGAAGCCTTTGACCTTGCGGAATTTTCTTTCCGCCTCCAGTAGCCCCGTGGCGGTCCAGCGGAGCGCCTGATCTCCGCCGTA
>JAWOLO010000500.1:0-9272 GCA_033853375.1 Terriglobia bacterium
AGTGAACGACGAGCGCATCGCCGCCGACGCCGTAACGGGAGTCAACTGGCTGGTGAACGGACGGACCAACGATTCGAAACATTTCAGTCCACTCAAGCAAATCAATTCTTCGAATGTCGCGAATCTTGGCCTCGCCTGGTATCTCGATTACGACGGACAAATGGGCGTGGTTTCGGAACCGATCGTTGTAGATGGTGTCATTTACGTCAGCGCTCCGCTTTCGAAGGTTTATGCGGTCGATGCCGCCACAGGGAAACTTATCTGGAAATACGATCCGCAAATCCGGTTGGATCAGGCTCTCAACGGTTCTTATTCTGCTCGCACCAACGGCGGCGTTGCTGTCTGGAACGGCAAAGTCTACGTCGGCACGGGCGATTGTCGCCTGATTGCGATTGATGCCGCCACCGCCGCCAAAATTTGGGAAGCCACCGTTTGCGAGCCCACGCAAACCGGCATCACCGGAGCGCCTCGCGTAGCCAAGGGGAAAATTCTCATGGGCTACAACGGTTCGGACGACGCTGTGCGCGGCGCGCTGGCAGCGTACGATGCTGAAACCGGAAAGGAAGTTTGGCGTTTCTGGACCGTTCCCGGAGATCCTTCGAAGCCTTACGAAACGAAAGAGCTGGAGATGGCCGCGAAGACCTGGCACGGCGAAGGCTCGTGGAAAATCGGCGGCGGCGACGTTTGGCACGCCATCACCTATGACGATGCTACCGGACTCGTGATTTTCGGCACTGCGGGCGCCGACGTCGGCTACGGGGAGCTGGCCGGCACGCAAATCACCGGTGAAAAGCTATTCTCTCAGTGCATTATTGCCGTGGATGCCGACACGGGAAAATACGTTTGGCATTACCAGACCGGCACCGAAGGCGTGCATAACGAGAACAATCAGATCGTCATGGCCGATTTGATGATCAACGGCGAAAAGCGCCACGTCGCGATGACTGCGCCGAAAAACGGATTCTTTTACATTCTTGACGCAAAGACCGGAAAGCTGCTCTCTGCCAAGCCGCTGGTGAAAACGACTTGGGCTTCCGGCTACGACCTGCAAACGGAAAAGCCCATCCTCATTCCCGTTTCGCAAGGCGGCGGACGTCAGTGGACCGTGCACAACTGGTGGCCCATGAGTTATGACACGCCCACTGGCTTAGTTTACGTTCCCACAACGGATCGACGCTCGGATACCAAGGCGCCGGTCGAAGCTGGGGAAAGTGGTGAAGGCCTCTTCGGCCGCCTCATCGCCTGGGATCCCATCGCAGAATCAGCACGCTGGTCCGTCGAAGAAGAGATCGCCGTGAACGGCGGCGTGCTTTCCACTGCAGGCAATTTGGTTTTCCAAGGGCAGGGAACTGGCGAATTTGCGGCCTATGCCGCTGACACCGGGAAGAAATTGTGGTCTATCCAAACGAAATCCGCTATCGACTCCATCCCGGTCACTTTTTCAGTGAAGGGCGAGCAATACGTCATCACGTCTGTGGGCTGGGGCTCGGGCTCGCGTTTGTTTGCTCCCGCGCGGACCATGGCCACGCCCGAATCGAAGCGCGGTCCCACACGTCTTTATGCTTTCAAGCTGGGCGGGAATGTGCCCTTCCCGTATCCACACATCGAAGTTCCTCCGGTGCCGAAGCCGCCCGAGCAGAAGGCGACTTTGGAAACGATTCGCAAAGGTGAAAAACTCTACGTTTCCTTTTATTGCGAAGGCTGCCATTCGCCGGGCATCGATGGCAGCGGCGCTTGGGTGGAGGATGACGCGGTCCCCGATCTTCGCTACACGCCGCCGGACGTTCACAAAAATTGGTATCAAGTCGTGATGGGCGGCTCGCATTGGTCGAAGGGCATGCCTGGGCTTGCCGATCCGCCGAAATTTGCATTTCCTAACGCGCGCCTGACAGTTCAGGAAGCGGATGCCATTCACGCTTACGTGATCGACCAAGCCTGGAAAGCTTACAAAGGCGAGCAGACTGCCGCGCACACCAAGCGCGAAAATTATTAGCAACGGCGTGTGACATTTAGAGATTGTCATTCAGGGTCTGTTTGTGCGTACCCGCGGCAGGCAGCGTAGGTGGGCGCAGGGGGAATCTGATTTGATAGAACAGACGGAACATCCGGAAGCAACTTCGATGCTAAGGAGCGTGTTAACGGATGTTCATTTTTGGGTCCCGGTTGCCGTGCTCGTGGCCGGATTGCTGCTTTTGAGCTTTATGCGCTAGGACTCGAATCGAACCCGAATGGCATCCGCAGCGCAACCTCTCAGTTCATCTGCAGCGCAAAGCGCTTCGCGTTCAAAGAAACTTCAACTTCTCGGGATCCTTTCCGGCTTCACTGCCGGTGCCTGGCTCGGCGCGGCCGAAGCGCCCACAAAACTAGTTTCCATCGGGATTTCTCCCATTGCCATTTCGCTGATCATGGTCATCGGTGTTTTTCTGGCGCGCTGGAGTCTGCCCGCATTGATTCTCGGCACTTCCTCCGTACGTGCAGACGTTCGCCATGCGCCGCATTTGATTATTTGGGCGATTCTTGCGGGCTGCCTCTGGGCCGTCGCCAACACGTTGACCATCTTCGCGATTCGCGACATTGGCTTGAGCATCGCTTTCCCGCTCTGGAATTCCAACAGCTTGCTCGGCATTTTCTGGGGCTTTCTTTTCTTCAATGAACTGCGCAACGCTGGCTGGCGCCGCTGGATTGGTGTCCTCGGCGGCGCGCTCGTCATGTGCGTTGGTGCGACGCTGCTCGCTATCGCTTCCTCCACGCAAGGCGCGGCGGGCCATTCTTTGCGCGGTGTTTGGGCTGCGCTCGGCGCAGGCGTCTTGTGGGGAACGATGTACATTCCCTATCGCAAGGCGTACCTCACTGGCATGAACCCGCTCTCGTTCGTCACTTTCTTCACCTTCGGCGAAGTCGGTATGATGTCCGCGCTGGCCATTGGCTACACCGGCACGGCACCGCTTTGGCGGGAATTGCTCAGCGCGCGCGGCGTGATCTTCTGGTTGATGCTTGGCGGCTTCATCTGGGTGATTGGCGACCTCTTCCAGCAATACGCCGCCAAGTACGTTGGCATCAGCCGCGGCATCCCGCTTTCCAACTCCAACCAACTTTGGGGATTACTTTGGGGCATTTTCGTTTTTGGCGAACTGCACGGGCGCAGTTCTTCCACTTACTTGCAAGTGGTTGGTGGATCCTTGCTCATGATGCTGGGAGTCGGCGCGGTTGCTTTCTCTTCCGCGGCCGGAGAAGAGCAAACGCGGTGGAAAGAAGCCGCGCAGCGCGAAGGCGAGCGCTACGGCGTTGACGCAGACTACGTCGAAGCGCGCCTGAATGGCCGCCAAGCGGCGGACGAGTCGGCGCATTCTCGCAGTATCTGGGATTGGTTGCTCGTCGTTGCCGCTAGTGCCGTCTTCGTGATCTTTGCGGCGATGGCACGCGTCCCGCAAATGTCTTTGCATTGGGGCCCAGCCGCGCTTTTGACTGCCGCGTTGTTGCTGCTGCTTTTCTTTTGCACTCTCGCCCTCTGGCGCACCACACGCTTCCAGTGACCCGTGCGTTTGCAGTTCTCCGCTCTTTATGTAGCGCCGGACTTCAGCCCGGCATCCTCTTCCTTCCGAATGTAGTGGCGGGTCTTTAGACCCGTTCTTTCCTTTCCTTCCGAATGCGGGCCTTCGCGGTTTTTGCGTGCCGGTTCTTACCGGGAAGACCCGTTCTTTTGTTGGAGCTTCCACTTTGCAATCCCTGCCCACTTCGTTCTAGAGTGGCGTCAGCAAGATGACCGCCCTGTCGAATGTGGAAAAAGTCGACGTCGTCGGAGTGGGCCTCAACGCCACGGACACGCTCATCCCCGTCGCGCACTATCCCGCGCGCGGCACCAAAGTCGAGATTCGCCCCACAACGGTTTTGCCTGGCGGTCAGACCGCCACTGCCATGGTTGCGTGCCAGCAGTGGGGACTCCGCACGCGCTACGTCGGCAAAGTGGGTGGAGACGGAGCCGCAGCTCTGCACGCCGCCGAATTCTCGCGCCTCGGTGTCGAAGCGCATCTTCTCACCGCGCCCGAATGCCCCAGTCAGCAGGCGTTCATCCTCGTGGATGATTCTGGTGAACGCACTGTGCTTTGGCGGCGTGATCATCGTTTGACTTTGCGCCCGGAAGAACTCCAGCGCGAGTGGATTGTCAATTCGCGCGCACTTCACGTCGATGGCCACGACACCGCCGCAGCCGCCCAAGCAGCGACTTGGGCGCGTGCCGCCGGGGTTTCCGTGATCGCCGACCTTGACGAACTTTATCCCGGCGTCGAAACGCTCCTGAAAAACGTCGATTACCTCATCACCAGCCGCGACATTCCGGGCAAGCTCGCGACCACCGACGATTTGCAAAAGTCGCTGCCTACCGTACATCGCCGCTTCGGCTGCCGCCTGACCGCCGCCACTCTCGGCATCGACGGCGTGCTCGCGTGGCACGGCGGGCAGTTTCATTACGCTCCTGCATTTCTTGTCGAAACCGCCGATACCACCGGCGCGGGCGACCTCTTTCACGCTGGCTTCATCTACGCGCTCCTGCAAGGTTGGCCATTGCAGAAGCAGCTCGATTTCGCCTGCGCCGCCGCCGCCCTCAATTGCACCGGCATCGGGGCCCGCGGCGGCATCCGCTCCATCGACGCCATCGAATGCCTTCTCGCTACGGCTCCGCGCTATCCTTCTGTCTTCGCTCTGCCCGACTCGCGCTCGGGATCGTAGAGGACGCCGAGCTGCGCTTCCGGCACAAAAAAAAACCGTGCGCTTGAACCTGCAGTTCGCCAACCTGCCGTATGAGAAACGTCTCGATACCTTCGACTTTCACGAACATCCCTCGATTGATAAGCGACTGATCCAGGAGCTGGCCACCGGACGGTTCCTGCACGAAGGCCGCAACGAGGTGTTCCTCGGCGGCCCGGTCGCCGCGAAACGGTTTTTGACTGAAGGGGGGCAATTCCAAATGCGCGCTAAGGTGTCAGTTCTAAATGAGCGTTGACAATCCCGCAGGAGAAGGGACTTTCACAGGGTCTCGACTCCACCCTGGTGTTTTTTCGCTAGATTCTGAGCGTCAGACAGTGGACTACTATTAAGATTCCTTTTGTCTCACATAAATAAATCCACGATATGGTATTTAGATACGCTTTATGGAATGCATGACTTATAAAGTGCAAAGTTTAGTTCTAGTACAGTCTAAGAAACTAAAGAAGTTAGCTCACGTTGATTCCAAATTGAGATAAATCACAAATTGGAAAAGACATTGCAGGTGCTTCAAAAGCCGATAGATGTGTGTCGGCCTTTCAAACTATCCAAGGAATGAAAAGTTTACGGGGCTTGAGATATGAAATCTATCATTAAGAGTAACTCCTTTATGCTTTCCTCTATTTTGGCTTTTGGGCTGATTCTTAGCCTGCTCGTGGTGCATCCGGCGAAAGCAGACAATTTGTACGCAAGCATCCGCGGCCGTGCTTTGGACCAAGCAGGCGCTGCAATGCCAGGTGTTAAAGTCACAGCCACCAATGTTGCCACGGGCATCTCCTCTTCGGTGGTCACAAACCAAGACGGTGAATATGTTTTTCAGCAGCTGGCTATCGGCGACTATAACCTCACGGCCGAAAAGCAGGGCTTCCGCACTTTTGCGGTTTCCAAAATCCATTTGGACGTGAACCAAGTGTACGTACAGGACGTCAAGATGGAGGTCGGTCAGATTTCTGAGACCGTGACGGTGGAGGCTAACCCAGTACAGGTTAATACGACCTCGGCCGAACTCGGCACCGTCGTGAGCGCAAGTCAAATTGTGAATATTCCTCTGATCGGCCGCAACTGGGTGAATTTGCAGCAGATCCAGCCGGGTGTGGTGGCGGCAGCCGATGCGCGAGGTGACTTCTCAACGAACGGCAGCCAGACGCAGCAAAACAGTTACCTTATTAATGGGACTGATACGAACGATCTTCCTCTGAATACTCCGCTCATCATCCCCAGCCCGGACGCGATCGAAGAGTTTAAGATGGTGACAAATGTAATCAACCCTGAGTACGGGCGCAATTCTGGCGCCGTCATCAACGCCATCACGAAATCCGGAACCAACGAGTTTCACGGTGATGCCTTTGACTTTTATCGGGATACGTTCCTAAATGCACGGAACTTCTTCGCAAAGAGTCCGCAGGTGTTTCACCAAAACCAATTTGGCGGAACCATCGGCGGGCCGATCTGGAAGAATCACTCTTTCATCTTTTTCTCCTATCAAGGTACGCGGAATCGCGCTCCAGGGAGCGGAGGAAATGTCAGAGTCTTCTCCCCTGCCGAGGCTTCTGGTAATTTCGGCGCTGATCTCAGCAGACTCTCTGCTACTGATACCTCGCCCTTCCCGTTGTTTGGCAATGCAGAATCTGGCTGCCCGGTTGGAGGCGCCCCATGTCCGGCGGGCACTTCCTATGTCAAGCTCTTTGATAGCGTGCCGACGGCTGCTGATGCAGGCGTGATTCCCACGCAGGACATCAACCCACTATCGGCAAAGTTACAGTCTCAGTTCGTTCCTCTGCCGAATAGCCCCGGCAATAGATTCGAGTTTAGCCCGGTCAATCCAGGGAGCACGAATCAATACATGGGGCGTATCGACCAGCACCTGGGCTCCAAAGATCCGATATGGGGCGAGTGGTTTTACCAACACAATCTCACAAAGCAGGAACTGCCGTTTACCGGGGCGACACTACCCGGCTTCGGCAGCAAGAGTGAGTCCACGTTGAACCAGGGAACGCTTAGCTGGACGCACATTTTTAACGAACACATGCTCAACGAGCTGCGCGGCGGTTACACACGTTTGAACTTTGTGGCGGTATTCCCGCAGACTCCGGTCCTGCCAAACAGCTTCTGCGCGAGCAACTCAAGCTACGTCGGTGGTAGCGGTAATGTCTGCTTCAATATCAGTCCCCAGGATCCAAGCGGGGCCGGGCTTCCCAGGATGAACGTACAGGGCCTGTTCACATTGGGATTTTCGAACAACGGGCCGCAGCCGAGAATTGACCAGACTTATCAAGCCACCGATAACTTTTCTTTGACTGTTGGGCGCCACACATTAAAGATGGGATTCGACATGCGGCGCTTTCAAGTCTTTAATCCTTTCTTTGCCGCGAACAACGGAGTTTATAATTTCCAGAATGCCAATTCTCCGTTTGGCACAGGAATTGCCGGACTCGACTTTTTGCTCGGCATTCCCATCAACTACGCGCAAGGGAGCGGCGCGACTATCGACGCTAGGAACCAGGAGTATTACAGCTATATCCAGGACGAATTCAAGATCCGCCCGAATCTGACACTTACGTACGGCACTGGCTGGCAGATTGATACGCCTTTTCAGGATCTTTTTGCGCACGGGCACAGCTTGATCAGCTTTGACCCGACGCAACAGTCCACCCTCTTCCCGCTAGCGCCTATGGGCGTTGTATGGCAGGGGGACCCGGGCGTTCATGCAACGGGCACATCTCACGTGTGGCGAAACTGGGGTCCGCGCTTTGGCTTCGCCTACAGCCCGGATGGGGGGGGCAAGCTTACTGGCGGACCCGGCAAGACCAGCATCCGCGGTGGCTTCGGGATTTACTACAACCGATCCGAAGAAGAGCAGACGTTGCAGACTCTAACAGCTCCGCCATTTTCTATTACTTCCACACCGGCGGCGCCCGGCTTTGCAAACCCCTATGCCAACATCAATACCGGGGCTACAGCGACGAATCCGTTCCCATTCACTCCGCCCTTGCCGTCTCCGACGTTGGGCTTTTCGCCCTTTCTGCCGATCTATAACGGTATCGCCTTTCAGGATCCAGCGACAGTGGATCCAATGGCCGAAAACTTCAACCTGACCCTAGAACGCCAGCTTCCGGGTTCCTCCATCCTCTCGATTGGCTATGTGGGAGCGGTCGCTCATCATCTCACTCGTGGTACCCCTCAAAACGTTCCTGTCACTCCGGCGGCGGTCCAAGCATTTTGCACCGTCCCTGCGAACTCTGGTCTCTGCGGTCCAGGCGCAGATTTTGCGCTTTGGGCGGATGGACCAGCATCACTGTTCCGGTATGACCCGAATACGTACGGCCCGATCGACGATATCGCGACCACTGGCAACTCGCGATACAGCTCGTTGCAGGCTAGCTGGAACAAGCGCATGTCGCACGGCCTTCAGATGCTTGTTGCCTACACTTATTCCCATTCGATCGACAACACATCTGGTTTTGAAGCAAGCTCCTTCGGCGGGGGCGGATTCGGCGCGGGCGGTTTCGTGCGCGCCGCAAATCCCTATTGCCCCGCTTGCGACTACGGGAATTCTATCTTCGACGCGAGACATCGGCTGTCGATCAGCTACCAATACAATATCCCGAGTATTCGAAAGCTGAGCTTCTTCCATAATGCTCCGAGCAGAGTTTTTGATGGCTGGATGGTTGCAGGCGTGGCCACGTTCCAGACCGGTTTCCCGCTAGACATTGTTGACAACAACTTTGCCTCGGGATTTTGCATGTTCCAGGTTTCCGATTTTGCGTGCCCGGATGTGCCAAATATCACAGGGAAAGTTCAATACGGGAACCCCAGGTCATTTGCTCCCCTCGTACCGGCCAATGAGGGCGGAGACGGCAAAGCTACAGTCTCGAACGCATGGTTCGACGGGTCTGTATTTACGCAGGAAGCCTCTGGAACGTTCGGAAATATTGGCCGCAACAGCTTGCGCGGACCGGGCATCAATAACTTTGACATAGGTCTGTACAAGGACACGCATATTAACGAGCGCATGTACTTCCAAATGCGCATTGAGTTCTACAACGTGCTTAACCACACACAATTCACCTCGGCCAACGGTGGGATTGACAATGGCTTCGGTGACGGAGCGAGCTTCGGTGAGGTGTTTAGTGCAGCGGCTCCACGCTTGATTCAGCTCGCGGCGAAGTTCTACTTCTAACTTTAACCCAGCCTGTTATGCAAAGGGCGCTCCGGGTTCCGGAACGCCCTTTTTGTCTCTCCGCGCAGCTAGAAATTCAGGCGAAGGGTCCGTACTAGATAAATCCTTTAGAATCCGCATTTACGAAAGGGGCCTCTTGCAACTCCCACAGGATGCGCACTTACAAAAAAACGGGGGGAGCTTCAGCCGCAGGTCCGGTGCGCAAACTGTTATTCATTTGCGAAGGCTGCTGGCGAATGCAAGAATACAAGGATGCGAAAACCAACTATTTTTGTACCGAGCACCTGGATAGGCCTGAAAAGAGCCTTGGCTCTGACCACGCTGGCCGCTG
>JAWOLO010000501.1:0-7773 GCA_033853375.1 Terriglobia bacterium
AGCATAACCATCGCAATCATCTGGTTCTTCTTCCGCTACCACCGCAAGGAAGCGAGCGCCGTGGGCGTTCCGCTGCATGGAGATTCGCGTTTGGAGGCGCTTTGGATTGGCGTGCCGCTTGTTCTGGCCATGGCCATGTTCAGTTGGGGGGCGGTGATCTATGTCGACTACCGCCACATGCCGGAAGACACGCTGGACATCTACATGATCGCCAAGCAGTGGATGTGGAAGGCGCAGCAGCCCAACGGCCTCAAGGAAATTAACGAACTGCACGTCCCTGTCGGGCGCAACATTCGCCTCACGCTGGCCAGCGAAGACGTAATTCACGATTTCTTTGTGCCCGCGTTTCGCGTGAAGATGGATGTCGTGCCCGGCCATTACAACACCATGTGGTTCCGCCCCACGAAGCCGGGCCGCTACCACTTTTTCTGCTCTCAATACTGCGGCACAAACCACGCCTTGATGGGCGGATGGATCACTGTCATGGATCCCACGGATTACGCGGGATGGCTTTCCGGCTCCTCGGGCGGTGAAGCCAATCCTGTTGCCGCAGGAGAAAAACTTTTCGTGGATAAAGCCTGCGCCACTTGCCATGTGGCCGACGGTTCCGGCCGCGCTCCTTCTCTCAATGGAGTCTACGGCGCGCAGGTGCTCTTGGCCGACGGTACCACCGTCACTGCCGACGACGCTTACATCCGCGAATCTATTCTCCAGCCCAGTGCAAAAATTGTGGCAGGCTACCAGCCGCTCATGCCCACGTTCCAGGGACAACTGACGGAGGAGCAGATCATCGCACTCACTTCCTATATCAAGTCGTTGCAATCCCAGCCTGTTCCCGCCAAGGGCTTTGGCATTGCGCCGCCCGCAAGAAAGAAATAAGACTATGAGCCAGACACCACCATCACCTGATTACCAAATGCCGCGCGAGCATTATCTCAACGCCAGTTACGGTATCCGTTCGTGGCTGCTCACTACCGACCACAAACGCATCGCGCTCTTGTATCTCGTTTCCGTCACCTTCTTTTTCTTTGTCGGCGGCGTCTTCGCCACGATGATCCGCATTCACTTGCTGACTCCCGAAGGAGCCCTGGTCTCGCCGGAAACTTACAACAAGCTCTTTACCATGCACGGCGTGGCCATGATCTTCTTCTTCCTGATTCCCTCTATCCCCGCGGTGCTCGGGAACTTCCTGATTCCGCCCATGATCGGCGCGAAAGACCTGGCCTTTCCAAAAATCAATCTCCTGAGCTGGTACATCTACATCATCGGCGGTTGCTTCGCGCTCTACTCCTTCAGTACCGGAGGACTGGACACCGGTTGGACGTTCTACACGCCACTCAGCAGCATTTATTCGAATTCCGCCGTCACTCCTGCGGTCATCGGCATCTTCATCAACGGCTTCTCCTCGATTCTCACCGGCCTCAACTTTATCGTCACCATTCACACCATGCGAGCTCCGGGCATGACCTGGTTCCGCCTGCCGCTCTTCGCCTGGGCGCATTACGCCACGAGCCTGATCATGATTTTAGGAACTCCGGTGGTAGCCATTACTCTTCTACTGGCTGGCCTGGAACGCATGTTCCACCTTGGCTTTTTCAATCCGGCCATGGGCGGCGACCCCATCCTCTTCCAGCATCTCTTCTGGTTCTACTCTCATCCCGCGGTGTACATCATGGTTCTTCCGGCCATGGGCGTGGTTAGCGAAATTATTCCTACGTTCGCGCGCAAACCCATTTTTGGCTATTCCTTCATCGCCGCCTCCAGTATCGCCATCGCCGTCATCGGCTTCCTCGTTTGGGCTCACCACTTGTTTATGACCGGCATGTCCACCTATGCCGCACTCGCGTTTTCCTTCCTCAGCTATTTGGTCGCTATTCCTTCTGCTGTCAAAGTTTTCAACTGGACGGCCACCCTCTACAAGGGCTCGATCTCTTGGGATGCTCCCATGCTCTATGCTCTCGGCTTCATTGGCTTGTTCACGATTGGCGGCCTTACGGGTCTTTTCCTTGCTTGCCTCGGCCTGGACATGCATATCCATGACACTTATTTCGTCATTGCCCATTTCCACTACATCATGGTCGGCGGCGCAGTAATGGGTTATGTGGGCGGGCTGCACTATTGGTGGCCAAAGATGACAGGGAAGCTTTATCCGGAAGCTCTTTCGCGCTTTGCCGCCATCACTCTTTTCGTCGGGTTCAACCTGACGTTCTTTCCGCAATTTATTCTTGGTTACCTCGGCATGCCGCGCCGGTATCACAGCTATCCGCCGGAATTTCAAGTGCTCAACGTTTTGTCCACTGCGGGAGCTTCCATCCTGGCTCTCGGCTATCTTTTGCCGATTGTCTACCTGACCTGGTCCATGCGTTACGGCAAAGTGGCCGGTCCGAACCCCTGGCCCGCCACAGGCCTCGAATGGAAGACGGACTCGCCGCCTCCGACGGAAAACTTTCACGTTACCCCCGTGGTCGATTGGGAGCCCTACGATTACCGGAATCGCCCGGACCTTGGTTTGGTCGCGGGCGCACCGCTTGCCCCGGCTCATGGCGACGATTAGTTGATTTTGTAGGGGTGACCTTAGTCCCGGGTTTTGTAGAGGCCCGGGCTTTAGCTCAGCAAAAAAGGAGCGCCGCGTGCATCGCACCGGAGAACTGTACGGCCAATTTCAAACTCTCGAACAGCAGAAGGAATCCGCCACCTTTGGCATGTGGATCTTCCTAGTCACCGAAGTGTTGTTCTTCGGCGGCATGTTCCTGACCTATACCATCAATCGCCACGAATACTTCACCGCCTTCGGTGTGGGCAGCAATACTTTGGACATCACCTTAGGCACCGCCAACACTATTGTGCTCATCATGAGCAGCTTTACCATGGCCATGGCCGTCTGGTCCGCGCAAACCGCTAAGAAGAAACTCGTTCCGCTTTTCTTGATTCTCACCCTCGCCCTCGGTTGCGTCTTCCTTGGCATTAAGTTTGTCGAATACAAGCAGAAATTCGACCACCATCTCATCCCTGGCCGGGGCTTCGACGTCAGCTATTGTATTAGCAACCCTGCCTCCTGTGGTCTCCAAGGGAAAGCACTGGAGGAGGAGAGAGCAGAGGTTGAGAAGGCCTTCACTTCCGATCCCGATACCAACTCGCACGCACAGCTTTATTTTTCTCTCTATTTCGCCATGACCGGGCTGCACGCTTTGCACATGATCGTTGGCGCCGGCCTGATCATTTGGTTGATCAAAGTCTCGTTGCGCGGCCGCTTCACGCCGCAGTACAACACCCCCGTCGAAATCGTCGGCTTGTACTGGCACTTCGTCGATATCGTATGGATTTATCTTTTCCCGTTGTTATATCTGATTGACCGGCATCGCTAGAAGAGTTGGGAGAGCAATCGTGCCTGAACATTCCGAACATATTGTTTCGCCGAAAATCTACCTCACGATTTTCATCGCGCTGATTATCGGGACGAGCCTCACCACCTGGGCGGCGTTTCAGAACTTTGGCCCGTTCAATATTGTCATCGCTCTTGCCATCGCCACGGCCAAGGCCACTCTCGTCGTTCTCTTCTTCATGCACGCGCGCTATAGCGAGAGGCGCACTAGGCTGGTCATCATTTGCGCAATCTTCTGGCTGGCCATCATGCTCGCACTGACCCTCTCCGATTATCAGACGCGCCAGCCGCGCATGAGCCGCCTCGTTGCACCTGTGGCGTTTTATCGCGCCTGACGATCTCATCTAACCTGTAAATCCCGCGACACCGGTTTGCGTCCAGGTTGTTGCTTCGCGCTCAGAATTGTTTTTGCTTTTGAACTCTGGTCTGGCCTGCTTACACCGAAAGGGCACAATCACACTTTCGCCGATCTTTGATATTTCCGGGGTTGTTTTCTTAGGGTGGCTTGGTGAGGCTCAGGAGAAGTCAGTCTGCTCACCGAATCGGCGAAAGTATCGGGGAGAAGCGAACCGGCCCAGCCCTCAATCCCCTAAAGGGATCCTCGGCTCGCCTCCCCCACGTCTCTTAAGAAGTGCAACCTCCGCGCCATACTTAATCCCTTTGTTTTCAACAAACTCCGTGCTATTTCCGGGTAAAAAAGCTCTACCCCCTTGAAAAATTACCTGCCGGAAACATTGGCGCTAGCGGCTTGTAGGGTAAACCCCTGAGAGGTAAACTTTTTGCCTGCAATTTTGGGAGGTACTGTATGCCTCGCGTGGTTCGCTGCGGCCTGATTCAAGCTCATTGTGATTGGTCTCCAGAAAAATATTTGCTTTCCGACACAAAAAAGAAAATGATCGCCAAGCACGAAGGCCTCATTGCCGCCGCCGCTAAGAAAAAAATACAAATCCTCGGCCTTCAGGAACTTTTTTACGGTCCTTATTTCTGCGCCGAGCAGGAAACTCGCTGGTACGAACTGACCGAGCGCGTTCCCAACGGCCCGACCATCGCGCTGATGCAAAAACTCGCGAAAAAATATCAGATGGTTCTCATTGTGCCCGTCTACGAAGTGGAAATGACCGGCGTCTACTACAACACAGCTGCAGTCATCGACGCCGACGGACGCTATTTGGGCAAATATCGCAAGCACCACATTCCTCATTGCCACCCAGGTTTCTGGGAAAAATTTTATTTCACACCGGGAAACGCGGGTTATCCCGTTTTTCAGACGCGCTACGCTCGCGTTGGTGTGTACATTTGTTACGACCGGCATTTTCCCGAAGGCGCCCGCATCCTCGGCCTTAATGGCGCGGAAATTGTTTACAATCCATCCGCCACTGTAGCCGGACTCTCCGAGTATCTTTGGGAACTCGAGCAACCAGCTCATGCCGTCGCCAACGCCTATTTTGTTGCCGCCATCAACCGCGTTGGCACCGAACATCCCTGGAAGATAGGCGAATTCTACGGCAAGAGTTATTTCTGCAATCCGCGGGGGAAAATTGTTGCTCAAGCAAGCCGCGATAAGGATGAACTCCTCGTCGCGGACCTCGACCTCGATGAAATTCAAAAGGTTCGCGACACCTGGCAGTTCTTTCGCGACCGCCGCCCCGAGTCCTATGGAGAAATTACACGCACGCGCGCCGCGGAATCCACCGGTTCCAGCGAAGCCGCGGACTGATTTGAGGTCGTTGTTGCAGAAGCCTGTCGGGAGAACGGGAATTTCCAGTTGTTGCATGAATTTTCCCGTCTCACTTTAATTCAAACTGAAGCCTGAAACTGACGACTAACTCGATGACCGAATCCCACACCCTTCGCTCCGAAACTATTGAATCGAGTTCCCTCTACAACAAGGACCTGGCCCCCGTCCACCCGGAGCGCCGCCGCTGGCGCACGTACAACTACGCCGCTCTCTGGATCTCCATGAGCGTCAACATTCCAACCTATATGCTGGCTAGCGGAATGATTGCCGGCGGGATGAACTGGAGCCAGGCGCTCTTCACCGTTTTTCTCGGAAACGTGCTGGTGCTGATTCCCATGCTTCTCAACGCGCATGCGGGGGCGCAATACGGCATCCCATTTCCTGTTTTCGCGCGCGCTTCCTTCGGCGTTCTCGGCGCCAACATTCCTGCGATTCTCCGCGCCTTTGTGGCTTGCGGCTGGTTCGGCATTCAAACCTGGATTGGCGGCGAAGCAATCAACGCTATGATCGTGGCCCTCGCGCCGGGTTGGGCAAAATTTCACTACGGCGCGGCCGTTTGCTTCACTCTCTTCTGGCTTCTCAATGTCTTCGTCATTTTGCGCGGCATCGAAACGATCCGTTTTCTGCAAGGCGTCTCCGCGCCGTTCTTGCTTCTCATCGGGCTGGTACTGCTTCTCTGGGCGCGCGGCAAAGCGGGCGGCTTTGGTCCGATGCTCTCTACGCCGTCCCAATTCCAAACTTTCGGCGAGTTTTTCCGCTTCTTCATCCCTTCGCTGACCGGTGTCGTCGGTTTCTGGGCCACCGTTTCGCTGAACATCCCCGATTTCACCCGCTACGCCCGCAGCCAGCGCGACCAAATCGTCGGCCAGGCGCTTGGCCTGCCCGCCACCATGACCTTTTATTCCTTCATCGGCATCGCCGTCACTTCGGCCACCATCATTATTTTCGGCCAGGCCATCTGGGATCCCGTCAAAGTTCTTGCGCGCCTGGGCAATCCGTGGGCCGTCGTGCTTGCCATGATCGCCCTGCTCATGGCCACGCTGAACGTCAACGTCGCCGCCAACGTCGTCTCTCCCGCCAACGACTTCTCCAATCTTTCCCCACGCCGCATCAGTTTCCGCACCGGCGGCCTGATCACCGCCGTCGTGGGCCTCCTTATGCAGCCCTGGAAGCTTCTCGCCAGCTATGGCAGTTACATCTTTACCTGGCTCGTCGGCTACTCCGGCTTTCTCGGCCCCATCGCAGGAGTTCTCATCTGCGATTATTTTGTAGTGCGCAAAACCGTCCTTGCTGCCGAAGATCTTTACTGCCGAGGCGGCCTGTACGAATATTCACGCGGCTTCCACTGGACGGGCCTCGTTGCATTGGCTGCCGGGGCGGGCGTCGCGTTCGTCGGCTTGGTCGTTCCACCGCTGCGTGTCCTTTACGATTACGCCTGGTTCGTTGGCTTCCTCGTCAGTTTTGTCGTTTACTTGCTTTTGACCCCTCGCGTGCAGGTTGCCACGCAGCTCGCGGATTGAGGAGGATCTATCTGCATGGACTTTGGGATCACTATTAAACCGGACATCTCGATTGATCGCATCCTTAAACTTACCCAACAGGCCGAATCCTCCGGCTTTTCCTACGCCTGGATGTTCGACTCCCACGTCATCTGGAAGGACCCATTTCCTCTTCTTACGCTGATGGCCGCCAACACGAAGAAGATTCGCCTCGGCACCTGCGTCACCAACCCCGCCGTTCGCGACGTCACGGTTTCCTCGAGCCTCTTCGCCACGCTCAATCTCGCTTCCCAGGGCCGCATGGAGCTTGGCATTGGCCGCGGGGACAGCTCCCGACGCGTCCTCGGCAAGAAGCCCACCACGCTCGAAACTCTTGAGGAATTCGTTCGCATCTTCCGCAACCTGAACGCGGGCAAAACTGTCGACCTCGATGGCGTTCCCACGCGCTTTCCCTGGTCCAGTGGCGAAGTCCCGCGCGTTTGGGTCGCAGGCTACGGCCCTAAAGCCCTGCGCACCGCGGGCCGCATCGGCGACGGCGTAATTCTTCAGTTTGCCGATCCCGATTTGATTGAGTGGTGCCTTGGCTTCGTGCGCGAAGGCGCCAAGGAAGCCGACCGCGATTTCGCTAAAATTCAGGTTATGGCCGCGGCTCCCGTCTGGCCCTCCGACGACCTGAAAACCGCGCGCGAGCACGTCCGCTGGTTCCCTGCCCTCGTCTCCAACCACGTGATGGACCTCGTTTCCAAATACAAGCCGGAAGAGCTGCCGCCCGCGCTCACTTCCTATGTCAAGGACCGCGGAAAGTACGACTACCTCCATCATTGCGAAGTGGGCAGCGATAACGCCGATTTCGTCAGCGATGAAGTCGTCGACCGCTTTTGTATCCTCGGCCCCGTCGAGGAGCACCGCAAAAAACTCGACCGCCTTCGCCAAGCCGGCGTCACACAGTTCAACATCTACTTAATGTGCGGCGACGAAGAACAGACGCTCGACATCTACAAGCACAAAATCCTCTCTCACGATCGTCACTAGCCGGAAGACGACTCGTGATTGATAACTCGCGGAAGAGCCAAAAATACCGGCGCGAAGCGTTATCGGTTGACGAGGAAGTCGAAGATAAGGCGGGCGTTGTCGCTGCGCAGGCCGACGGGGCC
>JAWOLO010000502.1:0-4632 GCA_033853375.1 Terriglobia bacterium
ACGACACAGGTCACTTCGCGTTGGAGACACATCACCGAGAAATTGCCGGTGCTATTCGGGACTTCCTCGGTCGCCAGATTGCCTCGAAAGCGACCACCGCATAAATCGATCGCCCTTCGTGGGGCGCGCAATCACTGGCGCGCCCCCTTTCTCTGGAAATCACATACAGAAACGCTTGGAAATAAGAAAGGAAACGAGGAATCATGCCTAGCGTGCAAGCAGGTTCAACCTGTCTCAAGCGGCTATTCCTCGCCAAAAGAAAGTAGGTGCGGCCGATGGGATTCGAATCCACCAATTATATGAAAACAAAGGAGTTGTGCGGTGCAGCTCGGCCTTCTAAGAAACTGAAAGCAGGGGAATCCTTAGTGCCCCCTTACTGCCCCCAAATTTAGCGGGTTGATTCTCTTCATGTGCGAGCTAAAGCCAACTAGCGTGGCGGGAGCTTCTGCTTCCCCTATTGCTTCTTAAGGTTTAAACAACCAGTACCTCACAAACGCCCAAATTATTCCGTTTGTCAACAGAAACGCTATTGCCAGCGCAAGCAGGACTCGAATGCCGGAGATATTGATTTCACTTCTTGTGACGCCACGGTCGGCAACTGCGCGCGCTTGTCGTGGGAAAAGAGTCTTAACGGGAGAACCCGCGAGCAAGGTCGTTGTTGTTTTTGTAGACACGCATTACCTCCCGAGAAACGGTTTCCCGCGCTCTCGGCATACTTCGTAGCTTCTATCTACGGTTTATTCGAAGCTGCCGGTTGCGCCCTGAAAGCCGTTGGCGGCTTGCTTTAGCAGCCAACGCATGACGCGTGCCGTGCTGTAGCAATAGGCGACGTTATAGCCAAGGGTTGAGAAACAATGTGGCTCGCAGCCCTGTTTCATCTCGGCAAGTTGCTTCACGTCGAACTTGTGGTTCTCAATCGTGCCCCAATCGTACGTCGCGTTGTACATAGGAAAGCAGGGCGCAAGCGTTCCGTCGGTTCGAATGATGAGCCAGTTCTGCCCCGCGCGACAGCCCCAGTGTTCGCCCACGCCGCGCATGAACCCTTTCATGTTTCGCAGCCGGGGAATGGAGTCGACCATCTTCCAGCCCTGGCGCTGCTTGTCGATCAACCAATCCAACAAATCGTCAACGGCCGAAAAGTCTTCCGGGCGAATGTACGTGTCGTTTTCGTGAAGGTGTTTGAAGTGGCTTTGCTCCATCATCGGAGCTTCGTTAACGTGAAAAGTGATAGAGATTCCGTTGTCGTGCGCGATCTTGGCAAGCTCTTTCACATCCTCGATGTTTGTACGGCAGATATTCGTGTTGAAAAAAACCGTGTACCCATAGCGGTATTGACGGCGGACGAGGTAATCAAAGTAGGATCGGACGTGCTCCAGCGCCTTGGGCAGACCGGGCCTTTCCTTGATTGTATCGACAGCGAAATTGATGGTAGCGATTCCTGCATCGGCAAGGCGATCGGTAACTTCAGGCCGAAGTAAACGGGCGTTCGTTGCCAAGTAAACCCAGAAGTCCTTTTTCGCAGCGTAGTAAATCACTCTGTGCACGAAATCGGGGCGTAGCAGTGGCTCTCCGCCGGTGGGAGCCAACACGCGACATGGAGTGGCCTCGAGCCAGTCGATGGCGCGGCGAGCTGTACTTTCGGTCATGCCTTTCACGCGGTTGTCGTACGACCAGCAATAGTGGCAATCCAGATTGCATTTCCACTCCACAAACAGGTAGGCGATGATCGGCTGGAAGTCGCCGGGCAGGACGCGTGATTTGAAATAGGGCACCATCCACCCTCGCATGGTCTTGAGAACGCGGGAGACAGGCCAGTGCCTTTTCCCAGTATTCAGGACTTGCTCATGCGCGGCAATGTCAGCCGAGTCCAGTTCGTGCACGAGTTCCGGGTGTTGGGGGAAAACCGGCTCGGGAAGGGCTGCTACCTCCGCCGCGGTCTGAAGCAACGGGCGTTGCGCCGGCTGCAAGAGGAGGTTGTGCAATGGCACGTCAAGACGAAAAGACTGTGTGGGAAGTGTAGGCAGCGTTTGTTCTACCGCGGCCCGTTCTTCTAACGTTGGCAGTTGCTCCACAGTGGACATAAGACGCACCTCAAGCGCTCGTGAAGTGTCCAGCGCGCTGGCCCGGCCAGAGCGCCGCAGAGGTCACCACTCGAACGGAATCGGGCAGCGCCTTCTACACCAACAGAAGGCTCCCAGAACAAATGATGCTCCCCTGATAACAAACCTTAGATTGGCGAACTGGCGTAGCAGATACATTCGCGAGAGCAAAAAATTATCTTTTTTTGCAGGCAGAGATTTTTTGTGTCTGTTGAAAGCCGTAAAGCATCCATACGTTGAAAGGGCCGGACATCCGATGATCCGGCACTCGGCTCAGGTGAGGACTGTCTATGCGATGTCGGGTTCGGTGGCTGGTTTTGGCTGGGTTGTTATCGACGCCGCTAGCAGTTGCGGCGCAGGAATCGGATATTGCTCCCCTCCCGCTGTGGAATCAAAACGCATCCCTATTCATGATGGACCTTCTGGAGCCGCAAGCCACAGTGAATACGCCACACGAAGGCGATCAGCCATCGTCTAGCTCCGTAGCTGGAACGATTACCGATCCAAGCGGCGCGCCCATCCCCGGTGCAGTTGTAAAGTTAACAAGCGCGGGTCAAAGCTCGCTGCAGAAGGCAGAACCGGATGAAGACGGGCGATTTGTGTTTCTGGCAGTGCCTCCTGGAGAATTCCGGCTGACGATTTCGGCGGAGGGTTTCCGGACGCAAGAACTGACCGGAACGGTTCACCCGAACGAGCACTATCTGACACCGCAAATCATGCTCAGCCTCGCGGAGCAGATGACGCAAATAACGGTGACGCCCCAGACGCAGGAGGAAATCGCGGAACAGCAGATCAAGGCGCAAGAGAAGCAGCGCGTGTTCGGATTTCTCCCCAACTTTTATGTGAGCTATGTTTCCGACCCGGTTCCGCTCACGTTCAAGCAGAAGATAAAGCTGGCGTGGAAGACCTCAACCGATCCTATAACCATCGGTGGGCTTATGAGCGCCGCAGAGATCGAGCAGGAAAGAAATTGGTATCGAGAATACGGGCAAGGCGCGCAAGGTTACGCGAAACGATTCGGCTCAACCTACGGTGACGTGACCATCGGCACGTTTCTCGGGAGCGCGGTTATGCCGGCACTGTTCAAACAGGATCCGCGCTACTTTTACAAAGGCAGAGGAAGGTGGAGTTCGCGGCTTTGGTATGCGTTGAGCCGGTCGGTAATCACCAAAGGCGACAACGGAAACTGGCAGCCCAACTATTCGAATGCTCTAGGAAATCTGGCAGCTGCCGGAATTATGGACACATACCTTCCGGCCAAAAATCGTAATGTGGGGTTTGTCTTTCAGACCGCCGGAATCAGAGTCCTTGAAACTGCATTTGCAAATGTATTTCAGGAATTCATCAGCAGGAAGCTAACACCCAGGGTTTCAGGTCGCGCTACGACCGAGCCGTAAGGTTCGAGTCTGCGGCTGCTCGGATGTCTTAGAAAAGAGCGTGGGTTCTCCAAACTGCTACGTGAGCGTGTTGCGCTGTGGGTTGGTTGCAACTCAAATCGTGGTTGATGGCAAGCTTGCCCGCCTTGGGTGGAATAGGAATCCTTTGCGCGTCGTTCATTGATTCATCGTTCGTTCCACTGCCCTTGGTCACGGATTTAGTTCTTTTTGACCTCTCCAGTCGGCATCCGGCTCGCATGCCGTTTTACGCGTGGATGGCTGCACTCGGCTCCCTCGCAGGATGCTTGTGGATCTACTATCTAGCGCGAAAAGGCGGCCAGGTCTATTACCGCAAAACGCAAGGTCATCCGCCTGGCCGGATTCGAAAATTAGTCCAGAAGTACCCTATGGCGTGCGTTTTCTTCCCTGCGGCAGCGCCGTTTCCGGTGCCATTTAAACCCTTTGTGATAGCACAAGGTGTTTTTCAAGTGCCCCTCGCCACATTTATTGCGGGAACTCTGCTCGGGCGCGGCTGCCTCTTTTTCTTCGAAGGATTTCTGGGGGCACGCTACGGCGTTGCAGCAAAGGATTTCCTTTTTAGCCAGAAATGGACTTCGCTTGGCGTGGTTCTCGCTTTTGTGGCTCTGTTCCTGACGATTCGTAGACTGCCAATCTTCAATCGTACAGCGCAGGCTCAGACCGACTGAAGTTCCCGGACCCTGCGTTCGAGTTCGCAGGCAATATCATGCGGATCGTCGTCACGGGAGAAACGAACAGGCGACCCTATCGTCACGCGCACATGGCCCGGTCGAGTGATGATGCGTCTGGCCTGCTTCAGGTCAAACAATCCATCCAGATACATCGGCACAACCGGAATTTGCAATTGCTTGGCAAGCAGACCAATTCCGGAGCGAAAGCGAGCCATTTTGCCATCCTCAGTCGTTCGGCCTTCGGGAAAAATAAGGATGTTCCAGCGGCGGTCCACTAGGTTTCCTGCAAAGCGGAAACTTTGCAGAAATCCGGATTGCTTCGGGAGCGGAAAGACGTTGAAGAGGGTCAAAGCGAGAAAATATCTCAGCCGCTCCATATAGCGTTCGAACAGGTTCTTGGTGCTTGCAGGGCTGCGCATTTCGGCAAGGCGCTCACCGCGCATGGCG
>JAWOLO010000503.1:0-2709 GCA_033853375.1 Terriglobia bacterium
GTCCAGATAGGGCGTGCCCATTACCCTCATCAACTTTTCCTGCCACTTGAACCACGGCACATCGTTCCCGTATTCCGCGGGGCGCACAACGGTGAAGCGATCGCCCACGCGGACGCCCTTATCCTGCCCGCGATTGACATACACGTAGTCTCCGAAGGTGAACGTCACCTTGTAATTGGATTGCTCACCGGAGATCAACCGGATCCCTTCTCCTACCTTCTGGTCCGTCACGAACCCGGAGCAGTTCACCATGCTGTAGTCCGGTTGAGTGACTGGCGTCGGCGCACCTTCATGTACGCCTTGCGGCCAACTCGCCGCACCACCCAGTAGCATCGCTAGAGACAAACCGGCTAGTTTCACGCGCATTCCATGACTCCTTCGAAGACACGCCCGAGGGCCTGTGCTGGGACTTTTCCTAAGCGAAAGTAGCAGGGCCTCCTCCCTCACGTCAACCAAATGGCCAGGGTTGCTTTACACTTTTGATACGGCATACTAGGAGCCTGTCTTTTCAGTAGCTTGGCGGGTTGGTGCGGTGGATGAATCTCTTTGGCAAAGGTGTTCGGCGGGTTTGTGCGGTCGTGGCGGCGTCCACGGCGGCGCAAATGGCCAGGCAGGTGCGCCTCGCCCTGGGCAGCACCTCGACCATCGAACTGCGCCTCGACTGGCTGCGGAGCGACTCCGAACGCTCGCGCTTCCTCTCCTGGCTTAGGAAGCGCCATCCCCGAAATGCAACATTCCTCGCCACTTGCCGGCGCAAGGAGGGCGGGGGAAAGTTTACGGGAGACATTGCTTGCCAGCTTTATTGGCTCATTCAGGCCCGCGATGCTGGCTGCCTCTGGTGCGATATCGAAATGGAAACTTTCAGGGAACTGCCGGAAGGTTTTCTGCGGACCTATCCTGTGCCTCCGCGAATCGTGCTTTCGATCCACGATTTCGAGCGCATGCCCAATCTCCCGCACAAGATCGTCGTGGCGCAGCACGGCCTCGTGGACGCCGTGAAGATTGCCGCGTTGGCCAAGAGGATTGCCGACAGCGTGCGCCTCTTGAAAGTGGCCCGGCGCTCCGGAAACTTTGTCGCTGTGCCCATGGGGGACGTCGGGCTGCCCGCACGCATTCTGGCTCTGCGCGAAGGCAGTGAACTCGCCTATGCTCCGGTAGCTCACGCTACCGCGCCCGGCCAGGTCTCTCTTGATGAGATGGTGAACTTGTACCGTGCTCACCGCCTCACCCGAGGAACCCGAGTTTACGGAGTAATTGGCGACCCCATCGGCCACTCGCTCTCGCCGCTGCTCCATAACACGGGATTCGTGGCGCGTCACGTGAATGCCGTGTACCTTCCTTTTCTCGTGCATCAACTCGGCGATTTTCTTAAAGCTATCCCCAGCTTTGGAATCCGAGGATTCAGCGTCACCTTGCCGCACAAGCAGGCAATCCTGAAGCATTTGAAGGAATGCGAGCCGCTGGCAGCAGAAATTGGCGCGGTGAACACGGTCGTGGTGCAGCGCGACGGCTCGCTATACGGCTGCAACACAGATTACGTCGGCGTGCTGCGCGCGCTGCAAACGAAGCTCCGAATTCAGGGGAGCCGAGTTTTGATTTTTGGTGCCGGTGGCTCGGCGCGCGCTGCTGCGTTTGCTCTCGCTCGTGCCGGAGCCACGGTCGCCATTTGTGCCCGGCGCCAAAACACAGCCAAAGAATTGGCCCGCGCCGTCGGCGGGGAAGCGGTCCCCCGTCGCGCGCTGCGGTCGGAGTTCTTTGACGCCATCGTGAACGCCACGCCCGTCGGTATGCATCCTCACGAAGGCATTTCCCCATTGTCGGCTCGTGAGTTACAATGTCGCATCGTCATGGATCTCATCTATCGTCCCGAGAGGACCAGGCTCTTGGAAATTGCGGCGAAAAAGAGGATTGCCACGGTGTCCGGGGTGGATATGTTCCTGGCGCAAGGTTTCGCGCAATGGGAAATCTGGACAGGCCAGCGCGCTCCCGAATCCGCCATGCGGCGCGCCGTTCTCTCCGCCCTGCGATGGCGTCCGTAATTTTTCTTCCTTCAACGCGGTAAGACACAGTCAATCACTTCATTCAACAAACGCTTTTTCTACTTTGGAGTTTCCATATTGGACCGTAAACTCTTTCATCCATGATTCAACCCGACTTTCGCGAATTTGAGCGGCTCGCCAAACAGGGAAACCTCGTTCCTGTCTACGACGTTTTTTCTGCCGACTTACTTACGCCGGTGAGCGCTTACCTGCGCATTGCGCAAGGTGCGCGCTACTCCTTCCTGCTGGAAAGTGTCGAAGGCGGAGAAAAAATCGCGCGCTATACTTTTGCTGGCGCGCATCCAGAGGAAGTTTTCCGCTACGTGAACGGAGCTTGTGTCCTCGAAAGCCGCGACCGCATCATCTGGGAAGAACGCGATCCCGTCTCCTTTTTGCGTGAGCGCGTGGGGCGCTTTCGCCCCGTCCGGCTACCCGGCTTGCCACCGCTCGTCGCGGGAGCCATTGGCTATTTCAGCTACGACATGGTTCGGTTGATCGAGCGCCTCCCCAAGCGCCTGCGTGACGAGATTGGCCTGTACGATGCGATGCTCATGTTCTACCACGGCCTCATCGTGTTCGATCACGTGCAGCACCGCTTGTGGATTGTCCGCAATGTCTTCACCGGGAGCCATGGCAGCTTGCGAGCGAAATATGATGCTGCCGTTCGCGA
>JAWOLO010000504.1:0-3013 GCA_033853375.1 Terriglobia bacterium
TGTCCGATATGAATCTCGCGCTCGGCACACGGCTGTTGCGGACAGTGAAGCAGCAGCCGGTCCTTTCCAAGTCGCACGATCCTTGAGCATGTCCACCCGAATTCGTGCTCCACCATGAAAAATGGTCCCTCGCTGGTTGCGCTCCGAAAGAGTGGAGGCTCTTCCCTGCCCCGAGGGTCCACTCTAACGATGCTCCGCGGCACCAAATACGGAACGGCATACAAATCGCGTTCACCAATCATCGCATAGAGGAATTTCCTCGTGCCCATCGCGAGCAAGTTACTTGCTCGTTTTGGTGGCGCCCACGTTAGGAAGTGCGTTAGCGGCGCCATCGAAGAAGGGGACGCCGTGCCGGGTCGTTCGGCAAACCAGGGGACCCAGGCCTGATCGTCGAAGACGGTGGAATCCAAGATCGTCGTGTGCTGCCAGGGAATCTGTAGCTGAAGGCGAGCAATTGCGTCAAGGTCAACACTCAGCGCCACCAGCCAGTCGGCTAACCGGTAGCCTGTAACATGGCTCAGGGCAAGGAGCTGGAAGATCGTTGGGGTCCCAAGAGAGTGCCCCAAGTCGTAATACAAATTGTGCGGGATGTAAAACTGCGAAGAACGTCCGAAGATTTCGGCGGAACGCCGTGAAACATGAAAGAGAGTAACGCCGCGGGCTGATAGGATTGCCCGCACTTGTAGCGCCCTGTCCATTTGAAGACACACTAGCTCGCGGGTGTATATCGAAGGCGTACTCGGAAAAGGGAACAATCGCGGTGCTGGAAGGAATTACGACCAAGCCCAAGATTTTTAGCATCGCGAACCGCAGATGCGATTATAGGTAAAGAAATCTTATGTAGCTGGACATGAAACGGCTGCCAGCGTAGGATTCCCGCCGATGGTCCCCAGTAGGCCGAACCCGGGTGCCGGAGCAAGGTTGAAAGAGATGCGCGTGCGCCTGGGCCTTTCGACGCGGAACGTGGAAACGAAGAGCCTAAAGATCGCAGACGACCGGCACAACCGCGAGTTCTACCTCTCCCACGCCTGGGTGACAGATATCGAAAAGGGCGAATTCAAGCCAAGCATCTACAAACTCTACAGCCTCAGCGCCATCTATCACGTCTCATATAGCGAAGTGCTTTCCTGCTTTGGTCTGCCGATCAGCGAACTGGGGCGTGATCGAGCCTCGATCGGCGTTCCCAGGACTCACTTGCTAGGTACCGATGCGGACCTTGAAACTGAAAACGTGGCTCTGCCCGTCCAGTTCAAGGCGGATTTCCAGTTGGAAAAGACGAATCTGCTTGCCCGAGTCGTTGCGAAGTGGGACCAGATTCCCGTTGGATTCTTGCAGCACTTGGATCTGCGCAAATCAGTTTACGGATACATCGGTCTCGAAGACTATACCCTCTATCCCCTGATTCGCCCCGGCTCGCTGGTGCAAATCGATCCAAGCCAACGTAAGCTCAGCCCCGAGAAGTGGAAGACGGAATACGACCGTCCTATCTATTTCGTGGAGCTGCGACGGGGCTACGTTTGCAGCTGGTGTGAGGTGGACCGTGGACAGCTGATCGTCATCCCTCATCCCCATGCCCATCAGGATGTTCGCCGGTTTGAGTTTCCAGCGCAGGCGGAAATCGTTGGGAGGGTGATCGGCGTGACGATGCGGATCGTTGGAGCAGCAGAAATGAGGAGTGGGGAGCCCGCCCGTGACGCTGCACGGTGACGGGAATGTCGCCACGCTTCGAGAGACCCTAGGAAAGGGCGAAACAGAAGCCGGATGTCGAAGTCAAGCACACGTGATTCCCCTAGCTAGGAGTGTTGTCAACCTGAATCGCTTTCTCTGGTAGTGAGACGCCTCCCCCATGGAGCCGACAGTACGAGGCCGCTTCGGGTCGGCAGCCCCAGACGAGGGAGTTTTTCCACGATGACGCCGCTCGCAGGAGGCTAGCGTGCCGCTCTCCTTTGGGTTGTTTTTTTCTTTACGTCCGATCCTGAGCTCCGTGTCAACGCGCACATCCACAATGTCCGCGAGCTTCCGCGCAAGCCCCTCGCGCTTCCCTGCCCTTAGCGCTTGGGACAATCCCGAAATCGTTAGCTTCTCGCGAAGGTTCCCCTCCTCGGCGTGTATCCTGAACCATTCATCGAGGATTGCGATGCAGTCGCTGTAGGGATAGAACTTCTTCTCGACCGGTACGAAATCAGCCAGGTACTCACACTGGTTTCCGTCACGGTAGCGAATCGGACCGCGTTTCAGCATGAGGTTCTTGAGGACTCTCGTGTTTTGCTTTTCCGCTTCCTGGAGCCAAAGAGCAAACCGCAGCCGCTTTTCCGCCGTCATCCGGCTATAGGGATTGGTCTCTGCCACGGGGCAGCCGTTCAGCAATAGCGGGCACCACGTGCAGTGCCTTCCTGGACAAGCCTTCGGCGCGCGCTTTCTTGAAGAAGCCAACTGATGAAGCTTCTTCTGCCGTGCCCGTTCCCTCTGTGCGAGTTCCTTTTAGCCAGGGCAGGTCTTGCCGGGTATATTCCACACAGCGCGAAGCGCCGTAGCGGACGAACTCCAAAACAAATTTCACCCGTTCGAGCAAAGGGTTGAGGGACATCAGCAGAAGTGGATAGAAGTTCGACTGGAACGTATCCGCGTCGATGATCTGATAGTAGCTTTTCCAATCGTCGATCTCGGCTTCGGTCAGCGAGTGCAACATCACCAAGTCGAGTGTTCCTTCATACTCGGCTGTCTCCCCTTCCTCACCCGAGGTCTCAACGGGGACGAAGTCTTCATCAAGCGCAATGTAGAGTTCCGTGGCGAGAATCTTCTCCGCGTCAAAGGCGTGGTTGTCCCGAAATCTTTCCAGAACTTCCCGCGCTTCCCTGCCTGCGCCTTTCGCCAAGGCGTCGAAAACGTCGAGGTCTGTTGCGCGCCTGGATCTGACCAAATGGTTGATGTAGGTTGAAAGAATTTCGTGGATTTCCGTCCCCCGTGCTGCTGGTTCGGATTCCCCCAATTTTGCGCCCTCAACATGCTTGCA
>JAWOLO010000505.1:0-12480 GCA_033853375.1 Terriglobia bacterium
GGGGCCCCGGCCACGGCTAAGCCAGCGGCTGCGACTCAAGCAAAACCAGCGGCGAAACCTGCCCGCAAGCCTGGAAAGAAGAAAGGGGCAGCGAAGGCAACGAAGCCGCCAGTAGAAAAAACGGCGGGGCCGGCGGGTGCTCCGAAGCCTGCCGCGGAAAGTGAAGTAAAGGCCGCGAGGCGCGATCCTTTCGAGTCCTTGCTTGCTCACACGCAAGGAGGGAAGGGCGCCGCAAACCTGCCCCCAGGCAAGGCGGGGTTGCAGGTCAGCACCCTGCGCCTGGACGGGATCGTGCGCTCTCCGAATGGAATGATTGCAGTGGTTTCTAACCCGCAGTCGAGGACCTATTTTCTGCGGGAAGGCGACCACCTGTACGACGGCAGCGTAGATAAGATCACCATGGACGGCGTTTCGTTCCACGAAGAAGGCAAAGACGCTTTTGGCAAGCCGGTGGAACGTCAAGTGAACAAGCGAATTTACTCCACCAGTTCAGGAGAACAGCAATGAAGACGAATTGGCCAGCCCTCAAGTATGGCTGCCTGATGTTCGCGAGCTTAACGCTGGCGACGATGTCGCCGGCGCAGACCCTGCAGCCGGTGAGCGCGGGCAAGTCCGGCGCGGTCATCTCCAGCGTGGCCATCACGCAGGCGCCTGAGCGGTCGGCGGTGCGCGTCGAGGGCGAGGGTAAGCTCGAGGTGCGCGCGGCGCGCATGCAGCATCCAGATCGTTTGGTGCTGGACTTTGTCGGGGCACGGCTCGCGGTTCACAAGACAGTGATTCCCGGGGTGTCGGCTCCGGTAGTGGATGTCCGCATGGGGCAGTTTCAGCCGAACGTAGCGCGAGTGGTGATCGACCTGACAACGGCCACACCCTATAACGTGTCGAAGGAGGGCGAGGCCGTAGTGATTTCTTTCGCCACATCGACGGCGACACCGGTAGCCGCTCCGAAAAATTCGATCGTAACTGCTTCATTGAATGTCAAAACACCTGAGTCGCAGAAACCAGCAGAAGGCGCTGCTAAGATTCCCGCTCCTCGCTTTGCCTTGCCAGGCGAACTGACCCAGCCCTCAGTCCCACTAGCATCGTTCAGCGAGAAGAATGGGCCCGCCCGCCCGGAAGCGAACCCACAGCAGGCGGCCCAGCAGGCTGTTCAACAGGCAAACTCAGCGGCCACAACACTGGCGACTACGGCAGCGCAAACACCCGCACCTGCGGCAATGCAGTCCGCGGCGAGATATACGGGAGAACCGATTTCCGTCAACTTGAAGGACGTGGATTTACGGGACTTTTTCCGGCTGATCCATGAAATCAGCGGATTGAACGTGGTGCTGGACCCCGCAGTGAAGGGAAGCTTGACGATCGTTCTGGATGAGGTGCCGTGGGACCAGGCGCTGGACATCGTGCTGCAAAACAACGGCTTGGACAAGCAACTGAACGGCAACGTTCTGCGAATCGCGACCAAGACGACGCTGAAGTCGGAGGCAGAGTCTCAGCGGGACTTGGTGAAGGCACAGGCGGAGGCGATTGATCCCGTTACCGTCACGCGGGTTCTGAGTTATGCGAAAGCAGCCACGTTGAAGGATACCCTGAAGAAGTTCCTGAGTTCGCGGGGGGATATTCTTTCGGATGACCGCTCAAACCAGCTCATCATTCGCGACATTCCGTCAACTATTCCAGTCCTTGATAACCTGATTCGCCAATTGGACCGCAAATCGCAGCAGGTGGAAATCGAAGCGCGCGTGGTGTCTGCTTCCCGTTCTTTTGCGGAAGATATCGGCACGCAGCTGGGGTTTGCAGGAACAACGACGAGTGGGCGTTCCCTGTTTGGAGGTGACCCGTCGGTGGGTTGCAGCGGAGTAGTGGGTCCGATTGTGTCTCCCTCTACTTGCGTCTCAGGCGGACCCACTAGCGGCAATGGGGTAACAAGCGGGACTCCTCTCAATACCAATTTCCCGGCAGGCACACCGACAAGCGCGTTCAGCTTTTCTCATCGATCCCCCAATTTTGCTGTGGACTTTTTCATCACTATGGCGGAATCGAAGGGCGTGGGCAAACTACTTTCGAAACCCAAGATCATCACGCAAAACAACGAAAAGGCCTCCGTGAAGCAAGGTACCAAGATTCCGATTCAGACGACCATTAACAACACGATTTCGGTGCAATACATTGACGCCGTGCTGAAGCTGGAGGTCACGCCGCAGATCACGGCGGAAGGCACGATTTTCATGGATGTGCTTGTCGAGAACACGCAGATCGATCAAGGCATTCCGCGCATTCAGGGAGTGCCGGCACTGGACACCCAAGCAGCCGAAACAAAAGTAACGGTTGCGGATGGCGGCACCGTGGTCATCGGCGGTGTAATCGTGTCCTCCCAGCGCGTGGACATGCAAGAGGTGCCGATCATTGGCAGCTTGCCGCTGATTGGGAATCTCTTCAGGCGGAGAAGCGTCAGCACATCCTCTCAGGAACTGCTGTTCTTCCTGACGCCGCGAATCATTCCCGGATAATTCGAAGAAAATCACTTTTAACAGAGGAACGAAACGAGGAGACTGAAAGTCTCCTCGTTCTGTTTATGGAAACACTGTTTCATCATCGCCGACGCAAGCTGGGGGAACTCCTCCGGGAGTCGGGAATTGATGCGCTTCTGGTGACACACCCTTCAAACTGGTTCTACCTGACCGGATTTACCGGGGATTCGGGAGCGCTGGTGTTGTCACGGAAGGGAACTGCGCTCGTTACCGATGGGCGGTTCGTGGTTCAGGCGAAGGAGGAAGCGAAGGGAGTTCGCATTTGCCAGCAGGAGGGAAGCGCGCTGGAGTCGGCCGCCCGGGTTCTGGCCGAGTTGCGCGCGAAAAGGGTGGGTTTCGATCCCATCCACATGACGGTGTCCCAGCTTCAAATGGCCCGGAAAGCGTCTGGAAGCCGATTGCGATGGATACCGGCTGCTGGGATGGCAGAAACCCTTCGAATGCGCAAAGACGACGGGGAACTGGCGCAGATGCGCAAGGCGGCCATCCTGGCGGGCGAGATTATGGAATTCGCGATTAACTTGCTGAAGCCGGGTGTCCGCGAAAGCGAGGTGGCCGCGGAGGTTGAATACGAGATGCGTAAACGGGGTGCCTCGGGGCCGTCATTTGAGACGATTGTTGCCTTTGGGAAAAGGGCGGCGCTACCGCATGCCCGGCCGACAGGCAAGCGATTGAGGAAAAATGAGTTGGTGGTGCTAGACCTGGGTGTTATACTCGGCGGCTACTGCAGCGACCTCACCCGCACAGTTTTTTGCGGGCGAGCGCCGAAACGCATCCAGAGGTGGTATAAGGCGGTCCTGGAAGCGCAAGTTGCGGCCATCTCGACGGCAAAAGAGGGAGTGACCTGTGCGGAGGTGGACGCAGCCGCGAGGCGAGTCCTGGCAGGTTACGGGTTAGACCATCTCTTCGTTCACAGCACCGGTCACGGCCTGGGATTGGAAATACACGAGGACCCCAGGGTCGCGAAGGGGCAAGCACGGCGGCTGGAACCCGGAAACGTAATTACGATTGAACCTGGCGTGTATGCGGAAGGCATCGGGGGCATACGCATTGAGGATGATGTCGCTGTGCACGCCGGCCGTACGGAAATACTAACGCGCGTACCGCGGAATCTCATCGAACTTTAGAAACGGCATGAAACGCAAACAGCCTACAAAATCCAGTCCGACTTTCGCCAGCCCGGAGATGGAGCAAATCGAACAGCTTTTTCAGTTCATGACCCAACATAACCTGGAAGAATTTGAATATTCACGCGGAGATCTGCACATCCGTCTGCGCAAGCCGTCGTCCGGAGTGGTGCTTTCCGCGCCGCGGGCAGCGGCTCCCGAGATTATTGTGGCGGGAAATTCTGGCGGAACTGCTCCTGCGGTTCAAGACGCATCAGCACCCGTGTCGGCGGCGCCGGAATCACGTTTGACGGAAGACCTGCATTTGGTCAAATCTCCGATTGTGGGCACGTTTTATGGTTCGCCTAGTCCTGGCGCAGAGGCTTTTGTGAAAGTGGGAGCGTTCGTAGAAACGGGGCAGACGCTTTGCATTGTGGAAGCGATGAAACTGATGAATGAAATCGAATCGGATGAGACCGGCGAGATCGTGCGCATTTTCGTGGAAAACGGACAGCCCGTCGAATACGGACAGCCTCTCTTTGGCATCCGCCCTAGCCGGAAGAAATAGCCGACACGCCTCGCTATGTTTCAGAAAATCCTAGTCGCCAATCGCGGGGAGATTGCGCTGCGGGTTATTTGCGCCTGCAAAGAGCTAGGTATTTCCACGGTGGCGGTTTACTCGGAGGCGGACCGCAACTCGCTGCACGTACGGTTTGCCGACGAGGCGGTTTGCATTGGTCCTGCGCGCAGCAGCGAAAGCTATCTCAATATCCCGCAGGTCATCAGCGCCGCGGAAATCACCAACGTGGACGCCATCCATCCGGGCTACGGGTTTCTTTCCGAGAATGCCAACTTCGCGAAGGTCTGTGAAGCTTCGGAGATTACGTTTATTGGCCCGCGGCCGGAAGTGATTGAGTTAATGGGAGAGAAGGACCGGGCGCGCCGCGAAGTGAAAGCTGCGGGCCTGCCGACAATTCCGGGAAGCGACGGCGTGGTGGAAGGAGAAGAACAGCTCGCGAAGGAGGCCGAACGCATTGGCTATCCGTTGATCTTAAAAGCCTCGGCGGGAGGTGGCGGGCGGGGCATGCGCGTGGTACGCAAACAGGAAGAACTGCTGAGCGCGTACCAGACGGCGCGGAGCGAGGCGCAGCAGGCGTTCGGCACTCCCGATGTTTATGTGGAGAAATTTCTCGAGTTTCCGCGGCATATCGAGTTTCAAGTGCTGGGCGACCAGCACGGTAAGGTGATTCACCTGGGCGAACGTGAATGCAGCATCCAGCGACGGCACCAAAAGCTGGTGGAAGAATCGCCTTCGCCGGTGATGGACGCCAAGCGGAGGAAAGAGCTTGGCGCCATGGTGGTCAAAGCGCTGGAAACGGTTGGCTACACAAATGCGGGGACCGTCGAGTTTCTGATGGATCAGGACGGTTCGCTGTACTTCATCGAAATGAACACGCGCATCCAGGTAGAGCACCCAGTCACGGAGCTGGTGACCGGAGTGGATTTGATCAAAGCGCAAATCCGCATCGCCGCGGGCGAAAAAATGGAAGATGCTACGGGGGCCGTCATTCCTTCGGGGCACGCTATCGAATGCCGGATCAATGCGGAGGATCCGGATACCTTTGTGCCTTCGGCGGGGCGAATCACGACTTTCCAAGCACCAGGCGGCACGGGAGTGCGAGTCGATTCGGCGGCCTACGCTGATGCGGTCATTCCTCCTTACTATGACTCGCTGATTGCCAAGCTTATTGTCAAAGGCCGAGACCGCACGGAGGCCATCGGGCGCATGAAACGGGCGTTGGAAATGTTTGTCATTGAGGGCATCAAGACATCGATTCCCCTACACCGCAGAATCCTGGCGGACGCGAGATTTGTATCTGGCAACTACAATACGCACTTTATTGACCGACTCGTGGGTACCAACGGAAAATAAGCTGGCATGCGTCTTGTTCTCCCACCGTTGTATGTGATATTAGACGCAGCGTTGCTTACCGTTCCCGAAACAGAATGCGCCCGCCAACTTGTGGATGCTGGAGTCCGGCTGCTGCAATACCGGAACAAGGCGGCTTCTTCCCGTGAATTATTGGATAGGTCGAAGCGTCTTTCCGCGGAATTCGTGCCGAGCGGCGTGACGGTCATGGTGAACGACCGCGCCGATGTTGCCGTGCTCGCCGGGGCCAGCGGGGTTCACGTGGGGCAGGATGATTTGGGCGTAGAGGAAGTGCGGGCTGTCGTTGGCAGAGGCAAGCTGGTTGGCGTCTCGACACACAACCGCGCGCAATTCGATCAAGCCGCCGGTACTTCGGCAGACTATATTGCTGTGGGGCCGATCTTTTCCACGTCTACTAAGGAGAACCCGGATCCTGTGGTTGGAATGGAATTTATCCGCGAGGTGCGCCCACTGACGGACAAACCCATCGTGGCCATTGGGGGGATCACGTTAGAGCGCGCCGCAGATATCATTCGTGCGGGTGCAGATTCCGTGGCGGTGATCAGCGATATACTCTGCGCTCCTGAGCCGGGACAGCGAGCGCGTCAGTTCATCAAGATTTTGGAAGCGGCGAACCACGCGGCGGGCGCCTGAAGACATCTAAGGAATGACAAATGGCTGAGAGCACACAAGCGATTTCGTCAGCAAGCGCTGCCAGCGAACACGGTTTCGTACGCGCTATAGGCTTGTTCGACGGCACGATGATCGTTGTCGGATCGATGATTGGGTCCGGTATTTTCATCGTGGCGGCTGACATTTCACGACAGACCGGCTCACCGGGCGGATTGCTGCTGACGTGGATTCTTACAGGACTGCTCACGATTTCCGCAGCGCTTTCCTACGGTGAACTGGCGGCCCTTTTTCCTCACGCAGGCGGTCAATATGTGTATTTGCGTGAGGCCTATTCGCCGCTTTGGGGATTTCTTTACGGCTGGACACTTTTTCTGGTGATTCAGACGGGCACAATCGCGGCTGTGGCCGTGGGATTTGCGAGATATCTCGGGGTAATTATCCCGGCGATTTCGCCGCAAACGTGGATTGTTCACCCGATTTCGCTTGGCTCGAAATACGCGGTCAGCCTATCGGTCCAGCAATTGGTCGGAATATTAATGATTCTTTTTATTACGTTCCTCAATACTCGAGGCGTCTATCTAGGCAAACTAATCCAAAACGTTTTCACGAGCGCGAAGGCGCTGTCCTTGATTGGGCTGATTTTCCTGGGAATTTTCGTGGGAAGGAACGCCGGAGCGATTGCAGAGAATTTCAGTCATCTCTGGGCTCTTCACAATCCGCAAGCGCTGGAGCCGGGCGCGAATTTCTTGAAAGGCTTTGTGCCTACGATTTCTGCTTCGAGCGGTGCGTTTGGATTGTTCGTGGCGTTCGGAGTCGCACAAGTTGGGTCGCTGTTTTCGGCGGATGCCTGGAACAATATTGGTTTCACTGCGGCCGAAGTAAGAAATCCGAAACGCGACGTGGCGCTTTCCATGGCCTTGGGCACGATCATCGTCATCACTTTGTATTGCCTGGCGAACCTCGCGTACCTGTTTACGATGCCACTGGTGCAGATTCAAACTGTTCCTGATGATCGCGTGGCGAGTGCCGCATTGAACGCGATATTCGGGCCGGCCGGAGCGGCCATTATGGCGGTGGCCATCATCATTTCGACATTTGGCTGCAACAACGGGCTGATTCTTGCCGGCGCGCGCGTTTCGTACGCCATGGCTCGCGATGGCCTGTTTTTCCGTTCAACCGGAAAGTTAAACAATAAAGGCGTGCCAGGATCGGCGCTGATCTATCAGGGCATCTGGGTGACGATCCTGATTCTGATGCGCACGCGCCATGTGGATGCAGCGGGCGTGGTCACTTACGGAAATCTCTACAATGATCTGCTCAATTATGTTGTTTTTTCCGTGCTCATCTTTTACGTGCTGACCATAATTGGGATTTTTGTGCTGCGAGTAAGGCGGCCGCAAGCCGGGCGACCCTATCGGGCGCTCGGTTACCCTATTGTGCCTTTGCTTTATATCGTGGCCGCGGTTGCCATCATGTTTGTTCTGCTCCTGTATCGAACACAGACGACGTGGCCAGGACTGGTTATCGCACTTCTGGGCGTCCCGGTGTATCTGCTGTGGTCGCGCCGGAGTTCCAAGCTGACAACAGAGAATCGTTGAATTTTCTTGTAGGGCACAACATCCTGTACCACTACAATGCTCTAGGCCAAATTGGCAGTGATGAAGGAGACGGAGAGATTCCGAGAGGAGGAGTTGCATGGGCAACCCCTTGTTTGCAACCAAGCCGCTGGATGTGTTGATGAAGGAGGCGGGGGAGACTGGCGAGCACAGCCTGAAGCGCGCGCTCGGTCCGATCAATCTGGTTACATTAGGAATTGGGGCCATCATCGGCGCTGGCATATTTGTACTCACCGGCGCGGCGGCGGCGCTTTATGCGGGCCCGGCCATCATGTTGTCGTATGTTTTAGCGGGAATCGGCTGCGTGTTTGCGGGACTCTGCTATGCGGAGTTTGCATCGATGATCCCCATCGCTGGCTCCGCGTATACCTACGGCTACGCGGCGCTTGGCGAAATCGTTGCTTGGATCATCGGCTGGGACCTGATTTTGGAATATGCGTTTGGCGCTGCAACCGTTGCCAGCGGCTGGAGTAGCACGCTCGTTGCATTCCTCCAGGACTACGGGATCAGTTTGCCGCCGCAAATCTGCGATGTGCCGGGAGCAGTATGGGTCAAGACGCCGAATGGCCTGTGGGCCCCTTTGAGCAGTCTTGGCATGTCTTCAGCGCAAGCGGCAGGGCTGCCGCACGTAACCACAAGTTTCAACCTCGTTGCGTTTCTCGCCATTGTGGGTGTGACCGTAATCCTAATCATCGGGATTCGGGAATCTGCCAACTTCAATACTTTCATCGTGTTCGTTAAACTTACCGCAGTGCTGACTTTCATCGGCGTCGCGATTCCCTTCGTTTTGAAACATCCTGACATTGCCCATGCTAACTGGAAGTTGTTCTTGCCGCCCAATCAAGGGACTTTCGGCGCTTACGGATGGTCCGGGGTTATGCGGGGAGCGGCAGTCGTCTTCTTTGCGTACATTGGATTCGACGCGGTTTCGACTGCGGCTCAGGAAGCGCGCAAACCGCAGAAGGACATGCCCATCGGGATTCTCGGATCACTAGTGATTTGCACTATTTTGTATATAGCCGTCTCCGGACTTCTCACAGCGGTCGTCAATTACTCCCGGTTGGATATTGGTGCTCCGGTATCGCTGGCCATCCGCGAAACGGGTGTCAAATGGGGCAGCTACGTGGTAAACGCCGGAGCGCTAGCAGGTTTAAGCACGGTGATGCTGGTGATGTTGCTGGGGCAATCTCGCGTGTTTTATTCCATGGCGCATGACGGGCTGCTTTGGAAGTGGGCGGGCGACATTCACCCGCGGTTTCGCACTCCCTGGAAGTCCACGGCAGTTGTCGGATTGGGCGCCGCAATCTTCGGGTCATTGGTCCCTATTGGCAGCCTGGGACAAATGGTAAGCATCGGTACACTCCTGGCATTTGTCATTGTGTGCGCCGCCGTCTTGATTCTTCGCGTCCGTCGGCCAGACCTTGAGCGTCCTTTCCGAACCCCGTTCGTTCCTGTGGTGCCGATCCTGGGAATCCTCGTTTCGCTGGGATTGATGGCCAGCCTGAACAGAATTACGTGGGTTCGCTTAATTGTGTGGCTGATCATTGGACTAATCATCTATTTCACCTACAGCGTCAAACACAGCAAAGTTCGTAATGGCATGATGTAAACCACAGTGGGCTGGACCGCGTGACACTCCGCCCAAGCTTCGTTGCATGCGGTTCTCGGGTGCCATTCACCTGCGTGTAGGCGCATCTTCAGGTAAAGTATTCCTTCCGACGTCAAAAGCATGAAACCCATTCTTACGAACTTGAAAGAGATCTGGAGCCGCCTGTCGTTTCTGGACGTCGTTTGCTCGGCCATTGTCGTGTTGGGATTGCTTTTTGAACTCCTGCGCATGAGCGGTGGCGTTTTCAGCTTCGTCGAATACCTGGCCGTGCTTGCGGGCCTGTATCTTCTATTTCGCTTTATCGGTTCGTGGAGAAACAGGCTGCTCTGGAGCCTGCGTAACCGGCTTATCGTGGCGTATTTGTTCATTGCCGTCGTTCCGATCTTGTCCATCGTCATTCTTGTCGTGCTCGCCGCTAGGATTCTTTATTCCCAGCTCGGTGCTTACCTTCTTTATGAGGATATCCACCGGCGCGTCGAGTTGGTTGCAGACATCGCGCAGCACATAGCCGTCGCGCACGAGACACTCCCCCCCAAAATCACGGAAAGCGAATCGGAATTAATCCTTGCGGCCGAATCACACGCCGTCCACGACGGAGAGCTTCCGGGGCTTCAGATAAGCTTTTCTAATGACCTGTCCCTACTGCAGAAAGTGGCTGGAAAGGGAAAAGACTCGTTTGCGGGACTCATCCAGGAACCCGCAAAGGAAGGAGAGTCCCTTTCCCTTATCAGCCTGCGGACCATTCCAGACCGCAAAGAGCCTCGCGTCGTTGTTCTCCGCGTCCCGGTAACATCGGCATTCCTCAGCACGATTGCGCCTGACTTGGGTGTCATCCAGCTGAATCTCATGGAGAATTACGAAGGCACTGCGCCACCGAGTGTTCTGTACTCGTCGGGCGACAAGCAATACCAGGTAGTAAAACGGATTATCGCCAGCAACCGCGCTCTTCAAGATCCCATGTTCTGGTTCGATTCACCCGTAAACGTGGTGTCGCGCCTCGACGCCGTTTTTGTGGGAAAGGATGGGGCAGTGGACCTGGCACGCCCACTGCTGGCCGTTTCCAATGCCCGTCCATCGCTATTGCATTCAAGAATTTTCACATCCCTGGGCGAATTGCGCAGCTCTTACGTCATCTTTTTCGTTCTGGTGGGGATTGTTTTTCTTCTCATTGAGGCCATAGCGTGGACCACCGGAATCGTCCTGACGCGGCGGATCACGCGAGCCGTCGCGGATCTCTACGAAGCCACGCAGTTCGTGAAGCGGGGAGACTTTTCTCACCGCATTCAGGTTGAGCGCATGGATCAGCTTGGCGTTCTGGCCGATTCCTTTAATGACATGACGAGTTCGATCAGCGCGCTCATCGAAGAGCAAAATAAGCGCCAACGGTTGGAGAATGAAATCTCGATTGCCCGCGAAGTGCAGAACCAGCTTTTCCCGAGCACGCTGCCTTCGGTTCCTGGGGTCGAAATCGAAGCCATCTGCAAAGCAGCGCGATCGGTCAGCGGCGACTATTACGATTTCATTCAGCTCAGCCCAACGCAGGTGGCCATCGCCATCGCGGACATTTCCGGCAAGGGAATTTCGGCCGCACTGCTTATGGCCAGTTTGCAGGCGGCATTGCGCAGCCAGACACTTACGGAAGGCAGCGAATCACTGAGTACCGCCGAACTCGTGGCGCGTCTGAATAAGCACCTTGTGCGCAACACCGGTGACGACCGCTTCGCTACTTTTTTCATTGCCGTCTACGATAGCGCCACGCGAACTCTTCGTTACACGAACGCCGGCCACCTGCCGTCGTTCCTCATTTGCGACGGCTCGTCTCATCTCCTGGACAAAGGTGGAATGGTTTTGGGTGTTCTTGAGGATTACGCGTACGAACAAGGTGTGTTGGAGGTAGCGCCGAATTCGTTGCTTATTGGCTACAGCGACGGCTTGGTCGAACCGGAGAATGTGTATGGAGAAGAATTCGGGATCGCGCGATTGAGGGAAGCGGCAATCCGGGTGCAAAACGCAAAGCCGCTGATGGTGGCTGAATCTTTGATGGCGGCCGCGGAAGAATGGGCAGGAACCCCCGAACAAGCAGATGACATGACCGTCATTGTGACGCGGCTCCGGTAGTACGTCTGCTGCGCGTAAGTTATACTGAAAATCCTGCAAGGGTTTGGCTGGGGAAAAGAATGTCGCTTCGGAATCGTGTGGCGCTGGTGACCGGCGGAAGCCGGGGCATCGGCCGTGGATTGGCGCTGCGTCTCGCGCAAGATGGCGCGCGCATCGCGATTGCTTATCGCTCGAATAAAGTGGCCGCGCAGCAGACGCTGCGCCAGTTGCAAGCTGGCGGCGCGGATTGCGTGGCAGTCGAGACAGACATCACCGATTCGAATCGTTGCGAGCAGTTGGTCAAAACCGTTGTGGATCGTTACGGGCGGCTCGATATTGTGGTTAACAATGTCGGCGATTTCCGGTGGGGCCTGTTAGCGGAGTCTTCTCTGCCGGACTGGCAAAGCATTTTCGCTTCGAATCTTTTTACCGTTCTCTACATGAGCCGCGCCGCGCTGCCGAATATGAGGAAGGCACGCTGGGGTCGCATTATAAATATGGGCGCGGTGGGGGCGGAGCGCGCGTTCGGCCAAGCGAAAATCTCTGCCTATGCCGCGGCCAAAGCAGCGGTGGTTGCGCTCTCGCGCTCGCTGGCGCTCGAAGAAGCCAAGAACGGTATCACCGTCAATGTTGTGAACCCTTCCAGCATCGACGAAAATGAATTGACGCTCGAGGAGGCGCGCCGCATCCGCGACGCACGCTTCCCGATTGGGCGTCCGCCGACGGTCGAAGATGTGGCCGCAACAGTGGCCTTTTTTGCTTCGGAAGAAGCCGAATACGTCACCGGGCAAGTGGTCAATGTCAGCGGCGGATGGATGCTCTGATCGTTTCGCGAACTTCTCATGAAAGCTCTCACTGCTGCCGAGATGCGCGAAGTAGACCGCCTTACCACCGAGCGCTACGGCGTTCCCAGCCTGCAGCTTATGGAAAATGCAGGAACGCGATTTTTTGAGTTTCTTCG
>JAWOLO010000506.1:0-26048 GCA_033853375.1 Terriglobia bacterium
GATTGCGTCTGAACATGACAAGCACTACTAAGCACAGTGAGAAGCGTTTCAGTCCGACCGCGCTCAATTAAATCATCGGGAGGTTTGAATGAAGCGAATGAAGTATCACCGTTCAGCATCAGTGGTAATCGCTTTGATGCTTGCCGGTTTATTGTTATGGCCTCCGGCCACACTTGCCCAGCTGGGCGGTCTGTTGCCACCCCTGCCCACGCCCGGTACCAGCACAAGCACTGTCACTGGACAAGCTACGGCCGCGCAAGTAACCGTTCTGGGGCTTCTCGGGACGGTGACCACCACCGCTCTCGGCAGCACCGGGATCTCTGCCACAAATGCGGAGAGCGACGTAGCTCAAGTGACGGGAAGCGTTCCCTCTCTGCTTGGCGCGGAAGTTCTCAACGCCGCCACCTACAGTTACTCCAACGAAGTCGACTCCATGGCTTCACTTGCGAACGTGGGCCTGACTATCGCTGGGATCAGCATCTCCGCTGACTCTCTTACTTCACAGGCGTCGCAGGTATTGGGCACTGCAGGAAGCGGTGCTTCCTACGTCACCAACCTCGCCATTAACGGCGTACCCCTCAGCATCACGGGAGCTCCCAATCAGTCTGTCGCTATTCCTGGCGGTCAGATCACCATCAATGAGCAAACCATTTCTTCAACTGGCAGCGTGGTTGTCAATGCTGTTCACGTTGTCGTCAACGGCGTCGCCGATGTCGTGCTGGCATCGTCCACGGCGGGGATCTCGTAGCGCCGCCCCCGGTGACTTCAATGCAAAGGCATAAAAGAACAATGAGCAAAAAACAAATTACCATCACCAAGCTCGTCTCTCCACTCTTGGCGGCAGGACTGCTTATGGCGGTGCTGTTCCTCAAGAGCACGCCCGTGGCAAAAGCCCACATCATGCCGAGCCCGTGTGACTTCACCACGGGAGGCGGATTCGTCATCACCGACAACGGCAATCACGCAAATTTTGGCCTGGTGGGAGGCTGTAAGAATGGCGGCTTCTTCGGCCATGTGAACTTCGTAGACCATGACACGACCGGGATCTTCGCCGGGTTGCATGTGAGCAGCGACACCATTGACGGGTACTTTGAGCCAGTTGCGGGCTCGAATGTACGAGACATCTGTGGCACCGCCGACACCAACCTCTTTGGCACCGTTAAATTCCGGGCCAGGACTGAGGACAATGGGGAGCCGGGCGTTGGTGTAGATAAATTTGGCTTGAAGCTCACAGGTGTGAGCCCCCCTTACACAGGTATGAGCGCTGTCCTTGTCTCGACTCGTTTGCTTGCGGGCGGCAACGTCCAGCTCCACAAACCCAACCCCTCGACCACTGGCCCGAGCACACCGCCGGATGAGATTACCGCCTGTGGTAGCGACGACTCTGGGCTTGGAAGCTGATCCTTCTCAAAAGACGAAAAGCCGAATGCGCGGGCCACTGCTTTGTGTGGTAGCGGCCCGCACATCCCACGAACGTAGCGATACGCGGATACAAATGTACCAATTCGGATTTGATCACCTAGAAAGAAACGAAGGAAGACTAATAGCCATTCGGGCTGGCCGAAGCGCCTAGGTGTTAGGCAGTTAACCGCAAGGGACTACAGTGTTCCCTTTGGCAGAATTGCAGTAATGGCCGGATTGTGAGGACCACCGCTATTGGCTACCGTAACTGAGGAAAAAGGTTTCTTTCAGCCCAGTCAACAAAGGAACAAAAATGATGAAGCTAAATGCTGTGCTTGCCATGTGTTTTGGCTTGGCTTTTGTATCAACGGTTCGAGCGCAGGTGAATGACGCACAACTCAAGGGTGAGTATGCGTTCACTTTCGACGGCATGACCACTGGAGGTGGCGGCGCCTCGACTCCCTTCGCCGCGGTTGGTAGATTCAGCGCGGATGGTGCGGGAAACATAACCAACGGCGAACTGGACACTAACGGTGCAGGTCCTCAAGAGAAGCTAATCGCTCAAACCTTCACCGGAAGCTATTCGATCGGTGCGGACCACAGAGGCGTGATGAACCTAAATATTCCAGGCGGCGGAACACTGGCATTTGCCATGATGGCCAATGGTAACGCCAAGTTCGTCGAGATTGATGCTTCTGGGGGACATGGAACCGTCGGTTCAGGCACCCTACAAAAGGTGGACACTGCCGCATTCAACACTGCGGGAATCACGGGTGATTATGCGTTTGGCGCTGCGGGCTTGGACCAGTCGAACAATCGAACGGCGATGGCAGGACGTTTTACGGCGAACGGAGCAGGGATGCTTACCAACGGCGCCGCGGATGTCAACGAGTCCGGGACGTTCACGACGTTAAACCTATTCGCCGCAACCTACATGGTGACTGACACGACGACCGGACGAGGCATCATGAATCTCCCTCCATTGCTTAGTGGCGTGCCGCAGAACCTCAACTTTGTCTTTTACGTTGTTAACGCAGGAAAGCTATTTGCAATGGAGACGGACGTTGTTACGCCGTTGACTCCGCTGCTCAATGGGGTCGTGCTTGGACAACACACGCCTGCGGGCGGCTTCTCCAACGCGGCGTTCAATGGCGGCATAGTAATGAACCTCTCGGGACGCACCGGAGCGGGGTGCGGAGCCACAAGCCCCGCGCCTAACGTGATGGCAGGTTTGTTAACCGGCAATGGTAGCGGTGGTCTCACACTCAGCTACGATCAGAATTGCGGAGGAGTGGTGACATCACTTGCGGGCTTGTCCGGAAGCTACAGCATCGACAACAGAGGTCGCGCCGCCCTCAGGCTTGGGACGAATTACGTGGCAGCTTACGTAGTGGATTCAAACGAAGCTTTCTTTATCGTGCCCGATTCGACTGTCTTGTTCGGCTTCGGCCAGCCCCAAGCACTAGGTGCGTTCAGCAACAGCTCAGTACAGGGCGTGTATGCCGGCTCGACAACCAACCCAATGACTCTCGGTGTTGTCATTTTCTCCGGCGAGTTCACGGCGGACGGTGCTAGCCCGACAGCCAATCTTGCAGGTACTGAGGATATCGGAACTCCCAACGGGCCGAGTTTGAATGTAGTCGCTAATGCCACATACTCTGTTTCCTACTCACCAACAAACGGAAGAGGAACTATTGCGGGCAGCATTGGGAGCACCGGTGTCATGTATGTCATCTCCCCATCGAAATTTGTTGTAGTCTCTTTGAGCGATCAGCATCCAGCGGTTTTGGTTTTCGAGCAGTAGTCTTTACCCGCTCCTGTTTGTCATCGGATCAACCCGCGGTGGGCCCAAGGAGAAAGCTCCTTCGCCGTCCTTCTGGTGTGCGACAATGTTCCGCCCCGTTCAATCCGCGGCTCCGGGCAATGAACCGTTAGGCCACCTGACTGCAGCCCCTTGGAACTCTAATCCCACACCAAAGCGTCCGTCGTCCAGCCTCTGGCAATAAACAACTCGGGCCAGAGCTTTCAGATCTCCTACAGAAGAGCGGATCATCAGTCGCTCTTGAGGTTCCTTAGGCCGTAGAGTCAGGACCCGTGCCCCTAATGAGCACACGTTTTCTGTAGTTGCTCGTTCGGTCGTGGAAGGGTTCTCTAGGCCAGAAACGTGTAATGGAACCACCAGCCGAATTCGTTTCTCCAGTCTTCCGGACCGCGCAGGCATGAAACTTACCTTTCAAACGGGATCTGCTCTTCTTCTGCTAGCAAACTGTCGACCGCCCCCTTAGAATCCTTGACAAGTTGCGGTTCACGAACTGAATCTGACAGTCTAGAGTCCTATGAAGTAAGGTTGGCCGCCTCCGTTTCAGGCTTGACGAATGTCGGAGTGTTTGAGGTGGGTCCTGTCCACCGAGGCGACTCGGGCTCCTTTCGCTCTAGAGGATAGTTAGTTGGCCACAGATGACAATCAGGTGAATCGCTCATTTCCATTAGGGTGGAATGACTGAAGGTAGTACCACTCCAACCTTGCGCCTCATCGCTAAGGCTGGATCAATCCGTCACGAAGACCGCTACGGACCACATAGCGCTTTTCCAAACGCGGGAACAACAAGGGAACAGGAAGCTCCAAACACCGTGCAAAATCGTGATGTAAGACGCGAGAAAGAGCTAATAGAATCAACTACATGCGTTTTCTGGAGCAATCGGCAGGTCGCGGGTTCAAGTCCCGCCCTTGGCTCCAGATTTTCTTGGGCCCGGCCGGTCCGGCCCGGACACATAGGTAACAGATCGTACCGGACACATGGGTAACACTTTTGGGCCGAAAGGGATTTTCGAGCGGTTCGAGCACTCGGTCTCCAGATCGAAGTATCCCAAATCATAATCATAAAGCTGACCAATCAAATGTCGTCGTGAACTTCCTTGATGCCCACGGCCTGTCCGGCGAAGACCGTGCTCAAATTGATTTTCTTATGCCCCAGGCAGATGAGAGCCGGGTTTGGAAGTCCTTGTCTTTGCGATAGACGAATTTCAGTGCTTCCGTCACGATGTGCGACGGAGAGCATTCAAGATACTCAGCATATTTTACAAGCGTAGACGCTCTTCCTCGTCCGGCCGAAGCTGTACTACTGTGGTTTTGGGTTGTTTGGGTAGTGCTTTTAGAATTGCCAAAGAGATTCTCTCCTTCCTGTAATCAGATTTCTTGGTTCCTGCATTCAGGTTTGCTATCAGCTCCGTATGCACGCGGGCAAAAGACGATCACGCTTCCTGCGTGACGGGCGGGAGCGGCGACTTTTCGTGAGCCATCAGGCTCGATTCTAGTTTGGCTTCAAAGGTACTGTCTGACAATATGACGGCCTATATACAGACTTCTTCCGTCCTCCCTGCGCGCGTAACGCCGGTGAGAGTTAGGACGTAATAGAACAAAATCGCAGTGACGTAGATCACTGAGGTAGTTCAGCCGCTGTGGAATGGTTCGGTTGGTGGCCAGCGTGTGGATAAGGCAATTACAAGGGCGGAGCCGCGGCAGACCCTAGTCGATTTATTTGTTGACTTCTCTGAATCGCCGGTCGAATTCCTTCAATATTACGACGGATATCGCCGGTGGAAGTACACGTATGCGCAAGTAGGGCTTGCCGCACGTCATTTCGCCTTGTTGCTGTCTCAAGAGAACTTCCACAAAGGCGACAAAGTCATCATCTGGTCGGAAAATCGTCCTGAGTGGGTCGTGGCGTTTTGGGGCTGTGTCCTCGCAGGTGTGATCGTAGTGCCGATTGACTACCGCGCGTCGCTCGGTTTTCTACGCCGCGTTCAGAAGATCGTCGATGCTCGGATTGTCCTTATCGGAGAGGAAGCTCACCTGCCATCCGAGGAAGGCCTCCCGCCTGTTTGGCGTCTCCGTCAGCTTGAATGGACCACGATGAGATGTGCGATTCCATCTGTGCGCATCGACAGAGACGATCTTGTCGAGATTGTGTTTACGTCAGGCGCCACCGGCGAGCCAAAGGGAGTGCTGATCACACACCGCAACATTCTGACCGACATTGTCTCCCCGGAACAGATTATTCGCACCTACCGCAAATGGTTCTGGCCTTTTCTCCCGCTACGTTTCCTAAGCCTCATTCCGCTAAGCCACATGTTTGGCCAAGTCATTACGATGTTTCTGTTGCCGCTTATTCCAGGAACTGCGCTATTCATGCATGGGTACAGTCCGCACGAAGTCGTGCGGCAGATCCGCACGCGGCGCGTGTCGGTGCTCATCGGTGTCCCCAAAATTCTCGAATTGCTGCGGAAACATCTTCTATCACAATTTCAGGATACGGCTGACCTGCGCTCGGCTCCATCCCATTGGGTCTTTCAATGGTGGCGGTACCGCCACATACACTCGTCGCTCGGACGGATGTTTTGGGCCTTTATCGTCGGCGGAGCTCCGCTCCCACCAGAGGTCGAGGAGTATTGGTCGAGGCTGGGATTCGCCGTGATTCAGGGTTACGGACTCACAGAAACAGCGCCTGTCGTTACCTTCAATAGCCCCTTCGCGATTGCGGAAGGCACCGTTGGCAAGCCGGTAGAAGGTGTAGAGGTAAAAATCGCGCCAGACGGCGAGATTCTTGTGCGAGGCGAGAGTGTGACGTCCGGCTACTACCACGCTCCCGATGAAACCGCTACGGCCTTCGCAGACGGATGGCTTCGCACCGGCGATATCGGGACGTTTGATCAGGCGGGTAACCTCACGATTCGGGGACGGAAGAAGGAAATGATTGTCACACCAGAGGGGCTGAATGTGTTCCCCGAGGATGTGGAGAATGTTCTCAATCGGCTGCCTGGTGTGGGGGAATCTGCGGTAGTAGGCAGAGACCGCGTTCACGCGGTTTTGGTTCTCCAAAACAGCAGCGACCCCAACGAAATTATTCGCCGGGCTAACTTGCAGCTTGAAGGACACCAGAAAATCCGAAGTTTCTCGATCTGGCCGGGCGACCGGCTGCCGCGAACGGAAGGTACGCAGAAGATCAAACACCTCGAAATTCAGTCTTGGGTGGAAAGTGGCGCACCGAAGATACCGGCCGCGAGTCGAGGCGGAGTCATGGAGCTCCTCCAACGATATGCGCCCGAGCGGACCATAACCCCGGCGACTACGCTGGACGAACTCGGTTTGAGTTCACTCGATCGGGTGGAACTCATGGTCGACCTGGAGCAACGGTATGATACCAGCATCGATGAATCGTTGCTAACCGGAGCGCAAACCGTCTCCGCGTTGACTGAAATCACTGCGCCGCCAAGCCCCGCACACATCCCAACCTGGAGCCGCCTCTGGCCGGCGAGACTGGTTCGAACTGCGGCACTGAACACTCTATGGCTGCCCCTCACGCGGATGTTTGCGCATGCTCATGTTGGCGGCCTGGAGCATTTGGCTTCACTTGAAAGCCCGGTCATTTTTGTCTCAAACCACCAGAGCCATCTAGATACGCCTCTGATCCTGTCCGTTTTGCCCCGCCGCTTTCGACAACGCACAGCCGTCGCCATGTGGAAGGAGTATTTCGATGCCCACTTCTGGCCAGAGCGCCATACGCGTTTCGAATGGTTTCGCGAAAGCTTCATTTATTGTCTGGTCACCCTGTTCTTCAATACGTTCCCTCTTCCTCAGACCGACATCGGGGCTCGAGAATCTTTGAGGTATCTCGGGGACTTGGTCAGCGACGATTGGTCGATTTTGTACTTTCCAGAAGGCGAGCGCACAGAAACCGGGGAAATCCATGCTTTCCAGCCCGGTATCGGTCTGATCGCTGGTCGGTTAGGAGTGTCTGTCGTGCCGATTCGATTGCGAGGTGTCGAAAAAGTCCTCCACCGGCACGCATACTGGCCGCGACCAGGACGCGTCGACATCGCGTTCGGCTCTGCACTACGACTCCGGGAGGAAGATTACGCCGCCGTTGCAAAGAGAATAGAGAACGCTGTCAGGGCGTTGTAAGCGAAAACCGAAAAGGCAGTGAGGATTTCAGGTCATGCCGCGATCGTGTGGCACACAAGCCGAAGGCGCAGGTATGCGTCGAAGTCGCCTGCGCGCTCGAAGGTCTTGCCGATGCGTACGCAATTGCGGCCTTAAGCGATGATCCGATGGTGGAATATCGGCGGGATATTTCTGACTGCGCTGATTTACCTGCGTGATTCGTTTGCCGCGGTGCGCGCTCGATTTTCTCGTCCGCGTACAGCAGACGAGTGGCTGCACCGGGGTAGCTTCAGGGGGACGCTCGCGAATCGCGAGCAGTGAATCGACGTCACCGGTTATGTTGCGAGCGGATTTATTAAGAGCCTCGCGATAAGGATCGACCGACATGCGACGTGATCTTGCTTTTCCAAGACGCGGAATGGCCAACCGCCAACGAAGAGGTCCTCGCTGTAACCTGAGTCACAGTCTTGACGGCGTCGAGGCATTGATCGCTCATGCGGGTTTTCGATAGATACACGATGCGGCGGCTGGCAGAAGGCGCGCGCTCAAAGGAAACGATTCGTGTCTTCCAATCACCAGGACCCCGCCGGGGCGTAGACGCTCGGTGATGCGAGCGAATACATCACGCTGTACAGTCTCACTAAAATACGTGAACGCTACATTCCGGCAGAGAATCAGATCAAACACGCCCGAGGGTTGCTCCAGACGAATGTCCTGGCGCCGAAACTCGATGCTCTCCTTCCACTGTTCGCGAAGACAATACAGACCATTGCGGCGGTCAAATGCACGATCGATCCATGTCGAAGGGAGCTCTCTCAGACTGCTCCGGGTGTAGCAGGCCGCACGCGCGCGCTCGAGCAGATGCTCATCCACGTCGGTCGCAACGATAGCCAGACGTATCTGTGGGTACCTAGGCTCGACCCGTTGAGCCCACACCAGACTGATGGTATACGGTTCTTCACCGGCCGCGCATCCCGCGCTCCAACAGTGAATTGCGGCCGGCGCCCGCGAGATCGCCTGCTTGGCAAGCTCCGGAAGGATCTCTTCCCCCAGGAAATCGAAGACCGCCCGGTCGCGGTAGAAGCGGGAGATTGGAATTGAGCACAGAGCCTCCAACGCCGTCCACTCGTCTAAGTGCTGGCCCAAGTAAATCGTATATTCGGCTAGTCCACTCAACCTAAGCGTTTGGATTCGACGATGGACTCGTTTGCAGACCTGACGGTGCACGCGCCGATACCCGGCCCATCGCAAGCCCAGACGTGGCAGGGCCCATTGAAGAAACGTGACACATTCGACGTCTTTCATAGCCGTCACGGTCAGCTGCCCTGCCTGGAGGATTGTGCCATTGCCAATTGAGAGGCATGCGTCGCGCAGAACAAGAGACCTTTTCGATCAGTCTCAGCCAGAGTATTCGAGAACCACATCACGCAGTGAGAATTGTCGCAGTGTCTGAGACCATAAGTGTGTCCGAGTTCATGGACGCCTTCCGTCGCTGCGCGCTTGATGAACAAGGCTTTGGAATCTTCAGTTGAGCCGAGCGGTCGCAGCCGAGCGAGCGAGACGAGCGCTACACCACGCTTCATGTCGGCTTCGCCGAAGACGAAGTTCAGTTCCGGCACATACAGGTCGACGTCGACCACTCCGAGCGTGCGCTCCCAGTCTTGTCGCTTTAGGTCCGCGAGCATCTGAAGAATCTGCGTCGCGTAGTATTGCTGGCGACGCGCGTTGTATGTCGAGGACGACAGGCGTATGCCCGCAGTCAGAATGACTTGTGCATCCAGGCTGGCGGCTATGAAGGCGCCCACGTCGGCCAAGAATTTCTGCGAGAGTTCCCCGATAGGCAAAATCGCGATTGTTCGCTTCTGGTTATTTTTGGAGGACAGAATCATGACCGGCTGCGGCAGATGACCTGGCTGTGCTAAGGCTGGAGCTCCTTTACATGGGCAAGTCCTCCGACCGTGCGCCCAGTTCGTCGATATTATTGAGTACGTTCGCCAGGAAATGCAGAAGCTTCCACTTTTGCAGGATTGATGCCTTTTCGGCTACATCAGCGTGAATGATTGCCGGGCTGATTAGCACTTCCCGGATTGCCTTCTTCGGTATTTCATGGGAAAGCCACAAAGCTTCTGAGGGGGGAATAACATTATCAGCGGCCGCGTGCAGTAAGTACACGGGAACGGTCAGGTTCTGCAGGTGACCGGACGGTGAAACCGCGGCCATTTCATTGGCATGGGCCTTCGCAGACTTGAGGAGTAGCTCGGTTACTTGTTCACGGTGATATAAAAGCTGGTCAAATCTTAACTGGCCCTCTGGCGTTAAGCGTTTTGCTGTGTCTTTTGATTGATCAGGTAATGCAGACAACCATAATTTCAACGCTTCCCGCGCACGTGTGGCATCCGCCGTGGAGAAAAAGTCTTCGACGTGCGAATACGCCACCACTAGAGCACTATATTCATGCGCTTGCAAGGTTGTGGTGCTGCCATCCGGCATTTCAACGATGCCGGTGGCAAGAAAACGTGCCACTCGAGCAAGATCATCATGTGCTCCAACGGTTAGCAAGAATCCCATTTTGGCTCCATGTTGTGGGTTAGCAGCGGCGAGTAATGCCAAACTGCCCGCAAAGCTGAATCCGACAACCCCTACCCCGCGTTTGTGCATGAGGGTGCTTAAGAATGACGCTGAATAGCCGATCTCATCAGACGTGTGAATTGTGACCCGGTAGTCCGCTAAGTCACTCAGTTGTGGCGTCATCACTTCTGCTCCGGTTGCGGCCAACGCCCGGGAAAAATTGACAAATCTCGGGTCATCAATGCCCGACTGGTGGATGCCATGCAACAGGACCACACCCCCGCAACGAGGCGCATCCAGCGGAATGTAGAGGCGATATGTGAGAGGGCCCGATTCTGTCTGAACTAATCCCGTTTCCTCTCTGAATGGATGCCGTGCAAATCGAGCGCCTAGTCCCGTTGTCTGTGGGTTGGAAAACCGCAGGAACAGCGACATGACTCGCAGATGGGTTTGTACTGGACGAAACAAAAAAAAGCCTACAATCAGGATTGCTACGAAGAGTAGCGGCAGAAGGCCGGAAACTGGCCTGCTAACCGGAGAGCTCTGCAATGAAGGAACGTTGCTTCCAGTCCTTGCGTATTTCGCGCTCTTGTCGGCGCATTCTGAATCAAGGCTTTTTCTCGCCACGTTAGTCCACACGATAGGCGAATATGGAATCGCACACAGTGATTGAGATCACAGAGGGCTCACAGCAGCTCGCGATTCGATATAATTGATGTTGACATTGGATGGTTCTCCTCTACCGGTGATTGAGTCGCTCATGCAAGTTGCTGCAGCCTTGATATTCGTACACGCAGTCGTGAATCCCTCTGCCACGACCATCTCACTTGTAGCCAACATCATCACTAGTCTTCCATTCATTCTCATCGGCGTGGTTGGAGTGGCACGGCTAAATTTAGGCAGCGCAAAAAGCTTCCCGGCAACGGCCCTTGTATTCCTGATCTCGCTCATTTTGGTTGGAGCGGGTTCAACTTTCTATCATTGGTCGCCTTCTCCGGAGCGTCTTCTGTGGGACCGCTTGCCAATCGCTATCTGTCTTGCCGCTTTCGCTTGTATGTTGGCAGACCTGCTCGGTGGATCCCAGATCGGCACAATCTTTCTATGTCCTGCTTTGATTCTGTCAGTTGGTTCGGTTCTCTATTGGTATGCAACGTGGAAGTGGGGACACGAGGATTTGCGAGCTTACGCCGCCATACAGGTCGGCGTGGTCGTTTATGCAGTATGGATAGCATCTGGCAGCCGATTGCAACAGCACGCGCTGTTCAGCCTGCGTTTTGCCCTGGTGGTGTATGTAGCTGGACGAGTTGCTGAAGTTTTCCAAGAACAGATGTATCAGATCTTCGGTGTAGACTTGGGGCATCCCTTAAAGCATTTGCTTGTTGCATTGGCAGCTTACTTCATGGTCCGCAGTTATGAATTCTCAATAAGAAGAGAACTGGGAAGCTCAGAGGAAAGTTCAGGTGCAGCTATTCCTTTGTCAAACTGAGCGAGGTTTTGTGACAGCAAATGCAAAAACTGGAAGGCTAGCCGCCGCGCTGATAATGTTTGCAATTTCAGTTTTTTATAATTGTGGACGCCTCAATTTTCAACGAGTTGCTCTCTACACGGTGGTGGCCTCACACTGCCGGACCCTTAACTCGCCTATCCTGCAAAATGAAATACCTGGCACTGACTGTAACCCGTGATAGATTTGGGCCACGCCTGTATCAATATTCCGGCTTACCTAGAAGACAGAACTTTCCGTGTGGGCTCTCGAATCAAGAAGAAAGAAGGGCCAGCATTTCTCAGCTGGCCCTTGTTTGCCTGCTTGTGACTTGTTGGAAGCTCCGTTTCCGGCAAGTCGGCTATTGATTCTGCTCAATCACCGCTTCGCCGGGTCTTGCCATCTGCCACAAAATCTCGGAATCGGGTGCAGTGTTGGGGTAGAAGCGCAGCGATTCGCGATTGGTGGGCAGGAGGATCACGTCGACCCTGCGGTTGCAAGCGAGCCAGGTCGCACGGAGCTTTTGCACCCGAGCCTCTGGGGGTTGATTCGGGTTCTTCGCCTGCAGATCAACCACGGTGGCCTTGTCGAGAGGTTTCTCTTCGCCGTAGGCCGCGGTCTCAAACTTATTCTCCGGGATGCCCTGGGAGATCAGATACTCCTTAACGCGCTGTACGCGCCGTTCGGACAAGGCCTGATTGTATTCCTTCGTGTTTCGCTCGTCGGCGTAGCCAGCAAGAGACAGCTTCGCGTCGGGATCATATTCAAGATATTTCGTGAATCCGTTCGCCAGCGCTGCCAAAGCCTGTTGCTGGCTCCGCACCAAGCCGAGTGACGGCTTGTGCTTTGTCGGATAGTCGGTGGGATAAAACACGCTGTGCAGAAGCACCTCAGGAATTGGCTCAATAGAACCAATGACGTGGACAGCGGCTACTTTCGTATCCGATCCGCCGCATACATTGCTGGCGCTGAAGGTGTAATTGATCGTCTCGTCCACCGAGCCGTTCGAAGTTTGAGTAGGCACAATTTCCATAGAGCGGCTTCCATTGGCCGCGACGGACCCAAATGGCGCCAGCGTGGCCGTATCTGCGTTGCTGGCTGACCAGTTCAGCGTCACCTTGTTGATTTCCTTTACTTTGTCGCCGATGCGGCGGTAGCGCACCTCAGTTGATGACGCCATCAGCGATGACGACACTGCGGGGTTTACTTCCACCGTTGCACTTGATTTGGTAGCTCCCCCGGGACCGGTAGCGGTGAGCTCGTAAGTCGTGGTTTGCTTTGGCGCGACGGAGCTCTTCCCATTCAGCGGCACCGGGCTCATCCCGCTGATATCCGCCTCGATGGCTTCCGCGGAAGTCCATTGCAACTCACTGGCTTGTCCGCAATCAACTTTCGCCGGATTTGCGGAAATGGATGAGCTAACAGGCGCGACGGCGACTGTCGCGCTCGCAATTCCCGCCTTGAATCGCCGCAGCGAACCTAGCTTTCTCCCGCGTGGCCAATCCGTGGTGCGTATTCTTCCGTCCTTAAGATAGACGATTACGCGCTGGTTTTCAGGAACGGTCACTGTTCCGGACCAAATCTCCTGCCCGTGCCTGACGACCGTTATCAGATGTTTTCCAGGTGGCACGATCAGTTCTTGGTGCCAGATGATATCGTGGTTGAATTCATCGACATGCCCGACGAAGTAACCAGGAGTCTTCCCATTTAATAAGACGGCGGCACCATTTTGGTCCGAATTTGCCTCTTCAATCTGGATGCGTCCCTTTGGACCAGAGACTAGACCGCCTTCCCTCTCGAGAACGACATCCAGCGGTACGCTCTGACCTGGGTTGATGGTGACTTCTCGCTCAGAGAACCTATGCCCATAATTTGCGACCAACAGTTGGTGCGGTCCGGTCGGAAGCGATACGGATCGATTCCCCGGTCCGATTGCTTTACCGTCCACAAAAATGTAGTCCTCATCCGGCGAGACCTTAATCTTCAATTTCCCGTTATTCGGATCCTGCGCATACGCAGCCGCGCTAAACAGCGCAGCCGTGCCCAGGACGCCAAATAACGCCCTGAAGGCAAGACTTTTCATAAACTGATGCTCCTTTTTATGCTTACTTCGCACAAACGCTCTTGCGTCGCTCACTCACGCGAGCTTCGGCTTTCCGAGAGCTCAGTTCAAAGTAGATGCTTGACCGGTCGCCTTTTCAGTGCCCCAAGTCAAGGGGCCAAGTGACCGTTATCACAAGTTCTGTGCTGGGGCAGTCGAAGTCTCTTGGTCCTTTTGATTCCGAACATTGACAAAAGTGGCGCCCCGGAGCTGACCAATGACCTCCTGGAACTAAGACTTTCCGACGGGGCCGGCGTTTACTTCCACTTGGACCAACGTGGCCGTGCTCGAGGCAGTAACTCTGGCGCTGTTTGGCAGGGAAAAGAGAGGTGGACACTATAACGCATCACGTTTTTCGACATCCTCGGCCGTCCCTTGGTAATACAGAAAAATGTCGCGGTCGAAGTCTACTGGTTTTTCCGGAGGGTTGACGGCGCTTGCCAGGCATACAGGGCAGGAAGGCACAACACCATGGCAGCGGCCGGCAACCATCGGCAGACGATCGGACGGATCAAGAAACTCCTCCACCGATTGAATTGCACAAGCGCGAATACGATACTACGCGGGCTTTCACTTGAATATACCCGCATTTTTAGCTCAAGAGAGTAACCCGATACCGTGTGGTAAAAACTAACTCACGGTCGTATCACGCTCACTTCAAGTTCTGACGCACGTAATCCGCGATCTGCTGACCGGTGGCGAACCAAACGCCCGGTTTCGACTTCATGTAAGCAATCAGCTTGTCGAGATACATGATTCGTGACCGATGTCCCGATACCATCGGGTGCATCGTCAACATGAACATCGTGCCTTCCTTATAGGCTCCGTCAAATTCATCCTGATAAACCTTAAAAATGAGTTCAGGCGAAGGGAGTGAACCATTGGAAATGAAGTAGGGGTAATCGTCAAGAATCCAGTCGACCGGCAATTCGACCATGCCGGTTGGCTGGCCCTTTGAAAGCAGTTCGTACGGTTCATCCATCGCCATGGCGCTGCTGTCATATTGAAATCCGGCTTTGCGAATGAGATCGAGCGTGTATTTGCTGAACGCCCAGGAAGGAGCTCTGTATCCCACAGGCTTCTTGCCTAACGCGTTCGTCCAAAACTCGATCGCTTTATTCAGGAGCCGTTCTTCCTCCGCCTGGTCGTCGAGGTCTGGAAGCCGCTCGTGAATCCACCCGTGTATGCCGACCTCATGGCGTGGGCGCTTCTTGAACTCTTGAATCATTTCGGGATAAAGGACGCCGGTCACCGCAGGGATGTAGAACGAACCTGGGATGTTGTACTTGTCGTACAGCGCCATAATCCTGGGTAGTCCTTCGGTGAAGCCATACTCGCCTTGCGAAAGAAGCACTGGCGCGCTGTTTCCTGCCGCGATGTCAAACGTTTCATTGTCCATGTCCCAACTGAGGCAAACCGCGATCTTCGCGCCGTTGGGCCAACTCTTGGGCGTTAGCTTTCGTCCAGCGCGCATCGGAGCAACCCACTCTTTGAGTTGCTCCTCCGTGAGCTTGATGCCCGGCTGCGGTCTCTTCTCTTGCTGGGCTTGCAACACCATGGGGACGACACCCAGCAGAAAAGCAACAAGAATGGACTTCGCTGATTCTCGCTTCATGATTCTTCTCCTGTTGTGGCTATTCCTCAGGTACCAACAGCAAGGTCGCTTCCGTGTTCGCGCTCACTGCAGAATCGCTGAACGGTAGCGGGAAATAGCGTTCTTCGCCCCATAGTTTCGCAAGATCGGAGAAGTGAGGGCTCCCCGGCTGTCCGGACTGGCCGGGTGCACTCGTCGCGACCGACTTGTCCCAATCACTAACGTCCATAATCTCGCGAAACGTGGCGCCTGCCGTCTGCGAGAATCCTCTGCCGCCGGTTGCGAACGGAGTCAGGCCATAACCATCCCGTGAAATCGGGCCGACATTGAGGAGCCTAGCCATGTGTGCATTGACTGCCAAAGGATGCTGGAACGTCGCGCTGTGCACTGAGCCCCATGTCCACTGGGACATATCATTCCCACACTTCTCTTTCAGGTCTTTGACTGCCGCCGCCAATGCGGCAATCAGGAGTTTGTCTCGCTCCTTGGCCGCATTTTGCCCAAACCAAGGACGGCCGGGATGGGTCAACGCCGGAACAAGAACTTCGCCGCCTCGCCGGGCGTATTCTGCTGCAAGCGGGCCAGCGATTTTACTTCCGACGAGCAGTTGAAGAGCCTTTTGCTCCCAAACGAAGTAGGTCGTCGCGGCGGTGCTGGACCGGAGCATATCCTTGTCCCACGCAACTAACTCTGCACGCGCGCGGTCGACGTCTGCATCGTCCGATTTGAGCCTCGTCAGTAACGGAACTAGCTGTTCGGCGTTCCATGCGACCGCATCGTGCTGTAGCCTCTCAAAGTCCGTAACACCGAACTTTTCGCGCGACGTAAGAACTTCGCGGATGCGGTTGATCCGTGCTGGATTGGACCAGTCATAACCAATGGGCCGTTTCTCGCCGGGCGGCAGCACATCATTGTTCGCGGTCGCAAGAAATCCGCTATCCGGATTGAACGCGTGAGGCAAGTCGTCGAGTGAGAACCAGCCCTTCCACTCATATTCACCGGTCCACCCTGGCACCGGCAGAAGACCCGGCCAGTTTGGTCGAACCGGTGACAACCCTGCAGCTTGGTACCCGATGTTGCCGTCCACGTCCGCGTAGACGAAGTTTTCTGCCGGCATCTTATGGCGCGCGAGTGCCTTGCGGAACTCCTCCCAATTTTGTGCCCGGTCGAGGGACAAATCGCCCAAATAGCCGACTGTTCCTGGCTCCGCGCCGGTCCAGCGAAGTACAATGGCCTCATGCTTTTTGGAGTCCGTTGCCACGACAGGGCCATGAATCGTGTACTGATACTCGACCTCAACGGGTGTGTTCTGGCCTTTCACGATGATGCGATCTTTTTGAGTTTCCAAATCGACCCATTTGCCTCGATATTGATATTGCCCGGAGTTATCTGGGTTTAGTTTTTCCACATACAAATCCTGCGCATCGGTCAGAAAAACGGTGAGGCCCCAGGCGATGCGCTCGTTGTGGCCCACAGACACACCAGGCAGGTACGGCTGTACGGCGCCAATGACATTCCAACCGGGCGCGCTCAAATGCACCAAGTAGCGAAGCGAAGGATGATCCAGTTGACGATGAGGATCATTGGCCAGCAACGGCTTCCCCGTTTCGGACTTTCGGCCGTTGACCACCCAATTGTTACTGCCTTCCAGACGGCTGAACAGGCCGTCCGTCGAGGCCGCTTGCTTCTGCAGTTGGCTGAATCGCGCGCCTGCGCCGATCGTCAACAATTGTGCTTCGAGATGATCGTCGATGACGCTTAGATCTACTCCAGGCGGCACTTTCACGGGAATCGCGGGTTCCGGTGGGAGTAACTGCACGGCTAGCTGCGGACCGACAAGCGCCGTGAGCCGAGCACGGAACACCTCTCCCAGTGCGTTGCCTCCCATGGTGAATCCTTCCGCACGGCTGAGCACGTCCTCTGGCTTCCAGAGTTCCGGCCCATAGCCGGCGTAGGTGAACTCAATGGGGAGATTTTTCCGAGCGATGGTGATCCACGCATTTATGCCTTTCACAAACTGTTCCACGATTGGCTTTGCATCAGGAGCATAGCTGCTCCATTCGGCTTCGCTATCGCCGCGGTAATGCATCAGCCGCGCGAGGCGGTCCCGTTCCACGAACTCAGGTCCAAGAATTTCCGCCAGGCGTCCTTGCGCGGATCTGTGCCACAAATCGATTTGGAATAGGCGATCCTGGGCTTGCACGAATCCTTGAGCGAAGAACAGGTCATCCACATTTTTCGCATAGATGTGAGGAATTCCGTTGTGGTCTCGAACTACTCTTGCCTGATTCTTCAGGCCCGGCACCTTAATGGTCCCGCTCGTTTGCGCCAAGCGCCGCGTCAGCGTCTCAGGCTCACGATCAGCGTTCGATCTCACCGACGAGGATTTGCGGCACGCAGCGATTCCCAGGGAGACCACCAATACGCAGGTGGCCAGCACGCGCGCTATCCGCCTCATGAGACCTCCTCATGGCTTAACAACGCGGAATTCCATGAATGCTAGCTTAGTCGTGTGGAAAACTGTACCGGAAATCCAGGGCGGAGTGCTGTGACGGCAGCCCGCAATACATGGTCCAGCGCGAATCTATCGCCCGATGATCGCCGCCGGCTTCCGTTGGTCGTCGATGCACGAGAGATTATTGCAGGCGACTGGCAATTCTTCCCGAGGCAGGGCAGAGCGTCACCGATTCGGGCACGTCTCCTTGTTACTAAACTTCGAGTACGGCCTTTCGATTTCTTGACGACTACACTAAACCCATTGAGGCAAATGCGGTAACCGAGGCGCAACCGAGAGCGACGCCAAGAACCACACCCGCCAGGACGTCGCTTAGAAAGTGCATGCCCAGCACGACGCGGGACACAGCTATGCTGAGGGCCAGAAAGAACAGCACGCCTTTAAGCGGTGGATAGAAGTAACTGATGACCAGCGCGATGGAAAACGCCGTCATTGTGTGGCCGGAAGGGAAGGAGAATTGGTCGGGCGGCAGAATTTTGGACCAGCAATGTGGCTCAAGCTGGCACGGCCGGGGACGTTGGCTGAGCTTCTTCAGCACCTTGAATACGAAGATGCCGAAAATGGCTGCAGACCCAGCGGCACCGAACGCCAAAAAGCGTTGCGGGCCGCCGAACAACAGCAGCACCAACCCAAGACCGTACCAGATCCAACCATCTCCCATGCGCGTTGCCGTGATCATCCAAATGCGAAACCAGCGCGGCGCGCGCCAGCGGTTCACTCGTCGCATTACCCGGTAATCGCGGCGCTCGATGAGTCCCCAGAGACTTCGTGTAACTGCCATCGTCTTACCTCATCCGGCCCAAGTTTCCCCCAACCTGGAATCCATGCTCCAAAATGTCCCCGGACGTTTCTCATCCCTCTCCATGGCGACTGACCATTTCCGGCAAAAGCGGATTTCATGGATCCAGTGACCTAGCGTGACGCACGGGACAAGAAGCGCCAACGGTGAAAGAACCAGGGCCCACGGCTTGTCGAGAAAGAGTGCTCTCACAATTTGGAAAACGTCTGCAGTCAGCTTGGAGTAGCTTCCGTGTTCGCCTCGGATGCGTCCCTGCCCGGTGCGTAGTCTGGCGAAAAACTCGTCGACCGTCCGGGCGCCAGGCACTTCCGTGTACGTTTTCCCCGCGCCTGCGATGGTGTGTGAATCGCTTCCCGCAATTGCAATCTTGCCCAACTCGGCCGCAAGAAGGGCCGCGCTGATGTTGGCAACCATCCACATCTGCCCATTTCGTGTCTCGAATGCCGGCACGTAGGAGGCAAGCCACTCGAAGTCCTCTTCTTCGCGGCGGCCTGTCAAACCGGAGAAGACGTGATTCACGCTGAAGAACAACCTTCGTTCCGTTAGGTACATCAGGAGTGCAATGAAATCATTTCGCCGCCGTTGGATTTCCACATGGTCGCGCTCGGTTATCCCGTAAACACCTAAGTGCACCTTCGTTCCACTCGGCATTCGGACCGTCACCTCTTCGCTCAAGAAGAAGTCCGGATACCGCCGTAGCGGTTCGGAGCCCTCGATAGAGTCATGGTCCGTCAAAGTAACAATTGACATGCCGAGTTGTTTCATGCGGTTGTACACCGCGACGGGCTGGTTGTAGCACTCGCGGCAAATCCGGTTCAGACCGGGCAGGTCAAACATCCCAGAGGCAATCGAGTGAACATGAAGGTCGCATCGCATGAACCGATAGTGGTATCTGGATATGAACAGCCTGTGAAGAGGCTGCGAAATCTAGGTTAATGTGCTCATGGAACTCATTGAACACAAAAGATTTGTAACATTATCCACATGGCATTGAATATGCTTAGGCTTCGAGCTTGGCAAGACGTGCCACAATGTGCTCAGTGAAGAAGATTCACATTGTCTTTCATGATGGAGGTGGAGGACACCGCAACGCCGCAGTTGCGCTGCAAACGATTATTTCCCAACAGCAACGCGACTGGGGCGTTCAGCTAGTTCAATTTCAGGATCTTGCCGATCGCCTGGACCTGCTTCACAAGCTGACGGGCATCCGCATCCAGCAACTGTACAACATCCTGCTGCAAAACGGCTGGACCCTTGGCAGTGTATATTCGCTCCGTTTGCTTCAGGCTACCATCCGCTTGTTTCATCGCCGGTTGGTACAACTGCTGGAGCAGTTTTGGCGAGAGAATCCGGCCGACCTCCTGGTTTCTGTAATTCCTCATTTCAATCGGCAGCTCTGCGAGAGCTGGAGAAACATTTATCCCGGTCGCCCGTTCGTCACGCTCATTACGGACTTGGCCGATTTCCCGCCGCGGTTCTGGATCGAGCCTATCAAGGAACAGTACGTCATTGCCGGCACGGAAAAAGTCTCAGAGCAAGCTCGTGCCATGGGGCACGACGAGGCACACATCTTTCGAACCTCAGGAATGATTCTGCGCCCAGACTTCTATATTGTGGACGATTCTGATCCTGCGAAGTTGCGGGAGGGAATGCGTTTGCAAGCGGCTTTGCCAACGGGCATCGTCCTCTTCGGTGGCCACGGATCGAAAGCCATGCTCGACATTGCTAAGCGGCTGGACGCGGCGAGCTTGCCTCTGCAGCTCGTCCTGATTTGCGGTCGCAACGAAAAGCTTGCCGCCAAATTGCGTAGCCACAAGTGGAGGATGCCCCTGCACGTCGTTGGTTTCACCACCGAAGTTCGCAAACTGATGCGGGCGGCGAATTTCTTGATTGGCAAGCCCGGTCCCGGCAGTATCGCGGAAGCGATGGCTATGAAGCTCCCCGTTCTCATCGAATGCAACGCTTGGACCCTGCCACAGGAGCGTTATAACGCCGAATGGGTAAGACAAAACCGCGTAGGCATCGTGCTCAAGAGTTTCAAAGATGTAGTGACCGGAGTAAAGCAGATGCTGGACCCCGCCACGCTGGCCGAGTTTCAGAGGAATGTTGCGCAACAGGAGAACCGCGCCATCTTTGAGATCCCGGAGATTCTTGAGAAACTCCTCTCCGAGAGGAATTCAAAATCGCGCGCGACGAGGGTTTGCTCAGCCCCGCAGGGGTGAGAACCGCCTCCAAGAGTGCGACTTAATGCGTTCGGCTGGATTGGTAGGTGCCCCGAAGTTAAACTCGCGGAGACCACGCTGGCGTCGATCCGCGTGAGGCGACGCCATCATCCCGGAAGGCCGCGACAGAAACCGCAACGCGTGATCGCTGATCGCGGCTATGACAGCGATGGGTTGCGGAAGCAGTTGCGAGGGCGCGGCATAGAGTTGATCGTGCCCCACCGGAAAAGTCGGCGCAAGCCGCCGATGCAAGACCGGCGAGTCTTGCGGCGCTACAAGCGTCGCTGGATCATCGAACGCACCATCGCTTGGCTGGGCAACTATCGGCGACTCACTGTGCGTTATAACCGTTCGCCGACTATCTATCGGTGGATTTTTCCATATCGCCTGCATCCTGATCGTCTTACGGAGCGTTTTGAAATAGCTTCTAAGAAGAAACAGGGAACTGTCAATTATTTCCCCTCATATTCGAGGCTGGGAGAGCCCTCAATTGTCGTCTGCGATCTAATGGACGCAGCGCAGCAAATTCGTGCAACGAGACAACTTGCAAGAATTTAGTGAAGGCTTCTTCCACGGAGTGTGACGACTTTTTTATTTTCGCCAGTCTTACGGTTTTGACGCAGGTTCCTACCTACTCCTGGCGTAGGGCATTCACGGGATCCACACGGCTGGCACGACGCGCCGGCACAAGGCTCGCGAGCATCGCCGCCAGGACCAGAAACGGGGTCATAATCATAAAGGTTGAGACAGCGGTAGGTTGCATTCCCTCGACCAGGTTCTCCAAAATGCGCCCAGCAGCCAAGGCGGCAACGATGCCAATACCGATGCCCACGCAAACCATTCCCAGGCTTTGACGTAGCACCAGCCAGGTGACCTCGGCGGGGCTTGCACCGATGGCCATACGCAAGCCGATTTCAGGGACGCGCCGGCCCGTCAAGTAAGCGAGCACGCCATAAATGCCGATGCACGCGAGGACCAAAGCTAAAGCGCCGAAAACCCCAAACAAGAGCAACAGGAAACGTTGCATGGCAAGCGAGTTGTGCGCAAGCTGCTCCATCGTGCGCACTTGATAGAGCACTTGGTCCCCTGCAGCTCCGCGCAAAGCGCGCCGCAGCGGCTCGACGACAGTCAAGGGCGGAACCGTGGTGCGAACCGCGATGGACATGAGTTGCGACCAGCGGGTCAAAAACGGCGGAGCCACTTGGGCAAAGGGGTAATAAAACTGCGCGCGAAGTTGAGCTTGATCATCGCCCGCCAGGCCCCAGTAGCGCACGTGACCGATGACGCCGACGATTTTGAACGGCCCGGAACATTCCACAAATTTGTTGATGTCTGGCTGAGGGCAAGGCATATCGGGGATCCACAAATTTTTGCCGAGGGCATCCTGCCCTCCGAACGCGCTTCTTGCTAGAACTTCGTCGACCACGATCACCGGTTCGTCTCCCAAGCGATCGTGGTCATCAAAAAACCGCCCTTCGAGCAATGGAATGCGCATCACGTTCAGATAATCCGGCATCGCGCTGCTCGCCAGCGCCATGGGTCGCTTATTTTCAGACGGGACATCGGCAGTCGTCCAATAGCCGTATTCGTTGTTGCCCTGGCGCATCGGAACAATATCCACGGCGGTGGCGGACTGCACGCCCGGTACGCGCCGCGCGCGGTCGATCAAATCCTGCCAGGCGGCGGGAATCTTAGAAGGATCGGCGAGCGTGGACGGAGAAAGGCCTACGCGCATGACCAGGAGATTGCGGATGTCGAGTCCGGGATCGAGCGAAGAAGCATGCAACAACGTGCGTCCGAGCATGCCGGCAGCAACCAGAAGAATAATCGCCAGCGCCATTTCTGACACGACGAACGCGGAATGCAAGCGGCGCGTCCCGGCGGTTACCGTCCGTGCTCCGGCCCGCAGAATCTGTTCCACTTCGCGTACCGGCGCGCGCCACGCCGGCGCCAGCCCGCAAAGGATGCTGGTCAAAAGGGCCAGGCCGATAGCGAAAACGAGCACGCGCCAATCCAGTTGCACTTCTTCGGCACGAGGCAAATCACCCGGCCAGAAAGCCAAAAAAGACTGAAGGCTCCAATTGGCAAGCATCACACCGAGAATGGCACCACCGAGACTGAGCAACGCGCTCTCCGTTAAGCACTGCCGCACCAGCCGTCCTCGGCTCGCGCCGAGAGCCACGCGCATTGCACACTCGCGTTCGCGGGAAATGGCGCGTGCAAGCATCAAACTGGCCACGTTGGCGCATGCAATTAACAAAACGAGTGCGACAGCGCCCAGGAGCAGCCAGAGCGTGGACCCCACGTCACCAACAGGCGGCTGCAGCTGCTTGACCAGCAACGAGCGGCCCTTGTTTGTGTCCGCGTAAGCTTGCGCCAAATGGCTTCCCGTCAGTGCCACTTCTGCTTGAGCCTGCGCCAATGTCGCGCCGGGCCGCAGACGTCCCACAACATGGACCGGTTGCGCCGCGCGATTGCGCAAATACCCTGCCGCATCTTGGCCGAGAGGCGTATATACCTCCGCCTCGTCTCCGTACAGGCGGAATCCGGCGGACGCAACACCGACAATCGTGTACCGCTTTTGTTCGAGACCGATCGAACTGCCCAGCACATCGTATCTTCCGCCGAACTTCCGTTGCCAAAAACTGTAGCCCAAGATGGCAACAGGCGTGGCACCAATCCGGTCCTCTTCCGGCAGGAAAGCGCGGCCAAGCGCCAAGGGCACACCGACGACAGAAAACAGCTCCGCCGAGATTTCATAATAATCATCCAAGTACTCGGGATCGCCGGGCGTACTGAGCGTACCTCCGTTGTAAACTAGCGCGGCCAAGTCGAGCGAATGGCTCTCGCTCTGGCAATCGAGAAAATCCAGATAGGCGAGCTTCTGTTCTCCGAAGATTTTCTCGTTCCACCCATCGGTGTGACCGTTCACAGCGACAAGCCGATTGGGTTGAGGATAGGGTAGAGGCTTGAGCAACACGCCACTGACTAGGCTGAACATCATCGTGGTCGCTCCCGTGCCGAGCGCCAGCGTCAGCAGCGCGACCGCGACAAAGCCAGGGCGTTGACGAAAGCTTCGAATTGCATAGCGCACGTCTTGAAGGAAATCCACAGCCCAGCGCCACCCCCACATGTCGCGCGTGACTTCTTCGGCGACGCTTACGTTTCCGAATTCGCGGCGGGCGGAATAGCGAGCCTCTTTTTGTGTTTGCCCGGACTCGATGGCTTCGCGCTCCGCAAGAAGCAAATGCGCCTGAATCTCTTCGTGCAATTCTTCATTGCGCCGTTTTCTCCGCCAGAGGGCCCATTTCATGAAATGTCCTCCTTTTTGGCAGGATTCAAGATTCCGGCGATGGCCGCGGTGAGCCGTTCCCATCGCGAACGTTCGGAAATCAATTGCTTCCGTCCCGCTTCCGTCAAGCGATAAACACGGAGTCGTGGACCGAGTTCCGATGTTTTCCATTCCGCGGCAACCCAGCCTTTGCGCTCGAGCCGATGTAGCGCCGGATACAGAGAGCCGGTGTCGACCTTCAGAATTTCGCCCGAATTTGTGCGAATGGCCTTACTTAGCGCGTATCCATGGCGAGGCGCCCATTGCAAAGTCTGCAGGATAAGCATGTCCAGAGTGCCCTGCAGGAACTCGGTGCGATTTTGGTAGCGACTGTTTCGTTTAGGCATTCGGGTATGTAGACTTCCTTCCTAGTGGTAGGTAAGCACCCTACATACCAAAAAGACCTTAGGGTGATATCAGGTTCGGTCCGGCAGAATGGGTGATGCGGTTTCTTGGGGCTCCGAGACCGCAGGAAGTAGGAAGCATTAGGGTTATAATCGAGAAGGCGCATTCCCGACCCAATTTTTTCGCAGTTGTTTGCGCGGACTCCGAGTTCCTTGCGTTGGAGTGCAGCTAGCGCTAACGTGTTCGGACATGGGACGAGCAATCCCACTTTCGGGGAACCTAATCTAACATCGCTTTGCGGACCTCCGCTAATCCTCTGATGATGGGGGACTTACGGCAGGGAACCTTGGGCATGGGAGTTGCGTTTCAAAGAACGGACATTAATTATGGACATTCAAAGACCTTCTAACGCACGTGCAAAAAAAATCCGCCGAATTATCTACGGCTCAGTGGCCTTCCTCCTTATCGCCGGTGTGAGCTACGGCCTTTCGCGCCTGCGACCGGCAGCCCCCACCGTGGACCGAGCGACGATCTGGACCGATGAAGTGAAACGCGGGCCCATGCTGCGGGAAGTGCGCGGCCTGGGAACGCTGGTACCTGAAGACATTCGCTGGATTCCGGCACAAACGAGCGCCACTGTGGAAAGAATCGTTCTGCGGCCCGGGGCCATCGTGCATCCCAATTCGGTCATACTGGAAATGAGCGATCCGCAGTTGCAGCGCGACCTGTTGGATGCCGAGTATCAGCTTAAGGGGGCGGAGGCAGATTTCGCCAACCTGAAAGTTCAGGTCAACAGCCAATTGATGAACCAAAAGTCCACGGAAGCATCGGTCCGGAGCGACTATGAACAGGCCCGCTTGCAGCATGACGTCGACGTAAAACTCCTGAAGGAAGGCATTCAGTCCAGCCACATTGAGGATCTCTCCAGAGTCAAAGAGGAGCAGTTAAAGATTCGCCTTCAACTGGAAGAAGAACGCACGCGGGTGGCCACGGATTCCGCTGCGGCCCAACTGGCAGCGCAGGAAGCGAAAGTCGAGCAGCAGCGCGTGCTCTATAACCTAAAGAAAAGCCAGTACGACGCCCTGCATCTTCGCGCGGGGATCGAAGGAGTGCTACAGCTCGTGCCGGTCGAGGAAGGACAGCAAGTGACGCCTGGAACGAATCTGGCACGAGTGGCCGATCCGAAGAAACTGAAGGCGGAAATCAAAATACCGGAAACGCAAGCGAAGGATGTAGCCATAGGGCAGAAGGCTACGATCGACACGCGAAACGGCATCGTGGACGGCACGGTTTCGCGCATCGACCCCTCCGTACAAAACGGCACGGTGACTGTGGACGTGCGTATCACTGACCCTCTGCCGCAGGGCGCGCGAGCGGATTTGAGCGTGGACGGAACCATAGAACTGGAGAACCTCAAAGATGTGCTTTACGTGGGCCGGCCCGTAAATGGGCAATCGGATAGCACGATAGGAATCTTCAAGCTGGTGGATGACGGATCGGAGGCCGTGCGCGTCAATGTTAAGTTGGGGCGCAGCTCGGTGAACACGATCGAAATCCGGGATGGGTTAAAGGTCGGAGACAAGGTGATTCTTTCGGACATGTCGCAGTGGGACGCTTTCGACCGGATTCGGCTCAAGTAGCGCGTGTGGCTCTTCGAAGACGGCTTGGGCAGGAATAAGAAAACAGCGGAAGTGATCGGGAGGCAGGGGAACGCGGATGCAGACGCTCTGGCAGGATCTGCGCTATGG
>JAWOLO010000507.1:0-3322 GCA_033853375.1 Terriglobia bacterium
GAGCAACGAAAGAGCGAGTTCTTCGTCGGAACGCGTTGCTGGCACGCGCAGCACGGCGTACCAGCCACCTTCTACCTCGAGGCGGCTACAAACTTTCTGCAACGCGAGTTGACGGTCCAGTTCCACCAAATTCCGTCGAACGCGCGCCATCAATTGTTCTTGAAAGGCGCGCCGTTGCGAAAGGAACGATGGCAGAGCCAGTTGCACCGGTGCGTTCATTGAGAGGAAAGTGTCCGCGATCACTTCGAGCCGAGCGAGCGCTTCGCTTTTCATTTCTTCCGGTCCACTTGTCACCAGCCACGCCGCTTTCATTTGCGGCAAGCCGCAAATCTTCGATAGTCCGCTCATTGTGAACGTCAACGCCTCCCGATTTCCGGCAAAGCTGGAAAGTCGCTCGGCGCTCAGACCAAAATCCAGAAACACCTCGTCCACAATCAACGCCAGCCCGCGGGCCGCACAGATAGCATTCAACTTCTCCGCTTCCGCACGTTTAGCAAAATGCCCCGTCGGATTGTTGGGATGCACGACGATGATCGCACGCGTGCGCGGCGCAATCGCCTGCTCTAGCGCGTGAAAATCGATCTGCCAACCGTGGTCGTAAATCAGTGGATAGCGCACCAGCTTCACGTCTTGGATGTCCGCGAGAAATTCAAAGAGCGGATAACTCGGCGCAGGAACTAAAACCTCGTCGCCCGGATTGCACAGCAAGCGAAACGCGTACGAATACGCTTCACTTGTGCTCGTGGTCAAGACAATGTCGTTGATGCCCACTGCGGCGTGATGCTCCGCGTAGTATTTGCACACTGCCTGCCGCGCAGAGACGAGGCCCCTCGCTGTTGGCTCATACTTGAGCGCCTGAGGATTGCGCAGCGCCTCCAAAATGGTGCGCTCGTCATACACAAAATCGCATTCCGTCGGATTCGACACCGTCAAATCCACGAGAGGCTTCCCTGCCGCGCGATGTTGCGCCAGAGCTTCGCTCAAGCGGTTCGGCGTCATGTCCCACTTTGTGCGGTTAGCAAACATGTTTCTTCGAATAGTGTCGCAGACTTATCTCATAGCGGCAGGATCGCCTGCGGCAGCCAGGCATTATATCTGTCGCGTCGCAAAACCCGCACAGCCCGCGCTCGCGTATACTAAAGGACGCTTCAACAGCACTATGAGCACGCATCCACAACTGAATTCTGCGCTCGAACCCATCCCGCAATTTGATCTGTCTGGCCAATACGCGGCAATCGCCGCAGAAACTCGCGCGGCCATCGAACGCGTGCTGTCTTCGCAACAGTTTATTCTTGGACGCGAAGGCGCAGCTCTCGAAGACGAAATCTCTGCACTTTGCGACGTGGCTCACGGCATCGGAGTCGCTTCCGGCACCGACGCGTTGATCCTTGCTCTCCGCGTGTGTGGCGTTCAAGCAGGCGACGAAGTGCTTCTGCCAACGTCCACATTCGTTGCCACCGGCAGCGCCGTCAGCGCATTAGGAGCTGAACCACTCTTTGTCGACATCCGACCGGAGACCTACACGCTCGATCCCTCCGAATTGGAGCGCCGTGTCACCCCGCGCACGCGTGCCATTATCGCCGTGCATCTTTACGGTCTCGCGGCGGACATGGACCCGATTGCAGCTTTCGCAAAGTCACGCAAGCTGCCGTTGATTGAGGATTGCGCGCAGGCCATCGGCGCAGTCTACAAAGGACGCCGCGTCGGTTCTTTCGGCGACGCAGCTTGCTTCAGCTTCTACCCTACAAAAAACCTTGGCGCTTACGGTGATGCGGGAATGATCGTCACGAACTCCGCCGAAATTGCTGCGCGTCTTCGCACGCTGCGCAATCACGGCCAGACCGCCAAATATCTGAGTAGCGAGCCCGGTTGGAACAGCCGTCTCGATGAAATTCAAGCGGCCATTTTGCGGGTGAAGCTTCGCCATCTTGCGGATTGGAGGCGCGCGAGGCGTTCGAATGCCGCGGAGTACACGCGCCTGCTTCAGCAAGTTCCGGGAATCATGCCGCCTCGCGAACCAGACGGTTTCGAACACGTCTACCACCAATACACGATTCGAACCGAGCGCCGCGACGCCCTCCAGCAGCATTTAGCTGCGCGGAAAATCGGCAGCACCGTCTACTACCCGCATCCTTTGCATCTGCAGCCGCTGTACGCGTCCCTGGGCTACAAGCAAGGCGACTTCCCTCACGCGGAGCGCGCCGCGCAAGAAGTTCTCTCTTTACCGATGTATCCGGAATTGCGGAAGGATCAGATCGCACGCGTGGTGGAGGCTATCGCCGAATTCCTGCAGTGCTAAGACGCGGCAGATTCGAATCTACCTGCCCAAATAAAGAAGCGCGAATAGGAAAATCCACAGCCCATCCATGAAGTGCCAGTAGTACGAAGTGAGTTCCGCCGCCAGCGACCTCGAGATTTGCGACTCTCCAAAATTCCGCAGCAAAACAAACAGCAGCGCCACCACGCCTCCGAGCAAGTGCACACCGTGCGCGCCAGTGAATATGTAAAAGAAGCTGCTGGCCTGGTTGCTCGCAATGTACACGCCCTGGTCCACCAGCTCGCGCCAGGCAACCAGTTGTCCGGCAACAAAGAGCAGCCCCATCACCGTGGTCACGAACCACAACTTGCGAAATCCGGAAACGTCTCCATGAGACAGCCGCAATCGCGCGCGCTCCAGCGTGAAGCTGCTTCCAAGAAGAACTGCGGTGTTGGCCCAGAGAATTCGCGGCAGCCGCACCGCGACCCACACCCTGCTGCTGTGGTGCAGAAGAAGAAAGGCGCTGGCCAGCGCCATGAAGAACATCAGGATGGAAACCATGCCGATGGCGATTCCCGTCGAAAACCTCCTCGGCGAAGGACGCCGGTCAGGCCGATACCTGCCGCGATCCCCGTCATCGCCGCCATCCGGTGGCCGTCCCCCACCGCCACCGCCGTGGGAGTCTTCGATGATGAGTTCAATGTCCGGAGTGGCCGTTGCGCCCGGCATAAGAATCTAGATTGCTCGCTTCCTTTTTATTCCAATTCTCTATTTTGCCTTGACCACGCGATCTGGGGCAACGTGCTGGGGAATAAAATCGTCGGCTAGGCCGGGCATGCCGAATTCATAAGCCCCGCGATAAACAACCGGCTCACAGGCGCCAAAATCATCGGCCGGAGATGGCGATGCCACACTCCATTCGAGTGTGGTGGCGCGCCAAGGGTTGCACTCTTTCACTTTTTCGCCGCGGAAAAGGCTCCACAGAAAATTGACCAGGAAAATCCCTTGTGCAAAAACGGTGATGACGATGCCCGCGGTAATAAACGAGCGCGTGGGACCGATCCA
>JAWOLO010000508.1:0-2565 GCA_033853375.1 Terriglobia bacterium
CCTCGCGGCACCGCCACCGACGTCAGCAACGCCGAAATTCAATCTCTTGTGCAGAAGACGGCTTCAGATCGTGTCAGTGATCAAGCCATCCGTGTCGTGAGCATCAACGGCGAATATAACGTGGGCGTCGGAGTGGTGCATCGCTCCAAAACCTCCGGCGCGCAGGCAGGCGGCGGAATCGAGCACAGCCAGATCACCGAGATTTATCACGTCATCGAAGGCAATGCGACGCTCGTGACCGGCGGCTCGATGGACAATACGTCCGAGTTTCCTGCAGACCATCCCGTCGTCACAATTCTTAATGGCCCCAGTACGCGCGGCGGCCCGATTCAGAATGGCGTGACTCGCAAAATCGGCCCCGGAGACGTGGTTATCATTCCTCCTAACACGCCGCACTGGTTCAGCGAAATCACCTCGGACCAAATCGTGTACCTGGTCGTGCGCGTCGATCCGCACAAGGTTCTGCCGGCGGGATATGTCGCAAAATAGAGGGCCGTTGATGAATCACGTGTTTCGAATTCGTTGCGCGCTTCTCGGCGCGTTGTTTCTCATACTGCCGTGCTTCGCGCGCGCTCACGACATTCCCAACGATGTCACGGTGCAGATGTTCGTCAAGCCAGAAGGGCAGCACCTTCGCGTGCTCGTTCGCGTGCCGCTGAAAGCCATGCGCGACATCAGCTTTCCTCAGCGCGGACCAGGCTATCTCGACATCGCGCGCGCCTCCGCTTTACTCCCTGGGGCGGCCAAGCTCTGGATTGCGGGCTTCTTCGAAATGTACGAAGGAGACAATCTTCTTCCCAATCCGCAAGTGATGGCCACGCGCATTTCGCTTCCGTCGGATTTCTCGTTCAGTTCGTATGAAAACGCCATAGCTCACGTCTCCAGTCCGCCGCTTCCGGAGTCCACGGACATTTATTGGGACCAGACACTGTTGGATGTTTTGTTCGACACGCCGATTCAGTCCGATCGCGCGCGCTTTTCCATCCAGCCGCGCTTTGCGCGCTTGGGATTGCGGGTTATCACCGTGGTTCGCTTCGTTCTTCCCGGCGGGGAAGTGCGGGCCTTCGAATTCGATGGCGACCCAGGCCTGGTTCGTCTTGACCCCCGCTGGCATCAAGCGGCGCTGCGCTTTGTGGACTTGGGCTTTCTCCACATCCTCGATGGCACCGACCATCTTCTGTTTCTGTTTTGTTTGGTAATTCCGTTCCGGCGCCTTCGGGCGCTGATTCCCGTGGTTACCGCGTTTACTGTGGCGCATTCGATCACCTTGATCGCTTCGGCGTATAACTTCGCGCCGGATTTTCTGTGGTTCCCGCCGTTGATTGAAACGCTCATCGCCGCTTCCATCGTCTACATGGCGCTGGAGAACATCGCCGGCGCCGGCAGTGTGCAACGTCGCTGGATGATTGCCTTTGGCTTCGGTTTGGTGCATGGTTTCGGTTTCTCGTTCGCGCTGCGTCAGTCGCTGCAATTTGCCGGCACGCATCTCCTCACGTCATTGCTTTCGTTCAACGTCGGCGTCGAATTGGGCCAGCTCCTTGTCCTCATCCTGCTTATTCCTGTGTTGCAGCTTTTCTTCCGTTATGCGGTTGCCGAACGCATGGGAACAATCATTCTCTCCGCGATTGTGGCCCATACCGCCTGGCATTGGATGCTTGATCGCGGGAGTGTTCTGCGGCAGTTCCGATTCGAATGGCCGGTCCTTGATGCCGCGCTCCTAGCGACACTGCTCCACTGGCTGATGTTCTTTGTCATTCTTGGAGGAATTCTCTGGCTCTTTCAGATGGCTTCCCGCCGTTGGACAGCCCGAACAGCGCCCGCAGCCACTGAATCTGCCGATAGCGCCGCCGGCCCGCTTCTCACGGCAATGGAGCCTGCTACGTCCATGGAGCCGGGCATTTCCTCGGAGCGTCCTAATTGAGCTTCCTTCCCGGAATGTAGGAGGCGCATTTTGTGTGGTGGAGCCTCTGTGCTAAGTTTCCTTTCTTATGACCAAGCGCATTGGCGTGCTCTTGAGCGGCCGTGGTTCGAACTTCGAGGCTTTGGCGGAATCGGTGGCAGCCGGTCGCATTCCGAACGCGGAAATCACCATTGTCATCAGCAACCGCGAGGGCGCCCCGGGAGTTGATCGCGCAAAAGCGCGCGGCATTGCCACGCGCGTGATTCCTTCGAAAGGCCTCGAACGCGAAGTTTACGATCGCCAGGTTGCCGTCGTTCTCGACGAGTACAAAGTGGATCTCGTTTGCCTCGCAGGCTACATGCGTCTGCTCTCGCCATATTTTGTGGCGAAATTTCCGAATCGCATCCTGAACATTCATCCCTCGCTGCTGCCGTCGTTTCCGGGATTGGAATCGCAGCGTCAGGCGCTCGAATACGGCGTGAAATTCGCCGGGTGCACGGTGCATTTTGTGGATGAGAATCTGGACGCGGGACCGATTATTGTTCAGGCGGTTGTGCCGGTGAAAGACGACGACACGGAAGCATCGCTGTCCGAGAGAATCCTGAAGGAAGAGCATCGCATTTATTCCGAGGCGGTTCGCATCGTTCTTGAGGGAAAATATAAGA
>JAWOLO010000509.1:0-10235 GCA_033853375.1 Terriglobia bacterium
AAGCTCCAGGAAGGCCCCGAAGACATCAAGCGCTTCGGCCAAGAAACCTAAGAAGAGCAGGATTACCCAGTGACTTCGCCTCTGGCGCCATCTTGTTGCTCATAAGCCATTTTATTTCAGTTATTTACGCCACGATGGGTGAGGCCGGAGCCCTAGAATTGTGCGCCAACTCCTCACCATCGACTCACCGCCAAGTCCTAAATTGTCCTAGTACATTCGTACTTCTCAGCATTGAATCGATTTTGTATCGGGAGTCCTATTGTCCGCTAGCCCCTTGCCGGATACACTTTGGCTTGGGTCAGGAGGGCTGTCTTGACGGGTTCCGAACGCCGCACCACGCAACGATTCACCATGCGGCTGCCGCTCACGGTGCGCTGGACAACCGGCGCCGCCGTTGGCGAAACCAGCACTGAGTCGCGGGACGTCAGTTCCCGCGGAGTCTATTTCTATCTTTCCAAGGACGTCAAAGAAGGTTCGCCGGTCGAGATTCTCCTGACGTTGCCGAACGAAATTACCATGGCCGGTCCTGTGCGTGTCCGTTGCCTTGGCCGCGTGCAGCGCACCGAGCCGCGCGATGAAGGCGCCGTCGGAGTGGTAGCCGCGATCGAGCGCTACGAATTTCTCCGCAGCGAGGAAGATAGATAGATTCTCTTGGCGAAGCCGCAAGTCCCACCGGTTCGCCGCGCATTCCGCTAGACCAAAGTCCGCAGCTTCCAGTTGCCGGATTTCTGCATCTGCCTGCGGCAACAATTTCTTCCGAGTTTCTTGCTCGCACACTGCGGAGGCGGGCAGGATCAGCCGGGGTGCCTTGGCCCCTCAGCGAAGCACCCCGGCTCAGGTTTTTTGCAGAGTCACTTGCCGTGGATTCCTGCTGATGTCCTCCCGTTGCGTCAAGAAATTTTCGCGAGCGTGCCTCGCCAGACGCCCCACGCTGTCGGCTACACTTTTTCCTGCGCGAATTTCCTCCGGCAAGCGCACTTCAACGACATGCCCCTTTTGCTTCGCTCCGCCAGGCGCAGTGCTCCCTTGGCAACCAGGCGCCGCACATGAAGAACAAAAGGCTCGCGACCGGGTACCGGCGGGGCTTTATATCCGTCATTTCGAGCGTAGCGAGAAATCCCTCTTCGCACCTTTTCCTCTAAAGCGGATGGCGACTTGAAAAAACAGAAGAGGGATTCCTCACATCCGCAGGCCGACGCCTTCGCAGGAGCGAACGCGGAAGAACAAACCTCGGCCTGCTTCGTTCGGAATGACGGACGTGCCCCAGCGCTGTTGGAATTGCCCGGAAGAGAGCCACCCGTCATTTCGAACGGAGCGCAGCGGAGTGAGAAATCCCCCTCAGGGAAAGAGGAAATGCAAACACGAATCCGTTTAAGTTTTTGCCTTTGCTCCTGACTGCCGCTCACTTCTTCCACTACGTTCGATTATTTCTTCGTTTTTTCGTCATCCAACTTTCTTAAAATGAAACTGATTCCCACCATGATGCCCATAAAAGCAAAGAAAAGAATCAGCACGAGGCCGGTTAGCTCAGGATGCTTACCAATATTCGTATTGATGTAAACAATCGAGAGGACCGCCACAACCAACATCCAGGTTGCCAAAACTATATATTTCATAGTCACGCGGTTAAATCTAATCTGGATCACGAAATCCCACAAGGCCGTCCTCGAACGAAACTGGTGGAATTTCTCGTCGCACCGAGCGTTTCCCTACCAGCAATTAAGAGACAGTTCTTTCACTTTGGACCGTCGCGGGTTTGCGCCAATAGAACTGCCGGACGACAGGAAGAAACAACAAAATGACGGGCATCAAGGACAGCAGAGTAAAACCAACCATCTCCGGGTCGAGGCCATCCCAACCCTCGTCAATCATGCTGTAGGTCAGTATCACCGCGAAGGCCGCGTTGATTAACAGCGAGAGCCACCAACCCCACACTCTGTCTTTGTGCAGCGCGTACGCGGCAATCAAGCCGAAGACAGCTCCAGGCGCCACGACTGCGGCTGCAACTTCCAAACCGAGTATGACCGCTGCAGAGTCGGGTTGCTGCTTCATTCCTGCCGACCGCGAAATAAGAAGCAGGTAAAGTGTTATGCCCAGCCATAAGAATCCAAGCAAGAACTGCAATAGCGTGACACCGGTGACGGCCGCCGGACGTTTCACTGTGACTTGAGGCGAAAGCATCACTTCTCCCGACGCAAAAGCTGGAACGCGCCCGACCTTAGCGTATCCGATATAGAGAAGCGAGTGTTATCTCCGCGAAATACTAGACGTGTACCGCGGTTAAAGTAGTCCCTGTGCCTGATAAACGGGGTAACCTCCCAAGTTCGTACTGGAACGAAAATTTCCGGTTTGCGGAGGCCCCCGTCCCACGTCTTCAATAGGCGCTTCGGGTATTACCCTAGCGAACGGCGACACCGTCCCGGGGATGGGCGAAGAATCTCAACGGACAGCACGGCGCAAGTCCCGTTGCCTCATCCGAGCCAACTTAACTTTGCCCACATTTCTCGCAGTGTTCTTTTGGACTTCCTACACAGATAGATGGTCAAATTTGCTTCTTCGGGCATGGCGTATTGGCTTGTCACCCTTATCGCCGGATTTACTTCGTCGAAGATTTGTCGCAACTGTTCCTGTGAGAAACCGATAGCGATTACCACATCGCCGGTGTAGCCTCGCGGGCCCCACAGTGCGTATTGATTGTGTCCGCTGATCGCCTTCGGTAAACCGCGGGCTGGCCCCAGATAATCTATTGCTCCAGCTTCGCCGTAGTTGTAAGCAAGCACCGCGCATTTTTCACGGTCCTGAGACGGCAAAGCATTAAATACCTGTGCCACCGCTTGAACCTGCTCGGGCCAGCCGTACATATCCGCAAAAAACTGCGGCAGGTCGCCAAGCGGCATATTTTCCACATGGACTGCCTCGACATCCCAGAATCGACAATACTTTACCGTGTATTCCACGGGCAGAATCGGCATTGCAAGTGGAGCAGCAATCAAGCCACCTACGATCAAAAGCGCAACGGTCACCGGCTTTAGCCACATTCCCGTGCGCGGCAGCACTCGCGTCTCGATCCACACCGCTCCAGCCGCAAACAACATGGGATAGGCCGGCGCTAGGTAGTAGATCTTCCCGTGCAGTGTAATCAGTTCTGCAAGCACGATCAAATACGCAAGGCCGAGCGCGGCATACCTTTTTCCAGGGGTATCGAAGAGTAAGTACCACAGCCCCGCAAGCCAGATCGGAGTCGCCAAGGGATGCGTCAGCAGCGATTGCTGCCAGATGTACTCCCAGGGAGTCACATTGCTATATTTTGTCCCGATCACCGCATGGAGAAGGGCGATTGTCGGCCAGCCATGCCTTATTTCCCAAAGCAGATTAGGTAGAAATATTAGGATGGCGAGCGCTCCGGCCAACCACACCCACCTCTTCGCAAACTCTTGCCGCGCTCCCGTCAACCACAACCCGGCAAATACACCAGAGCCGAAAAACAACATCGAGTGCTTGTTTAAAATTCCAATCCCTGCAACCAATCCCAAGAGCAGCCACAGTCTATCGGTTCCACCATTCAGAATCCGCAACAGGATCGCCGCGCATGCCATCCAGAACACGGGCTCAAACGAGTTCATCGAAAGAAAACTATCGAAGGTGAGATAGATTGGCGCGAGCAGCGCAGCCAGAGCCGCGAGAAGCTGGGCAAAACGCCCCCCGTTGAGCTCCCGCGTCATCCAACCGGACAAATACACCTTCGCCGCTGCTGCTAGCGCTGGAAAAAACCGAAGGGCAAACAGCGAATCTCCTAAGATTGCGCGGCTAAGCCGCGCAATCAGTGCCACGAACGGAGCATGGTCAACATATCCCCACGCCAAATGCTCACCACATGCCGCGTAATACAGTTCGTCGCGGAAGTAGCCGTATTGCCCATTGAAAACAAAATGGAAGAGCGTCCCGATTGCCGCCAGCGCGTAGACCCATCCGCTGATCAGCATTTGGCGAGAGCACTCACCCGCAACTGCTGTGGCCTGCCGTCGCCGGAGAGATAATTCGGTCGTTGCCCCCGGGGGAACCTGGACGCCTTTGGACAGAGTGCCCCCTGACGGCATTCTGTTTTTCACGGTGAGAGCCGCCGCTAACTCTCGCAACTAAAGAAGATTCGGGGAAAGGTTGCAGCGCCTGGATTGTAACAGAACCTATGTTGGAATCCAGCACCCTCAAGTCCCGGTAAACCGGATTATCGGGAAGAGTGGGTACTCGAATCAACTTGCCCGAGAAGACTAATCAGGAGTTACGAATAATTTACTGCTAGAATGCCAGGATTTATGTAGCTTGTGCTGCTGAGTGCCTGCCTCAGCAGCTTTGCGATGTGGTACTTTCTGCAAGTCTCCGACGGACATGATATAAGGCTAGGGCGCAACGGGACGGAAAAGGATCGTCGTGATTGGCAGCTTTGCGAATTCGTCGGCAGTCCTAGTTCTTCTCGCGATTCCACGCGAGGTGATTTGGTCGTATTCGGTCGGTGGAGTGATTTTTGCCATCGGGCTGGCCGCAATTTTTCTTCGCGGCGATTGGCAGAAGGCGCGAGGATTCGACAAGCTGATTCTGTTCGGGCCGCTTTTCTACGCGGCGCCCATCGCGGCCTTCGGCACAGAACACTTCACGGTGACGCAGGCCATCACGTCGATCATCCCGGCGTGGATTCCCTGGCATCGGTTTTGGGCTTACTTCGTAGGCGCTTGCTTTATTGCCGCCGCGCTCAGCCTGGTGACGGCGATTCAGGCGCGTCTCTCGGCGAGTTTGCTCGCCTTGACGTTCTTCCTTTTCGTAGCGCTGATGCACGCCCCGGGCTGGGCGCAAAATCCGCAAAATCGGTTTGCGCTGACGGTCGCGCTGCGGGAAATATCCTTCAGCGGCGGCGCGCTCGCGCTGGCAGCCAGCCTCACCAAGGAGTGGCGCGAGCGCGGCACGCACATCTTTGCGACGATTGCGCGATATTTCGTTGCCATTCCCGTGCTGTTTTTCAGCTTCGAGCAATTCCTGCACGGCGATCACGTTCCCGGCATTCCACTGAAACCGCTGACTCCCGAGTACGTTTACGGACATTCCGTTTGGACGTACCTGGCGGCCGTGGTTTACGCCGTCGCAAGCGCCCTGTTGCTTGTTGGCAAGAAAACCCGCGCAGCCGCGACGTGGCTGGGCTTGACCGTGCTTTTCGTGGAGTTAGTCGTCTATGTGCCGATCGGAATCGTGGAACGCGCCAGCCTCGCCAATGGCCTGAATTACGTAGCGGACACACTGATGTTTTGCGGCGCCGTTCTTCTACTCGCGCGCGCCATGCCCCGCGAGGCATAGCGGCGCGAATCCTCGGCTAATCAGTGCTCCTACGAAAACGATCACCATCAACGGCAGTAAGATTGGAGTGATCCGAAACACCTTCGTTCTCGGTTTTTGAAAGTTCATCATCTCTCCCACCAAAATGTCTGATTTGACGGGCCAACCGGGCACAAGATTCGTGTAAAATCTCACGCATTGCGCCCGTCCCCTCTTCGAGACTTCCCCTGGAGGACTCATGGCCACCGCCACTGCGCGCCCGCACCTGCATCTCCGCTACGACAACCTCTTCTTCTCCGGGATGGCGGCTGTCGCGCTGATCGTCGTCCTGATCGGGTTTGCCCGTACGTACTTTCTGGCTGGCTTGTTTCGAGCTCCCCTCCCGAACCGGCTCGTGCACATCCATGGTGCTGCGTTCACGCTTTGGATCATCCTCTTCATTACCCAGATCTCTCTAGTTACGGCGCGCCGCGTGGATCTCCATCGTCGTCTCGGCCTGCTCGGCTTTGTACTCGCCATTGTAATGATCGCGCTGGGCACGGTGACCGCGAGCGACCGCCTTGCTCGCCATGTGGCTCAACCGGGCACGGATACAGTCGAGGAAGTGCGCGCGTTCTACGCCGTCCCGCTCGCGGACATGCTCATGTTCTCGACGTTCGTCTATTTCGGTTATCGCAACCGTTTCCAGCCGACAGTGCACAAGCGGCTGATGTGGTTCGCTACCCTCTCGCTTCTGGATGCGGCTTTCGACCGTTGGCCGGTCTTTGATCCTTACTCGCTTCCGGTTGTGAACCTCATCTCTTTCACACCGCTACTTCTGCTGATGATCGGTTACGACTGGTGGTCCACAGGCAAGGTGCAGCGCGTAACGATCTGGTCGACGATTTTCATGGTCGTCGTTCAGCAAATCCGCCATCCGCTCGGCCACACCGCTACCTGGCAGAGCTTCGCGGCCTGGGTCGCAATGCACATGCCTTCGTTTTCCTGAAGACTTTCTCGCGGAAGGTGGTTGCTGCGATGACTCCGTCGCGTGTAGTTGCTCAGCTCCCGGTAAACAGCGCTAGGGGCAAAGTGAGCACTAAACGAGGATGGTGTGGCCGGGCGGCCTGCTCACAACTGCGCAGCACACGCTAATCGTTTCTCGCACGCTTCGGCTGGCGGCAGCCTCTTTCCTGCTTCCTTACCTTTGGCTTGTCATGGTTACTGGCCACTGGGTTGCCCGACCGTTACCCCTGGCGCAACCTGTACTTCCGGTCAGGCGATTTTCACAGCGCAGGTGAGAGAGGATTGGAGCGCCCAGCGACAGTTCACTGCGGACTCAAAAGTGGGGGCTGGCATTGCGCGGATTCGATTCGAATGCGAATCCGCGGCCAGGTGCGCGCATGGGCGAAGGAAATCCGTGGGGGGAAAGTGCTCGAATGGCTCCGGACATCCACGCAATCAAAGAAATCGAAGAATTGAAAACCGAAATCACGATCGATGCTTCGGCGAAGGAGAAACCCTCCGACGTTGAGAAGCCTTCGGCCGTTGAGGAAACTCCAAGCCGGGAAGGCGCCATCGGAATTTCCCTGATCGACCTCGCGGAAATGTTGGATCAACACAAGCAGTGGGTGGAATCGGGAGGAGAAACCGGCGCCAAAGCCGACCTCTCCGGCGTCAATCTCGCGAAAGCCGATTTGACCGGCGTGAATTTGCAAGGCGCGGTTTTGCATCGCGTAAATTTGGCCGGCGCGGACCTTTCGATGGCCAATTTGCGAGGAGCCAGTTTGGTTCGCGCAAATTTGCAGAACGCGAATTTATTAGGAACGGAATTACGAGGCGCCAATTTGATGGGCGCTAACGTTTACGGCGCGGACGGCTTGTGGTTCGGGCGCCTCGGCGGAACAAATCTTTTTGACGCGGTGCTTCCCGAGTCGATTTCCGCGGTGGACAGTTCGAAAGCGATTGGCGACGCAACGAAAGTGGCGCGCTGGTTTTATTTTTTGACCGTCGGCCTGAGCCTGCTCTGTTGCGTACTCATGATTTACACCACCGACGTGCGCTTGCTGTTGAACTCCTCGGCTATTCCTTTCCCCCAACTCGGCAATCTGCTGCCGACGACCGGACTTTTTCTTGGCGGGCCCATTGTTCTCCTGATTCTCTCGCTGCGCTTTCATTTTTTGCTGCTGCGTTTGTGGGGAAGCATGGCGGCCTTGCCCGCAGTGTTCCCTGACGGGCAGACGCTTGAAAAAGACGGCCCGTGGTATTTGATGGGCCTGGTGCGGCGGCATTTCCGCTGGCAAGGCGAATCGCGCGCGGCCATGACCGCATTCGAATCGGTGCTCTCGACCATCCTTGCATATTGGATCGTTCCGGTAACGCTGTTCTTTTTCTGGTTGCGCTACCTGACGCGCCAGGATTTTCGCGGAACCTTGCTGCACGTTTTTCTGGTGACCTTTGCCGTAGCGACAGCTACGAGCATTCCTTTTGTGGTTTCGCGCGTCCTTCGGCCCGGCGATATCCGGCTGCCAAAATCCAAAAATGTCATTCGAATGATTCTGGGAACTACGCGGGCGGCGCTCGCCGTCGGCTGCATCCTTTTTGTGATTTCCCTGGGCGTGAATCGCGGCCTGCCTTCGGATAAAACCGGTAATGCGGCCGCCGCCGATCCACGCCGCTGGGCCGCTACCGTTTTTCAATCTGTAGGCTACCGGCCATATGCGGACCTGACCGAAGCTTCGCTTTCGACGCCGCTTCCGAAGGGAACTCCCTGGACCGACGAAAACGTCGCGAAAATTTCCGGCGCGCGCCTGAACGAAATGAATCTGCGCTATGCCCGCGCCTACCGCGCGTTTTTGGTGAATGCGAAATTGTGGCGAGCCAACTTAGAAGGAATTTATCTTTCCGAAGCGGATTTAAGAGGCGCGAATTTAAGAGAAACTTTGCTGCGCTCAGGAATTTTCGATCGCGCCCGGCTCGATCACGCCGCGCTGGTCTCGGCCAACGCGACCGGCGCAAATTTCGCCTCGGCGGACTTGCGCTTCGCGGATCTTTCTTACGGCACATTCGAAAGCGCGGTGCTTTCGAACGCCCGAGTGTTCGGGGCTTCGCTTTACGCTATAGACCTGGCCAATGCCCAGCTTTTGCGCACGGATCTTTCGCGCAGCGACATGCGAGATGCCAAACTCGGACATGCCGTGCTTTCGTTTGCCAACCTGGAACAGACGGACCTTTCCTCCGCCCGGCTCGAAGATGCCAACCTGACAGGAGCGGTGTGCAAAGGAACGATTTTTTTGGACGCGGACTTGAAGAACGCGGATTTGCGCGGAGCCAGTTTGACGGGCGCCATTTTTCGCGGAGCGGAAACAGACGGCGCCAACCTTGCAGGAGCGGACCTGCGAGGCGCGCTGGGAATGACGTCGTTGCAGGTCTGTTCCGCGCAGAACGGCCGCACGGCCATCATGGACCCCGATCTTGCGGGGGAAGTGCAGTCACGCTGCGGATCTTCCCGTTAGCAAACAGACTTCAAGGAATCTCAGACCGCTACCAGACGGCACAAGTGCGAAGACAAACCTGCACCCTTAAAACCGACACATTCGCTGCGCTCAATGCGAGAGGGAGTAGCATGCACCTCAACCTACGGCCACCCGCCTGGAAATCTTCCCGTTAATAGCAGCTCATTCTATTTGCAAGACTTGGCGTAGCGATGAAAAGCGGCGGCAAGCCGCCCTTCGAGTCTCAGGGTAAACCGCACTCCAAAAGGAACAAGCGAGATAGTTGCTCGCGCGCCGCAGTGGACTTGCCTCAACTGCAAGAGTCACAATATTTTTTTTCCTCCAACCGAGCTTCGCACCCCTTTGCAATTCAAATTATGCCGACTTGTTTCGAAATGAGCCGGGAGAGGAATGCGCTTCGGAAAAGAGCTATCATGTGGGGGACAAATCGATTGGGAAAAGGAAACGAGTGATCGCGGTTGAAAAGAGGGAGTAAGGGGCCGGACATGAAGAACGGGAACAGTAAAAGATTGAAGACACCGTTGATTCGCGAGAACGGCAAGCTTCGCGCGGCGAGTTGGGACGAGGCGCTGGACCGCGTGGCGGCAGGATTTCGCGCGCAGGTCGAAAAGCACGGGCCGCGGACGTTCGGCATGTTCAGTTGCTCGAAGACCACCAACGAGCTGAATTACGTGGCGCAGAAATTTGTGCGTTCGGTGATCGGCACCAACAACATCGATAGTTGCAACCGCACTTGACACGCACCAAGCGTCGTCGGTCTGGCGACGGTTTTCGGAGCGGGCGGCGGAACCAGTTCGTACCGCGAAATCGAAGAGACGGACGTCATCCTGCTTTGGGGCTCGAATGCGCGCGAGACGCATCCGATTTTCTTCCATCACGTACTGAAAGGGGTTCGCAACGGCGCGAAGCTCTACGTGATCGATCCGCGCCGGACGAGTTCGGCGCAGTGGGCGGACACGTGGCTTGGGCTTGACGTGGGCAGCGACATTTCGCTGGCCAACGCGATGGCGCGCGAAATTATTCATGCGGGCCTAGCCAACGAGAAGTTTATTCAGCATGCGACCAGCGGATTCGACGCTTATCGCGCGTGCGTCGAGAAATACACGCTGGAGCGCGCGGAACGCGAGACCAGCGTGCCCGCGGACGTGATTCGCCAGACGGCGCACGCTTATGCCAAGGCCAAGCGCGCGCAGCTTTGCTGGACGCTGGGCATCACCGAGCATCACAACGCCGTGGACAACGTGCTGGCGCTGGTTAACCTGGCGCTGCTTACCGGGCACGTCGGGCGCTACGGGAGCGGCGTAAATCCGCTGCGCGGGCAAAACAACGTGCAAGGCGGCGGCGACATGGGCGCGATTCCCGATCGCTTGCCGGGATTTCAGCACGTGGAGAACGCGGAGTTGCGCGCGAAATTCGAAC
>JAWOLO010000510.1:0-2695 GCA_033853375.1 Terriglobia bacterium
TGGTCTTCACGGGTCACAGGCCACGGACCACGGGCCACAGCTCGTTGTGCGGGGATTCTGTTGTATCCGCAGCGGCGTCTGCGCGAGCTTCGAGTTTCGATTTTCCAATTTCGATTTTCGAGTTCCCAAGTGAGGCTAATTTGAGGCTAATTTGAGGCTAATTTGAGGTTCCCGTGGCGGCGTAACTATCCTTGGCGGCATCGCCGTACAGGTGCAGGAGTTGCGAAGCGCGCTTCAGCAAATCGGAGGGCATGTCTCCCGGCTGGTAATCCACCCAACCCGTGGTGTAAGCCAGCGAAATCTTTTTCCCGGCGCATTCCAGGTCCATTGAACCCATGCGGTTCAACACCTGGGTCACTTCGCCAACGTTGCATTTCGGCAACACCAATACGAAGTCATCATTGGCCAGCCGCACGGCATAATCCGAGCCGCGGCTCACTTCTTTCAGCCGCCGCGCAAACTCTTTCAGCGCCTGATCGACTGCCGTCTTGCCATACTGCCTGGTCAGATCGGCCAGATCTTCCAGGTGGATGGTCGCCAGGCTCAGCGCGGTATTCTGTCTCTTCGCGCGCGCGATTTCCTTTCCCAGATGCAACAGCGCCGAGGTCCGCGTGTACAGGCCCGTCACTGGATCGATCGCGGCGGTGTCATCGATCGCTGCTCCGTTCTCCTCCGAACCAGTACTTGGCGCAGTCGCCTGTTTGCGCAGCTTGCGAAACATTCGCTGCCGGTACAGCATCCAGCCGTTGAATACCAGCAGCAAGCACAAGATTCCCCAGCGCGCCTGCTCGGGAGTCAATTCGTAGAAATGCTCTTTGTGCCGAAAAAGCCGGGAAAACGCAGTCAAAAGCAAGGTCGCTGCGGAAAGCGTCGTCACCGTTAGCGCGGAAAACCACAGCCACCATTCGCGCCGCCCCAGCTTCTTTAAGTCGATTTCGGCTGTCTGCCCGTAGTAACTCGCGGGTCCTCCAAGGGGAGAGGACTTGGCCGTCAGGCTTACCCGGTCTCCGAAGTCAGACTGTGTGGTTCTGTGAGGCCGGCCAAACATAACCACAACTTTAGGGCTGCGCTGCAAAGTGAGGCAATCCCCAAAAGGTACAGGCCCTGCTTTTCAGCAACCTGCACCAAAGTACTGCTGTTGGAATCTAGCTTTTTAGAGCCGTCTTCGGCTCATCCTGGCTTCGTTACGGTTTGCTTGGGAGTTTGCCGGAGCGGGTCCAATCTTCGGTGGGCGGATACAGTTCCAATCCAATTTCGTACGAGCCATCGTCGCGCGTTTCGCAGTGCGCGACGCGACCACGAGAGGAAAGGCTTCCGCGGATAGGCTGGACAACTAGATTGTGGTTCGTATTCCAGAGACTCTTGGTCAGCACGCGTGCGCCGTGACAACTCACGTCGATCGTGGACGTAATTTCGAATGCCCCCGTCACCGGGTCAGAAATCTTCACAAACATCTTGAACGAGATGCGGGCTTCCGCGCGGCGCAAAAGGGGAGCGTCCACGAACGTGATCCTGCACAACTGTATTGTTCAGGGGAAAATCAGGGCGGGGCTGTCTTCGCCGCCATGTTCCTTCCTTTATGCGTTCGCAGTCAATAGTACTTTGGGCTAGTTCGTGGCCCTATTACGTCGTATGAATCGCAATTACCACCGCTTGATCAGGTTGATCCGGCTTTAAAAGCCGGTGCGTTGCATGTTGGCCTTGAGCGCCTCATCGATCCGGGCTATGGATTCGCTCAAGTGCGCGCGCGTCTCTAGCGACATCTTGATCCCCGGTTTGTTCAGCGCGCTTTGCAATTGACCGCGCAGCGTGACCAAGCCCTGCCGCGACAGCGTTTGCGCATCCTCTGGCACGGAGGCATCCCGCAGGATCATTGCTACCATTTTGCGCAGATGCGCCCGCTGCAACGACCTCCGGTAGCTGTCAATGTTCAGTGAATCCCCAGGCGCCTTGGTTTCCGCCCAGATCGCGTCCTGCATGGTGTTGAAGAGCAGCGCCAGGCTGAACGGTTCCGCGGAAGGCGCCACTTTCACTTCCGAGTCGAGAATGCGGCTTAGCACCAGCGAGTGGAACAGGCGGTCCATCACCTGGTTCTGCAAAGAAAGCACCATGTCGTGAATGGGCACGTCGAACCGCGTGCGCATGGCGAAAAAGTCCACGAAATCGGAATGGCGCGGACTGGCGAGCTTGTTCAGCAGTTGCGGCGAAAACTGAAACGCTTTTGGCGAGAACAAATGCTCACGCAACAGCTCCAGCGCTTCTTTTTGTTTTGCGGCGGGCACAGGTTCGAACGGCAGGCGATTTCCGGGGTCGCCGACGTGCGAACGGAAGTGGTAAACGCCTCCGATGTATTTTGAAGCGAGATACAGCGCATATCCTTCTTGCCCGAACGCGCCGTTAAAACTGCGGCGCAGGACCTGGTAGCCTTCGCCGGTCTTCTCCAGTTTTTTCTCCATGTTGCCACGGATTTCATCAGCGAGCTTCACACGCAGCGCGTAAAATTTTAGCGGGTCGGTGCCGAAATCGAAGCGATTTACCACGGGGTCCATGTCGAACGGCCCGCCTCCAATTCCCGCATCTTCGTCGGTGTCGTACGCCAGCTGCGGTTCTGCGGCGCGCGAGGCGATCTTGGCCAACTCGGGCAATTCCTCGTCGGGCGTGTTCGCGCTGATCGGTTTGTATGCATACTCGATGG
>JAWOLO010000511.1:0-7410 GCA_033853375.1 Terriglobia bacterium
ATCGTTCGCAAGGACATGCACCTGAAGTGGCCGCGGGCGGAAACGCCCACGCATTACATCACCATGGGCCTGAACGATAACCTGAACGCCTGCGCGACGCTTGCGGTGCGCGAGATGATCGATTTCCTAGTGACCGAAAAGCACCTCTCGCGGGACGACGCCTATATGCTCGCAAGCGTGGCTGCGGACCTGCACATCACAGAGCTGGTTGATGGAAACAAAGGTGTACACATGATGATTCCGAAATCTATTTTCGTGTCTAGCCGGAGGTAAGCCGGCGATTTCGCGTCGCCAAAAAGCCTACAGAGCCATGCGCAAAAGTCCCACGTAAGAATAAGAACAAGCTTGGCAGGAAAATTTGCTCGCATTGGCCCGGCGCTATAACATAGTCACACGCGCCCAGCACAATCCAACGAGTCTCAACCAAGGGGGAATTGTGAGCTTTTGCAAAAGACTCGCGCGGCTGTTGCTGTTTTGTTTGCTCCCCGCATCGCTGGCGGCGCAGACCAAGCCAATCCCGGACTGGTGCAAGCCGCTGCCGCGGCCGGAATATAAAGCGCTCATGCGCGTTCCCATCAGCGATCCGTGGTTCGAAGTGTACAAAGTGGCGCCGGGGACGTTCGCGATCTATGAGCCGCATCAAGCCGAAGAAGTTATTTCTTATCTTATCCTGGGGACAAAACAGGGGGTCCTTTTTGACACCGGCATGGGCATCAGCAGCATCAGCAAAGTGACCCGGCAATTGACTGCCAAGCCTGTAGTCGTGCTGAATTCGCACACGCACAACGATCACGTTGGCGGCAACTGGGAATTCCAGTATGTGTTTTCGATGGACACGGATTTTACTCGCAAAAACGCCCAGGGCTCACGCGCGGACGCACAAGCAGAAATCGCGCCGGGACAAATTTGCGGGAATTTGCCCGTAGGATTTAAGCCGAAAACGTACGAGACGAAAAAGTGGAGGATTTTTCACTCTATCCATGACGGATTCAAAGTCAATCTGGGCGCGCGCACGGTGGAAGTCATCGCAACGCCGGGCCACACGCCGGACTCGATTGCGCTGATTGATCGCGCCAACGGACTTTTGTTCACGGGGGATACGTATTATCCGGCGCCGATCTGGCTGTACCGCCCCGAAACCGACATGAACGCCTATGTCGCGTCCGTGAAGCGTCTCGCCACGCTCGCACCGCAAGTGAAAATGGTGCTCGGCGCGCACAACATTCCCGTTGCCGACCCAGCGGTGCTGCCGAAACTCGTGGATGCGATAATGGCGGTGCGCGCTGGAAAAGGCGAAGTTAAGGCTGAAGGAGCGGGGAAGGCCGTCCACACCTTTCAGGGATTTAAATTTCTTCTCGCAGAGCCGGCAAAGGGGCTAGATTAGTGCTTTAGAAGGTTGCAGGGGCACGATCTATTGTGTGCCCGATTTGTTGTGAAGAGCCTTCACATGCGGTCTGATCATCACAAGCTGATCGTGGTGGCAATGCCCCTTTTCTTTCTTGTTGTTTCCGGGGCTTCCGCACAGCAGGCGAAGCACAAACCACATAATAAACGGGAAAAAGCGAAAAATGTTTGGAGTTATGACGGCGGCGTTTTTTTCGAAACCGACGGCTCGCTTCCGAACGGCACGTGCTTTCGCATCAGCGGCCGAATGAGCTCGGACGATTTCTTCAACGGACTCAGGCGCATCGACACAGACCAGGCAACGATCTTCCAGCGCGGCACGGAAACTCTGACGAAATTCCCCGACTCCGTCACCATTTCCTTTACGATCCGGGACCAGCTCTGTCCCAGCGGAGTTCAACAAGTAGGGACGCGACCGTACTTGACGCAAAAGATGATCGATGATTTGCGCCTTGGGATTTATTGGAAGCACGGTGTGGAAATGCATCCAGTGAAAGGGGTGACGGAAATCAACTCGCGCGTGGACCGCATCCAGCCCTACGCTACCTCGCTTGCCGGGGATTTGCCTGCGCGCTACGAATGGTCATATCAATTTGTGGTTCCGAGCGCGGGTGTTTCGCTTATGGACAGCCTTGCTTTTGTTTTTCGCACGCCGGATGGGCGCATTGCCGCGCGCGTTGCCGCGCGGTTATGAGCAAAGCTAAAATTGGAAACGCGAAACTCGAAATTCGAAAATAGAAAAGGAAACCCCGAACTCCACTTGCCCTTTGTCGAATCCCCAATTTCGAATTTCTATTCCAGAGCCTGTTAACCCATGGAGCTGACTTTTTGCGGCTCGATTTTGTAGATGACGCGGACTTCGCCGGGCTGGCGAAACGGGTACACGGGCTTGCCGAGATATTTTTGCGAAAGCTTGTTGATGTGGTCGTCAGCGCCTTTTTCGGTGATTTCGACAACGCGCCCGCGGACTTCGAGGTAGCGGTAGGGATTGGCGGGGTCCTGTACCGCGATGGCTACGCGAGGATCGCGGCGCATGTTTTTGTCTTTAACGCGGCCCTTGGCGGAATTGACCCGAACGTGCTTGCCGTCGAAATCCACCCAGACGGGCGTGACCTGCGGGCTGCCATCTTTCATCAACGTACTGAGATTGCCGAAGGCTTGTTTTTCAAAGAGGTCGGCATACTTCGCTGGAATAACTTCACTCATTTTTTCCTCCACACGGCTGGGCAAAACTCAACGCAAATGAATTTCAGAAACGCGGCCCCTGGTGATCAGAGGCGCTCCCGTTAATTTCTGTACTTCTTCGGGCGTCCAGCCAGGCGCAACTTCGCGCAATATCAGGCCCTCGGGGGCGACATCCACCACCGCGAGATCGGTGACGATCGTATCGACGCACTCGAGGCTGGTCAGCGGATAAGTGCACTTCTTGACGATTTTGGGCGCGCCCTCTTTTGTGATGTGCTCCATGCAAACAATCAGTTTTTTTGCGCCTGCGGAAATGTCCATCGCGCCGCCGATGCCACCGGAGCCTTTCACGCCGGGGATTTTCCAATTGGCGAGGTCGCCCTTTTCTGAAACTTGAAAGCCGCCGAGCACAGCGACATCGAGATGGCCGCCGCGGGTCATTAAGTGCGCGTCCGCCTGGTGGAAAAAGGATGCGCCAGGAATCAGCGTCACGGGGACTTTCATAGCGTCCACGAGGTCGTAATCTTCTTCGCCGGGCTCGGCGCGGCGCCCCATGCCCAAGATTCCGTTTTCACTGTGGAAGTAAACCGTGATCTCTTTGGGGAGGTAGTTGGCAATAAGATTGGGAATGCCCCAGCCGAGATTGACGTAAGCGCCATCGGGCAGCTCAAGCGCAGCGCGCTGCGCGATTTGCTCGCGCGTTAAGCGCGGTTTCTCCAACAAAGCTTTTTCCTGGACGGTCTCAGCCGGCATAGTGGAGTCCTTTGGCTTGCACGATGCGATGCACGAAAATCGCTGGAGTCATCACGTGCTCCGGCTCGATCGAGCCTACCGGAACGAGTTCTTCCACTTCAGCGATCGTGGTTTTAGCAGCCATGGCCATGATGGGATTGAAATTCCGCGCGGCGAGCCGGTAAGTCAAATTGCCCAGTTCGTCGGCTTTTTGCGCCTTGATGAAAGCATAATCGGCGTGAATAGGCATTTCCAAAATGCAGCGCTTGCCTTCGAGCGTGCGTTCTTCTTTGCCCTCGGCCACTTCCGTGCCGACGCCGACGGTGGTGTAGAAGCCCTGCAGACCCGCGGCAGCGGCGCGCATGCGTTCGCACAAGATGCCCTGCGGAACAAGTTCCAGTGTGACTTCTTTGGCCGCGAAGCGCTCCTGAAAATGATTGGCATGCGGACCGGGGAAAGAAGCGATGACATGCTTGATCTGACTGTTCTTGAACATCAGGCCGAGTTCGCCGTCGCGCGTCCCGCAATTGTTGCTGATGGCGGTGATGTTCTTGACGCCCTTACGCACCAGCGCCTGGATCAAATTGTTGGGAAAACCAGCGCCGCCGAATCCGCCAAACATGATGCGTGCGCCATCGGGGACGTCGGCTACAACTTCGTCAAGGCTGGAATACACTTTCTTCTTCATTTTTTCCGGTAACGAATTCTCCTAGAGATGATTTCCAGCCGCAACGCCGGCTTCTTTAATTCGATTGCTTCCGAACTTCTCGGCCAAACCCGTTTCGCGCAACCACCGCCCGGTGGCGGTAGCGCTGAGATCATGTTCCAACAAAGCGCGCAAATCGGATTCGTCATCAACATCCATTTCGAGGCGCGGATTGCGGCGGATAAGAATTTCTGCACCGGCTTGTTTAGCCTCCGCAAGATGCTTTGCGAAACTTCCTTCTCCAAAATGCGAGGGAAAGAGTGTTGGAGGCGTGCGCAGCAATGCATTCGTTCCGGTGCCATCACGGGAGGGAACAATGGCCATGATAGACGAGTGGCAATCGATGGACAGCAGTTCATCGATGTCGCTCGGCTGGATCAGAGGCAGATCGATGGGAAGCCGCAGCAGCGAACGGACGCCACGCTGTTCGCACATTTTGGAAGCAGCGTCCACGGAGTCGCTTTCGGAAATTTGTCGCTCTTCGTGCAGGATTTCCCAGCCATTTTCTTCAGCGATATTCAAGACGGGCTGGTAATTGGTAATTACAAAAATCTGCTCGGCAATGCGAACGCCTTGCACCGCTCGGACCGTGTCCGCGAGCATGGCCTGGGCCAATCCAATTCTTTCTTCCGGCGTGAGCACACCGGTCAATCGCTTTTTCGCATTTCTCAGATCTTTCACTGGCAAAAGAAGCGCGCGCATGAGATTCGCCTAATAAGCGCCTTCCGCGTACGGGTGATGGTTCTCAGTGCGAGCGATACGGATTGGCGAAAGAGAAGGCGGCGGCTCATCCTCGCGCCGTTCGAACATACGGCGAATTTTGTACGTAGTGGAGCGCTCCGCAGGAATGCGCCCGATCTTTCGAATGTGCGAGCGAAATTCTTCTGGCGAGACATACTCGCCAAACGTTGCTCCTGCAGCCTTGGAAATATTTTCCTCCATCAACGTGCCGCCAAAATCGTTGGCGCCGGCCTGCAGGCACGCGAGGGAAGTGTCGATTCCCAGCTTTACCCAGGAGACCTGGACGTTGCGGATCGCGCCGTGCAGCAGCACGCGCGACAGTGCATGAACCCGCAAGTGTTCGTCGCGAACGGCCCCGGGCCGCGCTCCGCCGTGTTTGTAGAGCCTCGTATTTTGATGGATGAAACCGAGCGGAACGAACTCCGTAAACCCGTCCGTGCGCTTTTGCATTGAGCGGAGCAAGAGCAGATGGCGTACCCAATCGGCAGGCTCTTCGACATGGCCGTACATCATCGTTGAGGTCGTCGGAATGCCGAGTTCGTGCGCGGTGGTGATGATTTCGACCCAGCGCGCGACCGGCAGTTTGTTCGGACTGAGCTGCCGGCGGATACGGTCATCCAGAATTTCCGCCGCAGTGCCGGGAATGCTGCCGAGCCCTTCGTCTTTCATCATTTGCAGATAATCGCGTAGCGGCAGGCCAGTTTTCAGCACGCCGTAGTCGATTTCCATCGGCGAGAACGCATGGACATGCATCGCGGGAAGGGCGTGTTTGATAGCGCGCAAGAGGTCACGGTAAAAATATCCGTCGAGGTCGCGAGGCAGGCCGCCTTGAATGCAGACTTCGGTCGCGCCACAATCCCAGGCTTCCTGGGAGCGGCGCACGACTTCTTCCAACGAGAGCGAATAAGCGTCAGCCGCCTGCGGCCCGCGGCCAAATCCACAAAAGCTGCAGCCGACAAAGCAGACATTGGTGAAATTGATGTTGCGATTGACCACGTATGTGACGGCTTCGCCTACAGTTTCGCGGCGCAGATGATCCGCGACGGCCACCAGGGCTTGAAGATCCGTGCCTTGGGCGGTGGCTAATTGCAAGCCCTGCTCGAAGGAAAGCTCTTTGCCGCCAAGAACTGCTTTGAGAGGTCCGCGCATGCCGCGTTCGCATAAAGACAGCGCGTTCTCCAGCATCTCGTGTGAAGCAGTTTGGTTCTTTGCTAAGGGGTTCACGATGTCATCCTGATTTCGTTCTAACTGGAAAGGCTGGCTGGTCTTTCCGTCTCCTTTTGTGTGTATGGGGCCATCCTATCAGAGCGAGGCCAACAACCGAAATCCCCAGAATCCTTGCGCGCTTTTGCGTGCATGAGGAAATGGTTGCGTTTTTCTTTTGAGGCGGATAAAAAGCTCTCGGAGCAAAACGGAAAAGACCAGTTATCATAAGCGCCGGAAAAGCGGGAGGCTGAAATGACGCGAAGAAAAGGCGCTGCACACCTTGCGGCGCTGACTGGCGTGCTAGCGATGTTGTTCGCGAGCAGCGCGTTTGCGAATGATCAAGTGAAGACGGAGAGTGGGATCGTCCAGGGCGTGAATGCCGAGTCGCCAGGAGTTCGTGTTTTTCGAGGAATCCCGTTCGCTGCACGGCCCATCGGAAAACTGCGCTGGAAGGCGCCGCAACCCGTGAAACACTGGAAAGGCGTCCGCAAAGCCACCGAATTTGGCTCGCGCTGCATGCAGGCTCCGATTTTTTCGGACATGATTTTCCGCGACCGTGCAGACAGGCCAATGAGCGAGGATTGCTTGTACTTGAATGTCTGGACGCCCGCGAAATCCGCGCAGGATCGTCTGGCGGTCATGGTGTGGTTCTATGGCGGTGGGTTCCAGGCTGGCTCGAGCTCGGAGCCGCGCTATGACGGCCAGAACTTCCCGACGAAAGGAATCATCGTTGTCAGCGTCAATTACCGCCTGGGTGTTTTCGGCTTTTTCTCGCACCCGGCGCTGACCAGGGACTCGCGCGAGCACGCGTCGGGCAATTATGGCTTGATGGACCAGATCGCCGGCCTGCGCTGGGTGAAGAAAAATATCGCAGCCTTTGGAGGCGATCCCGACAAAGTGACCATCGCGGGCGAGTCGGCGGGATCGCTCTCAGTCAGTGCGCTGATGGCGTCGCCGCTGGCCAAAGGACTTTTTCGAGGCGCGATTGGAGAAAGCGGCGCTTTCTTTGGGCGCCCACCTGCCGGATCGGCAATGCAACCGCTGAGCGAGACAGAAGAAACGGGCGCGAAATTTGCAGAGTCCATAGGAGCGAAGACGCTGTCTGCATTGCGCGCTAAGAGCGCGGAAGAGTTGCTCAGTGCAGCACAGAAAGATCCGTCAATGCGCTTCTGGCCAAACGTGGACGGCTACGTCCTGCCGAAAGATGTAGCTACGATTTTTGCGGAAGGCCAGCAAAGCCATGTCCCTCTGCTTGCGGGATGGAACGCGGAGGAAGCAAGTTGGGCCGTAGTCTACGCGAAGGACAAGCCGACAACGCAGACGTTCCCGGAGCAACTGCACACGCGGTTTAATGATCGAGCAGCGGGGATTTTGAAGCTCTATCCCGCGGCTAACGATGAAGAGGCCTGGAAATCCGCGATTGATCTGGCGAGCGA
>JAWOLO010000512.1:0-4067 GCA_033853375.1 Terriglobia bacterium
GTCAGTTATGGGGCAATACCTGACCGCGGATCTCCCCACCCGGATAATTCGTCGTATGGATATTGGCGTAGGTCAGCCCGGAGACTAACTCCAATAACTGCTGGGAGGTGAGTGTCGCCGAACCCGAGAAGGTTCCAGTCGACACCGAGGGGACATTGAACGGAATCAAAGGGCTGGCATTCTGAGTCGAACCGGCTGGCCCATGGATATGACCGGCGGTAGCCGGAGACAAGAGGTTGCTGAAGCTGAAATCGCAACTGAGGACGCTGTTCGCCAGCGTGAGGGAACCGCTGCCGGTTGCGGTCGATAGGGTGGCTGGGACTTCGGCGGCTCCGTTGAGCGTAACACTGAACTGGGCCGGATAGATTTGCCCGCGGATTTCCCCGCCGCTGTTGGTGGCCGTACGAATGTTGATATACGTCTGGCCCGCCAGCAGATAGGCCAAAGTCGTTGAATCCAGCGAAACCTTGCCAGAAAAAGTCGCGGATTTAGAAGAGGGCGCATTTAAGGGGATCAATGCCGCACCGCTCTGGGTACCGTCAGCGGGACCATCTACGTCAGCGCCGGTAGCGACCCCCGAAAGTCCTGAGAAGGTGACCGTGTAGGACAGTTCGCTGCCGATTAAAGTCAGTGAAGCTGTGCCCGACGCGGTGGTCTGCACAGCCGGCACCTCCGAGCCGCCGTTGAGAGTTACGGGAATATGAAGCGGCACAATCTGGCCTCTGATTTCCCCGGCAGGAAAGTTCGTGCTGTGGATGTTCACGTAGGCCATGCCATTGACGATGGCGGCCACTTCATCGGCTGTGAGGGCTGTACTGCCCGAAATATTGCCCGAGGTTGCGGCGGCTACCGTGAATGGGACCGAAGGGCTCGCATTGTTGGTGGCGGTGGCGGGAGTATGGATGTGCGCAGCAGTGGCGGGTGCCGACAACCCTGTAAAACTGATGTTGTAAGTCAGGTTGCTGCCCGCCAGCGTGAGCGTGCCGATACCCGTCGCCGTGGTATTTACAGCCGGAATTTCGGAGTCCCCGTTCAACAGCACCGTAAAGGGCAACACGGTTTTGGTGGTCGCGGCTGCCACCCGCAACAATCCGGTGCTGGTGTCTTTGGCAACGGGCATATTCCGATTCCCGGTGGTTAAGACGTCCACCCAGTTGGTGTCGGAGAGATCAGCCTTCTTTTGCAGGACGAACGGTCCGGCTCCGCCCGCCCAGGCGATGTTGGCAAACAACCCTTGGTCGCCAATGCTCACAAAGCTGGGCGTTATAGGAGCAAGGCTGCCAAACAGTCCGTCGGCCTCGCCATTCAGCCCCGCAGTGAAGTAAAGAGTATGCTGATCCCCGCCATTCCCCCCGTTGCCGAAGGCTATTCCCCACAGACCATCCACTGAAAATGGGCTTCCGTTCGTATCATTGATCGTCCCCAGCCAAGTGCCGGTGTCGGGGTTAAAAGCGTTAATCCGACCGTCGCCGAAGTTACCCACTAACAACGCTCCCGCGAATGCGCCAAAGCCTTGCGGAGCCAGTGCAAGGCCCCAAGGCGAGTTGAGCACACCCTGGGAAGCCAGGCGCCGGATCATACGGCCGCTCGTGTCGAAGACATTGACGTAACCGTTGCCGGGGCCTTTGACATCATCATGCCTGGCGGAATCCTGTTGAGCATAGGTGACGTAGAGTCTCCCGTTAATGTTCTGGATCCCGAACGGAGCGAAGCCGCTCGGGATGGTGGCGTCAGCAAAGGACCCCGCCAGAGAAGCTGGGCGGTAATTCCCATCAAACGCATCGATCTTGCCTCCATGAAAATCCGTCGCATACAGGTAATTGCTGCCGCCGGCGCTGCCCCCTGCGAGGCCTTTATAGACCGTCCCCGCAGCCGAATTATCGACTTTTAGCACCGCGCTCGAACCGCCGTTCCATCCAGAGATCGTACCGTCCTCGGTAGAAAAGATAAACCGGGTCGGACCATTGGTGGCGACGGCAAAGTCGGAGGTAGAATTGAAGACGGTCCCGCTCGGCGCGGCTGGCGGCGTGCCATTGGCCGGAGGTGGAATCGTGACCACGAGCGCCTGGGGCGTGCCGCTGCTGTTGTAGAGTGTCGACAAACCCGAATGGTTGTCCGAGATCCAGAAGGGGCTGCCGGAACTAAAAGAAATGCCCCACGGATTGAGCAAGTTGGTATCCGTATGATCGGCCAGGCCGGCGATATCGGAGACCAGGTTATGCTGGAGGTACGAAGCGCCCTGAGTGATGGCGGGGAAAACCGCAGAAAGACTCCCGAACAGGCCGTGGTCCTCAACGGCGCCGGGTCCGGGGATTCCGGCCGTGAAGTAGAGCGTGCGAGCGTCGCCGCCTTTGCCACCATTACCAAAACTCAGTCCCCATAAGCCGGGAATTTGAAGCGGTACGCCGTTGGTATCGTTCAACACTGCCAGCCAACTGCCATTCGCCGGGTCGAAGGCGTTGATCGCTCCGTCTCCAAAATTGCCGATCAGAAGTGCGCCACCCAAAGGACCAAACCCGACAGGTGCCAACGCAAGGCCCCATGGGGAATTCAGGACGCCAGTGACCACCAATTGGCGGACCAGCGTTCCGCCAGTGGTGAAGACATCTACATACCCGTGGCCCGGGCCGGCGACGTCGTCGTGCTTATCGGCATCCTGCATAGCATAGGTTACATACAGCTGCCCATTGATGTTTTGAATGCCGAAGGGGGCAAACCCCGCTGGAATCGCGGGGTCAGTAAAGGCACCAGGCAACACAACGGCGTTGTAGTTCGCGTCAAACACATCGATTTTGCCATTGTGAAAGTCCGTTGCATAAAGATAAGTCGCCGCGCCGTCGGTTGCGATAGCCAGTCCCTTGTACACGGTCCCATTAGTGGAATTATCCACCTTCAGAACTGCGTTGGTGCCTGTATTCCAGCCAATGATCGTTCCATCCTCCGTTGAGAAAATGAAATGAGCTGGGGCGTTCGAATCGACCAGGAAATTGGTGGTGCTGTTGAAAACGATCCCACTGGGAGCACCCAATGGCGTGAAACCGCTGGGTGAGGGAATGTTCACGACCAGCGCTTGGACGGTGCCGGAACCATTGTAGAGGGTAGACAGACCGGAGTGGTTGTCCGAAATCCAAAACGGGCTGTTCGGGCCAAGAGCGATTCCCCAAGGATTGACGAGGTTTGTGTCCGTGATCGCGGCAACTCCCGGAAGATCGGAAACCAGATTTCTCTGGACGTAGGCATTCTGGCCAAAGCTCAGTTGTGCCCACAGCGATAGAATTCCGGCCGCAAGCAATCCAAGCCTGGCCGCGAGCAGGCCGACGCATCCAGCGGACTCCAAGGTAGACTGTTTGCCTGCTCGAACAGGCTGAATATGGAATCGGTTGTTCATTGTTTGGTTCTCGTTATGGTGCTGCGAAATGTTCAGTTTCCTTAATCGGCTTAAAGGATTTCAGAAATCAGATGCACCACCGGCCGAAAAGTTCCCAGCGTGGAGGAGGAAAAAACAAAAGTGCGGGCGTTGCCGTACGGTATGAAGCCACCTCGTTCAAAGAGTGCGGAGAGCGCCAGCCGTGGCTTGGAGAACATGGGGATAAGCAGTCCAATGCCACGGGATTGAGATGTAGACTTCGGGTCAATCTCTCCCGGAGGGACATTCGGTAATAGCCCAACGTTTCAACGCGTTTCAACGTTGGGATCAATGACCGCAGAGCAAACAGTCCCGAAGGGACGGTTGAAAATGCGGTTTTTAGTCAGCCGTCCCTTCGGGACTAATCATGCTTGAATGCCCACCCAACGTTGAAACGTTGGGCTATTCTCAGGCATCCCTTCGGGATTGTAGCAAGAGCATGGCGCCGCCGGCGTCCGGTTCGTGGAAAGCCCCCACGGCCTCAGACCGTGCAATGGGACCCTGAACCGGTGCCGGGTCATGGCGAGGTTGTGGAGGCGCCCAACCGTTTTCTCCGTTGGGCTGAGGGGCTGGTTGTTCTAACTGCTATTCTTATCCGTGACATTTCGTTGGTTTTATTGTCTAATGAGTTATTATGAAAGCGAGGTTGTCGGCGTTTGTC
>JAWOLO010000513.1:0-30960 GCA_033853375.1 Terriglobia bacterium
TGGCGGCGCAGGAACGTCGGGACGTCCAGGTCGTCCGCGGCGGGAACTTCCGGGCTGACTTCGCGGACGTTGTTCGACTCGGGGTTTGCAAGTACCAACCCCGAACCCCGGTGCTGGACCTGCTGCACGACGTTCGTGGGCTGCAGCGGCTCCATCATTTCGCGGCCTGCTTTCCAGGTTTTCGGCAGGAAAGATTGCTTTTGGCCGACGTTTTTCTTGTTGGCGTCCTTGAAGCCCGCGGCGATCACGGTGATTTTCACGGAGTCCTTCATGGTGTCGTCCTGGACGGCGCCAAAAATAATGTTGGCGTTTTCGTGCGCGGCTTTTTGGATGACGGTCGAGGCTTCGTGTACTTCGTGCAGCGTCAGGCTGGAGCTGCCGGAAACATTGATGAGGATGCCCTGCGCGCCCTGAATGGAATTGTCTTCGAGGAGAGGGCTGGCGATGGCGCGGTTGGCGGCGTCAATGGCGCGATTCGAGCCCGTGCCCACGGCCGTGCCCATCACCGCATAGCCTTGGCCGTGCATGATGGCTTTGACGTCGGCAAAGTCGCGATTGATGATGCCGGGCACCGTGATGATGTCCGAGATGCCTTGCACGGCCTGGCGAAGAATGTCGTCGGCAATGCGGAAGGCGTCGAAGAAGCTGGTGCCGCGCTCGACCGTGTCCATCAGGCGCTCGTTGGGGATGACGATGACGGTATCCACCGCTCCGATCAATTCCTGAAGCGCCTGCTCGGCCTGCATCATGCGGCGCTTGCCTTCGAAGATGAAGGGCTTGGTGACGACGGCGACGCTGAGCGCGCCGAGTTCGCTCGCGAGCGAAGCGACCACAGGCGCGGCGCCGCTGCCGGTGCCGCCGCCGAGGCCGGAGGTGATGAAAATCATGTCCGCGCCCTCGAGCGCTTCAATGATTTTTTCCGTGTCTTCGAGGGCGGCCTTGCGGCCGACCTCAGGGTTGGCGCCCGCGCCGAGCCCTTTGGTGAGCTTGGCGCCCAGCTGGAGCTTGGCGGGCGCCTGCGAAAGTTTCAGCGCCTGCAGGTCGGTGTTCGCGGCGATGAATTCCACGCCTTCCAGCTTGGCGCGAATCATGCGGTTCACCGCGTTGCAGCCGCCCCCGCCCACGCCGATGACTTTGATTTTGGCCGGCTGCAACTCTTCGCTGAAACTCATGCGAATTCCGCCGTCTCTTGCCATCATGTGTGCCTCAATCCTCCAAATTCGCAGAGCGTCGTGGGCAGGGTCACGAGGCACCTGCGAACATGGCTTTCAGTTTGGATACCAGGGTCCCCGAGCGATGCGGACCGGACCGGCGTGCCTTCGCGCCGGACAACACCAGTCCCACGACCGTGGCGTACTCCGGTTGCGCTACCTGTTCCGGGAGGTCCGCCAAACCTTTTGGCTCTGCGATGCGCACGGGCAAACGGAACGATTGCTCGATGACGTCATCGAGGCCGCGCAAGCGCGCGCCGCCGCCGGCGAGAATGAATCCGGCGGGCATCTGGCCATCCAGGCCAGAGCGCTGGAGGTCGTCGCGAATGAGCGAGAGCAGTTCCATGGCGCGAGGCTCAATGATGTCCGTGAGCATGTGCGGGAAAATCTGGCGAGGCGGGCGATCGCCGACGCTGGCGATTTCAATCGCACCGTTATCTCGAATGAAAGAGGAAGCGGCCCAGCCGTGGCGGCGCTTGATGCGCTCAGCTTCGGGAATGGGCGTGCGAAGGCCCACCGCAAGATCGTTGGTGAAATGGTCGCCGCCAATGGGGACGACGCCGATATGACGGACGACTCCGCCGCCATAAGCGAGGATTTCCGTCGTGCCGCCGCCGATATCGAGCAAGCAGCAACCAAGGTCGCGCTCGTCCTGCGTGAGGCAAGATTCGGCAGAAGCGAGGGGTTCGAGGACGGTATCGCTGATGAGAATGCCCGCCTTGTTTGCGGCGGTAACGAGATTCTGCGACGCGGCGATCGAAGAAGTGACCACGTAAACGTTGGCGACGAGGCGCTGGCCGACCATGCCGATGGGATCGCGAATGCTGTCCTGCGAATCGACGATGAATTCGTGCGGGAGGACGTGCAAAACTTCGCGGTCTTCAGGAAGCGAGATGTTGCGCGCGGCATCGACGGCGCGGCGCACGTCTTCCCTTTCAATGTCGCGCGGACGCTGTCCCAGGGTGATGCCCCCACGGCTGTTCACGCCGCGCACGTGGTTCCCGGCGACGCCGATCAGCGCTTCCTCCACGGGAACGTTCGCGACGCCCTCGGCTTCTTCGACGGCGCGGCGGATGGAGCTTACCGTGGAATCGAGATTGACGATGAGACCCTTACGCAAGCCTTTGGACTCAGCGGCGCCCAGTGCCAGAAACTTTATGAGTTCGCCTTCGATTTCGGCGATGAGGATGGAGGTTTTTGTGCTGCCAATGTCGAGCCCCACCAGGTATTTGTCTTTCTTCGCCAATCCGCCGCTCCTGGGCTGGAACTATTTTGTTCTGGCTGCCGCCGTGCCCGCGCTGGTGTCGGGATTCACAACTACTTGCCGCGCATACTGCAGATCAATGGACTGGACGCGCCCGGCATGGGCTTGCCACTGCGAAAAGTTGTCAATGAGCATCTTGAACTTTCCAGAAAAATCGGCGGAGCCGAAGTGAACGGTGACGGCTTGCATGTCGGTTGGGCTGGCGAGCCCGGTCAAGACCGCGCGCAAGTCGCGGGGAATGGACAGGTCCACTTCGCTGACGTTTTGAGACCAGCCGCCGCGCACCAACTCGATGGCCTTCATGAACTCGTCAAAGAGCTGCATGCGCTTTTCGCGCTGATCGCGGGGCAAGTCGTCGGAAACGCCGGTGACGACCGGAAATTGGAAGTCCGCGCCTTGCGGGCGGTCGAGGATCACGCCGTGGGGATCAATCAGCTCGACTTCGTTGCCATTGCGCGCAAAAGCGACAGGGGTGCGTTCCACGAGTTCGACGCGAATGCGATTCGGGAGAATGCGATGGATGGTCGCGGACTCGACCCAAGGGATTTGCTCGAGCTGGCTGCGGCGCGCGTCGAGTGGAATTTGCAAGACACTGCGATTGCGGTCTAGCGCGAACGGCCTCAGGACGGCTTCGCGAGTGACAACCTTGTTGCCGGTTAGTTCGATTTGCTCGGGCTTGAGCAGCAACATGGAAGGCGAATACAAAAGAAACTGCGTTCCGTAATACGCGCCGGCGATGACCGCACCGCTCGTTACGATGAAAACGAGGACGCGGCGGTAGAACGTCCAGCCGCGGCCGCTCAGTTTTTTGCGGCGAATCTCGACAGGCTTCTGGCGGCGCAGGTAGCGCGGCTCTTCGTCGGCAACCAGCTCCGGGCGGTAACGCTCGTTGGCTTCCGAAGCCGCGGTGGCGTTCCGTTGCATGGGCTTCAAGCGTTCCAAACGACCACCTCGTTCTCCAACATCACCCCATAAGCTTTTTCGACGCGCTCGCGGACATCGGCGATCAGCGCCAGCATGTCTTTCGCTGAGGCGTGGCCTGCATTCACAAAAAAATTGGCATGGCGATCGCTGACACGGGCATCGCCAACAGAGAGTCCCTTTAGTCCGAGTTCATCAATCATGCGGCCAGCGGAGGCGCCAGGAGGATTTTTGAAGATGCAGCCGGCACTTTTTTGCCCAAGCGGCTGACTGGAGCGCCGTTTTTCGTTGCAGATGCGAATGCCTTTTAGAATTTCAGTGTACGGTTTGGAGGGTAGTTCCAATATCACTGCGAGCATCATATCATCAGTCGCAAAAGAAGTGTGGCGATATTCGAAAGAAATTTGATGACCCCGGAGGGTTTCGATTTGGCGCGTAGCGGCCCGGTAAAGCTTCACTTCGCGGACGTACGTGCCGATTTGCATGCCGTAGGCGCCGGCGTTCATTCGAAGGGCACCACCGATGGTGCCGGGGACGCCGATGAGGCCTTCCATGCCACCGAGGTCGTGCTTTGCGCAAAAGGTGACGGTGCGGCCAAGGTCAGCGGCGGCGTCCACGTGAGCCAAATTGCCTTCGAGCACGACGTCCGGCTCGGGCGGCACGAGTTGCAAGACAACCCAGGGTAGCTCGCTGTCGTCGACCAGCAGGTTCGAACCGCCGCCCAGGAATTTGTGGGGAACGTTGTTAGTGTCGAGAAGCTGGAGCAGCTCGGGAATACTTTCGTGCTTGGTCATGCGGAGCAGGTCGGTGGTGCCGCCGATGCCAAGCGAGGTCAATTCCGAGAGCTTTGCTGCGGGCCGCAACTCGACGCCGAGCTGCGCTAATTGTCCGAGCAATTTGGGATCGCTAATGCGCATGTTGAACCGGATGCTTCGCTTCGAGCAAAGTGATGAAATCGTTGCTGGCGCGGGTAACGCTGCCGGCGCCGATGGTCAGGATGGCGTCGCCGCGGCGCGCCTGCTTCAGCAAAAATTCGGTAGCTTCCTGAAGCGAGCGGGCGTAGTGCACGTTCTTGTGACCTGCGCCGCGAATGGCATTGGCGAGGCCTTCGCTGGTCACGCCGGTGATGGGCGATTCGCCGGCGGGATAGATGTCGGTTAAAACGAGAATATCGGCTTGATTAAAGGCGCGGCAGAATTCGTCCCAAAGATGCTGGGTGCGCGTGAAGCGATGCGGCTGGAAAAGCACCAGCAGGCGGTTGAATTTGCAGCCGCGCGCGGCGTCGAGCGTTGCGCGAATTTCGGCCGGGTGATGGCCGTAATCGTCGATGACGGTGATGTCGTTGACCGTTCCCTTGATGTCGAAGCGGCGGCCGACACCGCTGAATTTTGCCAAGCCCTCGCGGATTAGATCGGAAGCGACATTGAGATAGAGGGCCACAGCAGCGGCGGCGGCGGCATTGCGCACGTTGTGCATTCCAGGAGGATGCGACAGGCGAAAGATCCCCAGATCGTCGCCTTTATAGGTGAGGCGAAACTCGCTTTCCAGACCGTCGAGCTTTACATCGCTAATCACCAGGTCAGCTTGGCTTGAGGTTCCATAAGTGATGATAGGCCGCTTCACATTGGGAATAATGGCTTGGACGTTGGGTTCGTCGATGCAGAGAATCGCGGCGCCATAGAACGGGACGCGATTCACAAACTGAGTGAAGGCGTCCTGAATATCTTCGAGCGCGGTGTATTGGTCGAGATGTTCGCGGTCGATCGTGGTCACCACAGCGACGACCGGGGCAAGCATGAGGAAGCTGCGGTCGCTTTCGTCCGCTTCCACGACGAAATATTCGCCCTTGCCCAAACGAGCGGTGGTTCCCGCTTGATTGACGCGGCCCCCGATCACAAATGTCGGATCAAGATGCGCGGCGGCGAGGACCGAAGCAACCATGGAAGTCGTGGTGGTCTTGCCGTGGGCGCCAGCAACGGCGATGCCGTATTTCAGGCGCATCAATTCCGCGAGCATTTCTGCGCGCGGGATGACCGGAATTTTCATGTTGTGGGCTTCGACCACTTCGGGATTGTCGGGCTGCACGGCGGAAGAGGTCACCACAACGTGCGCGCCGTCGGCGTTCGAAGCTTTGTGGCCCTCGTAAATGGTCGCGCCCAGTTTCTGCAACCGTTCGGTAATGTTGGAAAGCTTCACGTCCGAACCGGAGACGGAGTAGCCGAGGGTCAAAAGAACTTCGGCGATGCCGCTCATGCCGATGCCGCCGATACCCACGAGGTGAATGCGTTGAAAGTTGCGAAAGGAGACCATCATGGTTTTGCCCTCACCGATTTGTCCTCACCGATTGCCTTGCACGTTTGCGGCCTCTTCGATCAGATTGACGATTTCCTGAGTGGCGTGAGGGCGGGCCAATGCGCGCGCGTTCGAAGAAAGCTTTTCGATTTCCTGGGGCTGGTCGAGTAATGAAAAAATTTCGCCGGTCAGCTTTTCGGCGGTCAATTCCGGCTCGGTAATGAGGCGCCCCGCACATGCGCGCGCCATTTCCTGGGCATTGCGCAGTTGATGGCTGTCGGTGGCTCTGCCAAAAGGAATGAAAATGGCAGCGCGGCCAGCGGCAGCGACTTCCGCAGTGGTAATGGCTCCGGCGCGGCAAACGATGACGTCGGCCCAGCCAAAACGTTCGGGCATGTTGGTCAGGAAAGGCACCACTTCCGCGAGAATTTCACGCCGCGCGTAGGCCGTGCGCACGGCGTCGTAATCGCGTTCGCCTGTTTGGTGCACGATGCTCAGCTCATTTTTTCGCGCGGCTATGCAATCCATCGAATCCACGAAGACGCGATTGATCGGCAGAGCACCTTGGCTGCCGCCGGTGATGAGCAATCGCATGGGTCTTCCAGGTTTGCGGGGGACAATCGAAAAGAATTCCGCACGCACTGGGCAACCAGTAACCACAGCCTTTTCCCCCCACGCCTGCGCAGAAATTTCATAGCCCGTAGCAATCCGCTTCGAGAGGTGCGCGAGAAGCTTGTTAGTGAGACCAGGCTCCGCGTTGGGCTCAAAAATAATGTTGGGAACGCCACTCAGCCACGTGGCCAGCATCATTGGTCCCGCGGCGTAGCCGCCGACGCCAAACGCTGCGACGGGCTTGTGCTTGCGCAAGACGCGACGGGCGTCAAACATGGCGGGGACCAACATCGTCAAATTCTTGAACAGAGTCGTGCCGCCCTTACCCTTCAGGCCGGCGACACGCAATGTTTCGAGCGGCAAGCCTGCCTGCGGCACCAATTTCATTTCGATTCCGCGTTCGGTTCCCACGAGCACCACTTCTCTCTCTTTTCCTCGGGCGAGCCATTCCCGCGCGATGGCCATCGCCGGGAAGACATGTCCGCCAGTGCCGCCGCCTGCAATCAGCAGTTTCACGTGACGCGCCCGCTCCTCAAGCTTCCGTAGCTTGCTGTGAGATATTGAGCAGCACGCCGGTGCCCAGCAGCATCACCAGCAAACTCGATCCGCCATAACTGATGAATGGCAGAGGAATGCCTTTGGTCGGCACCATTCCGAGAACCACGGCGAAGTTGATCAGGGCCTGCCACAAGACCATGGTTGTGACGCCCAGCGCGAGCAAACGGCCAAACGCGTCCGGGGCCGCAAATGCCGCGCGGATGCCGCGTCTTCCGTAGATGACAAACAGGGCGATCACCAGCACGGCGCCTACGAAGCCAAGCTCCTCGCAAATCACGGCATAGATAAAATCGGTGTGCGCTTCCGGAAGGTAGAAAAGCTTCTGCTTGCTTTCCATCAAGCCCACGCCGCTGAAGCCGCCGGAACCGACAGCAATCAGCGATTGCCGCAATTGAAAGCCGGCGCCTTGCGGATCGGCGCCGGGATCCCAAAAGGACAGAAAGCGCGCCATCCGATACGGCGCCAAAGTGATGAGCAGATAGAGCGCGGGCAACGCGACCGCGAAACCGGTGGCAATCCATTTCCACGAAAGTCCCGCAACGAAAAGAACGGTGGTTGCGAAGAGTAGGATGTCCACCGATGTTCCCAGGTCCGGCTGCGCGAGAATCAATCCGGCGCAAACCAAGACGGGCGCGAAGGCGGGCAGAATCGTGTGCAGAAAATCTTCTCTGCAAAACTCCACGGCATCTTGGCCGCGCCGCTTCTGATCCAAAAACCATGCCAGGTAGAGAATGACGGCGAGCTTTGCGAGCTCCGACGGCTGGATCCCGACTGGACCGAAGCGGATCCAGCGATGGGTGGCGTGCGAGCGGTCTAAAAGGAACGCACAGACCAGCATCAGCACAACGGCGCAAAGCACCGAGTAAATCACGGCAGGCTGACGCAGTTTGTGGTAGTCGGTGCGCATCATAACGAACATTCCCAGGAGACCGATGAGAAGCCACGCCGATTGACGCAGAAGAAAGATGTACGAGTGCCCGTACAACTGTTCCGCCGTGACTGCCGAAGCGCTCAGAATCATCACCGCGCCAAACAAGCAGAGCGCAAGGGTCACGCCGAAGAGCCATCGATCACTGTCTGGTCGTCTCGGCACGTTCGTTCACCGCCCTCCTGAAGTGGTGCTCGCGGCCTGCCGCTCGAGCTGATGCACAAGGTCTTTGAAGACGCGGCCGCGGTGCTCGTAGTTTTGGAACTGATCGAAACTGGCGCAGGCGGGCGCCAACAAAACGATGTCTCCAGGTCGCGCGGCATGCGCGGCAGTTTCGACGGCGCGTGCGATGGTTCCGGCTTGTTCGATGGCTACGCTTCCCGCAATTTGCTTTTCGATTTTGCCGGCGGCGGCGCCGATCAAAAGCGCGAGAATCGCTTTTTCGCGCAGCGGCGTTTGCAGAACCGTATAGTCGCTGCCCTTGTCTTTCCCACCCAAAATAATCAGGATGCGTCCTGGAAAAGCGTCGAGCGCTTTCAGCGTGGCGTCCACGTTAGTAGCTTTCGAATCATTGTAAAATCGCACTCCGCCAATTTCCGCGACGAACTCGAGGCGATGCTCGACTCCCGCGAACGAGCGTACACCTTTCGCAATGGACGCCGGCTCCGCGCCCGCAAGACGCGTCGCCGCTACTGCGGCCAAAACGTTCTCGATGTTGTGCGCCCCGGGCAGCGGAATATCCGCGAGCTTGAGAACTTTCTCCTCTATCCCCTCGCAACGGAACAGGATTTCGTTTTCTTTCACAAAAGAGCCTTGCGCGACGCGTTGCTTCCGGCTGAACCAATAGAGCTGAGGCTTTGTGGGAGCGTAGGGCGTTGTGCCAGGATCATCGGCATTCAAGACCGCGCTATCCGCCTCCGTTTGGTTCTGGAAAATTCGCGCCTTGGCAGCGCCATAACTCTCGAGCGTGTGATGGCGGTCCAGATGATCGGGCGTGAGATTCAAGAAAACGCTGATGTTGGGACGAAACCCTTCGATCAGCTCCAGTTGAAAACTGCTTAGCTCGGCAACCGTGATGGTCTTTTCGTTGGTCTTTTCCACGCACGAAATCAGGGGTGTGCCAATGTTGCCTGCCAGAATCGTTGGGAATCCAGCGTTCTTCAAGATGTGCTCGATCAGCGACGTCGTCGTGGTTTTCCCATTCGATCCGGTAATTCCGATGAGCCGACCTTTGAGAAAACGGCTCGCAAGCTCAATCTCGCTCCAGATGGTGACGCCCTTCGCGCGCGCAATTTGCAGGAGTGGCGCGTCGGCGGGCACGCCGGGGCTGGGAATAATCAAATCGGAGTCGAGAATCAACTCTTGTCGGTGGCCACCAAGCTCCAGAGCAACTCCGGCCTTTTGCAGCGTCGCGATCGCATCGCTGAGCTCTTTCTCCGTTCGCGTGTCCGTCGCCATAACACGCGCGCCTCGCGCAGCGCAAAACAAGACCGTGGCCACGCCCGTCCGGGCCAGGCCCACCACGAGCACGCGCTTGTTCCGAAGTTCGATAGACGCAGACATTTCGATTCCAGAGTTCCTACCTCAATTTCAAAGTCGTCAGCGCAAACAGGGCAAAAACCAGCGCCGCAATCCAAAAGCGCACGATCACCTTGGACTCGCTCCAGCCCAGCAATTCGAAATGGTGATGAATCGGGGCCATGCGGAAAATGCGTTTGCCGCGCAACTTGAACAAGCCGACCTGCAAAATCACCGAGAGCGCTTCCACGACAAAGATTCCGCCTACAAAAAACAACAGGATTTCCTGCTTGATGATGACGGCAATGGTTCCAAGCGTGCCGCCAAGCGATAACGAACCGACGTCTCCCATGAAAATTTCAGCAGGATGCGCGTTGTACCAGAGGAATCCCAGCGACGCGCCGACCAGCGCGCCGCAAAAAACGGTGAGTTCGCCGACTTTCGGGATGTATTGGATATCGAGATACGTCGCCCAACGAAAATTGCTGCTGACGTAAGTGAGTACCGTCAGAGCTCCCGCGGCGATGACCGTGCAGCCGATGGCGAGGCCGTCCAGACCGTCGGTGAGATTCACGGCGTTCGAGGAACCGACAATCACCAGGCAGACAAAAATGAGGAAGGGGACAAATGCCAGGGGCCACCAGTATGGCGTGTTCATCAAGGAATGAATCACGAGATCGGGGTGAATCCGCTTTGCGAAAGGAATCACCAGCTGCGTCGAATAGAAGCCGCGCGTTAACAGCACCAGCAGCGAACCACCGACAACCAGGCTAACCAGGACCTGAAAATAGATTTTTTTCTTTGCCGTGAGACCGAGGTTCTGCTTCTTCGAAACTTTGGCATAGTCATCGATGAAGCCAATGATCGCGAAACCGCCCAACGCGAAGAGTGCGATCAAGATAAAAGGATTCGTGAGGTCAGCCCACAACAGCGCCGGAATCGCCGTGGATAAAACGATCAGCACGCCGCCCATCGTGGGAGTGCCCGCTTTTTTCTGATGCTGCTGCGGGCCTTCTTCGCGGATGTATTGCCCGATCTGAAGTTCGCGCAGACGGCGAATCAGCCAGGGTCCGAACACGAGCGCGAGGAACATCGCGGTGAGGCTGGCATAGACCGTTCGAACTGTGATGTAGCGAAACACATTCAGCGGGCTGAAGTAACGCCGCAGAACCTCGACAAGGAGGTAATAGAGCATCTAGTGCTTGACCTCCTGGCGCGAGAATTCTCCCGGCGCAGCGTGCCGGGCAATCAGCGCATCGACAATTTGCTCCATCTTTACCCCGCGGGAACCTTTCACGAGTAGCAAATCTCCGGGAGCAACCAAAGTTTCCAAGAATTCCGCGGCTTCGTGTGGTGTCGAGAAAAACATGGTCCGCGAGCGTGGAATGCCCGCGGCCACTGCGCCCTCGACAATTTGCGAAGCGTCACCCGCCACGCCGATGACCCAGTCCACTTTTCCTGTTTTCGCGGCAAATTGACCCGCTTCGCGGTGCAATTCGGGCGAAGAAGTTCCCAATTCGCGCATCTCGCCGGCCACCAGAATTCGCCGCTGGAAATTCAGCGTAGCTGCGAGCAATTCTGTCATGGCTTGCAATGCCGCTGGGCTCGAGTTGTAGCTGTCATTGATCAGCGCCGCACCATTGGAAAAGCGCAGAAGCTCTCCGCGCATTGACGGAGCACGCAGTGTGTTGAAGACGCTCTGCGCCTCCGCTGCGCCGATCCCCCAAACGCTCGCGGCGGCCAAAGCCGCAAGGGCGTTCGCAACCGCATGTCGTCCAGGAACGGTTAGCTCCAGGCGCACGCGGCCTTCCGGACTTACGTAGTCAAACGCCGATCCCAAAGCGCCGCGATCTTCAATCTCCTTCGCCATGAAAAACGCCTGCTTTTCGATCCCATATGTCAGTACGCGGCCCGGCGCGTAAGGCCCAAAGGCGGCAACGCGCGGATCGTCGGCGTTCAACACCGCCGTCGATCCTCTTCCGTTGAGTCCTTCAATCAACTCGCGTTTCGCCAACGCAATCTCATCGACGGAAGAAAAAAATTCCAGATGCGCCGGGGAAACGCGCGTCACCACGCCAACGTCCGGTCGCGCAATCGCCGCGAGGCGCGACAACTCCCCGCGCCGCGACATCCCCATTTCCAGCACCGCCGCCTGATGCGTCTCTTCCAGCCGAAACAGCGTCAGCGGCAAGCCGTATTCGTTATTCAAATTTCCTTCGGATTTCAGGACCCGCAGCCTCGTGCCCAGCAGGGCCGCCAGAATTTCCTTCGTGGTGGTCTTGCCAACGGAACCGGTGATGCCGGCAATTTTCCCGCCCCAAGCTTCGCGGACGGCCCGCGCCAGCTGCTTGAGCGCCTCGAAGGTGTCGGCCACGGGGATGCAGCGGTCGCCCACCCAGCCCGCAAACCGCGGGAGATGCGCTTCCGCCACGATAGCCGCCACCGCTCCCAGTTCCAACGCACTGGCCACATGATCGTGTCCATCGTGACGCGGTCCGTGGATGGCCACGAACAGTTCTCCCGGACGTATCGTGCGAGAATCAATCGACACACCGGCCAGCCGGGCCAGGGGGTCGAGCCCCGCTCCCGGCCGAGTACCCAAAGCGCCAGCCACTTGTGCAATCGTCCACTGCATAAGTTCCTCAAAGGGTTGGTCTTATTCCAGTATTCCGTCCAGTACCCCACGGCTCGTTCGGTTTTCAACGTTTTGAGGGCTCCTCCTTCGAGAGGTCTGCTTTTGGCTCCCCCGATCTGATCGGGGCCGAGCGCCCTCGTTATTGCCTATTAACAAGCGCGCTAGGTGCCAAACCCTGAGCCATTCTGCGGCCCTTCAAAACCGCGTTCGCGCAGCGCGCGCCGCGCCATTTCGCGATCGTCAAAGTCCAGTGTTCGATCCGCGAGAATCTGATAATTTTCGTGGCCTTTTCCTGCCAACAAAACGATGTCGCCCGCGCGCGCCTCGTCCATGGCCATTCCGATAGCTTTCTCGCGGTCGGGCTCGATCAAATATTTGCCATTTGTTTTCTGGAGGCCGACCACGATATCGCTGATGATTTTCAGAGGGTCTTCCGTGCGCGGATTGTCGCTGGAAAGAATCGTCAGGTCGCTCAGCCGTCCAGTCACTTCCCCCATCACGGGCCGCTTAGTGCGGTCTTTCAAGCCGCCGCAGCCAAAAAGCGTGATGATGCGGCCTTTGGGATTCAGTTCGCGCGCGGTTCGAATGAGATTTTCCAACGCGTCATCCGTGTGCGCGTAATCGACAATCACGAGAAATGGCTGGCCCATATCAATGCGCTGGAAGCGCCCGGAAACGTTTTCGAGATCGTGGATGCCCTTCTCAATAATTTCATTCGAGAAACCTAAGGCCTGCGCAGCGCCGATCGCGGCGAGCAGGTTGTAGACGTTGATGCGGCCGACGAGCCGTGAAGTAACTTCCATCGTTCCGTTCGGCGTGCGCGCGGTAAAATGCAGGCCTTCGAAGCTCAGATGAAATTTCTTTGTGGTGATGTCCGCATCCGATTCGAGCCCGTAAGTCATAGTGTTTTTCGCTAAACCGGCCAATTGCCTGCCGTAACCATCGTCGGTATTTAGCACCCCAACTTCCGGCGCGCCCGCGCCTGTGCCTTCGAAAAGCCTCCTTTTCGCGGCGAAGTAATCCTCAAATGTCTTGTGATAGTCCAGGTGCTCACGGGTCAAATTCGTGAACACCGCGGCTTGAAAGTGGCAGCCCCACAGGCGGTCCATCGAAAGCGAGTGCGAGCTCGCCTCCAGGACTGCGTACGTTCCGCCAGCATCGCGAATTTCGGCAAGAAATCCTTGAAGATCCACGGATTCGGGAGTTGTATTCGGAGCCGGATAATCGCCGAGCGGCGTGTGGTACGCGATAGTGCCAAACAAACCGGTCTTGGCTCCGGAAGCCTTTATGATGGCGTCCACCAGCGAAGTGGTGGTGGTCTTTCCGTTGGTTCCGGTCACCGCCACCAGTTGCAGAGCATTTGCGGGATGGTCAAAGAAATTCGCGGCCGTAGTCGCCAGTGCTTTTCGCGCGTCTCGGACTTGAATCCACGCAACTCCCCGGGAAAATTTCTTGGGCGCAGGCTCCTCGCTAGCAATGGCCGCAGCGCCACGCTTCACCGCGTCTTCGATGAAGGCATTTCCGTCCGCTTTCGCGCCATGCAATGCAAAAAACAGCGCGCCGTTTTTCACTTTGCGCGAATCACAGCCCACCTGCTGAACCTCGATGCGGTCGGCGGCAGGCAGCAATGTGGCTTCTACGCCACGCAGCAGCTCACTCAGTTTTTTCCCAATCTTTGCCTCGGCGACTTGGACAGGATGTTTCAGAGGCGTGTCCCGCCGCTCGGTCGTGGTAGTTTGTTTCACCGGTTTGTCGTGGCTGAGCGCCATCTTCATCCTAATGCCTGCCCTTCCGTTTCGGCTTGGCGATCTTTCCCCCCGGTGCCCCGAATTGCACCGTCAGCTTCGTCCCGGGCCGCACCTTCATTCCCGCCGCTGGCGCTTGACTTACTGCAAGGCCGCTGCCAACCAAGAAAGGGTCGAGCCCCAGCTTCAAACATGTCTCCGTCACTTCTCGCATGGTCTTTCCCGCGAAGTCGGGCACGGGAATGTCGCCGCCTTCGTCGACGGCCACGGTCACTTCCGGCGCCTTCTTTGTGGCGCTGCGCGCATTTGTCCCGGAGGCCTCGGCTGGGGGTAGGTCCGGTAGACCAGCAAAATCAGTTGGAGTGAAGTCCGAGAGCGCTGCTAAGTTTGATGCATTTCTATCCTTGTAGGCAACTTGAATCAACTGTGGCTCGATCGGCACGTCACGCGGCACATCCAGATAGGCCAGCACCTGTTCGGCGATGCGCTTGAAAACCGGAGCGGCCACTTGTCCACCTTCATGTTGCCCCACCGGCGAGTCCAGGGACACGAGAATCGTCACAGCGGGATTATTGATTGGCGCAAACCCGGTGAACGAAGCGATGAGTTGTGTGCGGGAATAGCGGCCCGTGGCGGGATCGATTTTTTGTGCGGAACCGGTCTTTCCTGCGGCGGTCCAGCCGTCCAGATGGGCCAGCTTGCCTGTGCCATTCAAAATCACTCCTTCCATCAAGCGGCGTAGCGTCGCTGCCGTTTCCGGGCGGATGACGCGCCTCGCCTCAGCGGGCACAAGCGAGCCTTGCGGAGGCAAAACCTGATTGTCGCGGCGGAGTTGCGTCACCACGTGCGGCCTGTAGAGAAGCCCCCCGTTCGCAATAGCTGAAACTGCAGTCACGAGTTGGATGGGCGTAACGCCCACCTCCTGTCCCATCGAAATCGATCCGATGGAGATGGCCGACCAGTTTTCCAGCCGCCGGACTAAGCCTTTGCTTTCGCCGGGCAAATCCACTCCGGTGAGCTGGCCGAATCCGAATGCGCGAATGTAATCGTAGAATTTTGGCGCTCCCAGCCGCAGCGCAATCTTGATCGCTCCCACGTCACTCGATTGCGCCAGAATGTCCGAGACCGTCAGCAAGCCGAACGGCTTGTGGTCACGAATGCGGTGCCCCGCCAGGTACACTGCGCCATTTTCACAATCAAACACTTCTTGCGGTCGAATGATGTCTTGATCGAACGCCGCCGCCAAGGTAATCAGCTTGAATGTCGATCCCGGCTCATAAAGAGCGGTGACGGCGCGGTCCATCCGCGCTTCTGCCGAAGCTTCATTCGCCGCGTTAGGATTAAATTTTGGCCAGTTTGCCAGCGCGAGAATTTCTCCGTTGTTGGGATTCATTACGATTACGCTGCCAGCCAAGGCGTGCGTCTTAGCTATTGCTGCCGCGAGTTCGCGCTCCGCAATGTATTGAATTTGCTCGTCGAGCGTCAGGACGACATCCGCTCCACGTTCTCGCTGGGCTTCGACTCCGTCGAACCAGCGTTGCCGCGCGTCGGCCATCACCACAATTTTTTCGCTCTTGCCGCGAATCTGGTTATCCAGTTCATACTCAATTCCGCCCAAGCCTTTTTCGTCCAGGTCAACAAAGCCCAGCACGTGGGCGGCGAGGTCGCGTTTCGGGTAAATGCGCTGATTCTCTTTTTGAAAGTAAATGCCTTTCAGGTTGAGCGCTTCCACCGCTTCCTTTTTGTCGGGGGGCACTTTGCGGGCAATCCAAACGAAGCTTTGCGCGGATGCCAATTTTGCTTCCAGGACTTCGCTGGGAATCCCCAACACGCGCGAGAGCAGTTGTGCGGCCAGCGGCGCATCTCCCACTTCAATGGGCACGGCAAAAACAGAATCCACCGGGATGCTCATCGCGAGAGGATCTATGTTGCGATCGTAGATGGAGCCACGCTTCGGCGTGATTTCGATGGTGCGCTGCTGCTGCCGAGCCGCGCGCGCGAGGTATTCGCTGTGACAGACAAGTTGCAGATAACCCAGTCTGCCCAGAACCGCGACGAAGCAAATGAGAATTAAGCTGGCAACAAGAAGGAGCCGTTCGCTCGCCGTGAACTCACGCCTGTCGATCACCGCTCGGCGGTCAGCCTTCACGACGTGCGCGCGGTTTTGGGACATGATGGGTTCAGTTCGGCCAGCGCACCGCCTCAAGGTTCATAGCTGAGGGCGCTAATTTCTGCAAATTCCAGCGAATTCCGTATGCCTCGCCGCATGAAAGCTTATTGCGAGTTGCTCTGCCGTATAAATCTCACGGCGGCCACCTGGGCTCCCGCCGGAGACTCGTATTCCCGCACTTGCGTCGGCAGCGGCTCTGTCAAGCCCAATTGGCGACGCGCAATCACGTCAATGCGCATCGGGTTTCGCAGGCTGGCAATCTCCAGCTTCAACGAGGAATTCAGCGTCGCCGCTTCTACCTGCTTTGCCTTGACTTGCTCCAATTGGAAGCTCAGATCGATGCAGCGAAAGTGCTGGTAGATGTAGAGCATAAAAAAAGCCGCAACGACCGTGCCCAGCGCCAGCATGCGGTAGTAATAACGCAACTTGACTGGTTCAAACCGGCGCACCAGGCGCGAATTGTCGATCCGCTTAACGGTTTGAAACTCTCGCACCGGCTTTGCTTTTTTCCTGCTTGTCATGACTACACTCTTTCCGCGCACCGCAATTTCGCGCTTCGCGAACGCGGGTTGCCCGCCGTTTCTTCCTTGGTGGGCTGGATTACGTGTTTCGTCAGCACGCGGAGCGTCCCGGCCCGCTCTCCCTCTTGAAACGCACGCTTAACGAGGCGGTCCTCCCGCGAGTGGTAGCTCAGCACCACCCAGCGACCGCCCGAATTCATTGCGGCAGGGGTCCGAGAAAGAAACTGCCCGAGTTCCTCCAACTCTCGATTCACCGCTATCCGCAGCGCCAGAAACGTTTTTGTTGCGGGATGCAGTCTCTGCCTTCCCCATTGTTTCCGGACCCCTGCCACAGTCGTTGCCAGGTGAGCGGTATCCCGAATCGGGCGCGCTCTCACAATGGCCCTGGCGATCCTTCTCGAATCGTGCTCGTCCGCTTCTCGGTAGAGCAAATCGGCCAGCTCTCGCTCCGGCCATCGATTCACAATCTCATCTGCCGTCAATTCGTCTTCAGTATTCATGCGCATGTCTAGCGGACCGGCCTCGCGAAAAGAAAATCCACGCGCGGCCTGGTCAAGCTGCATGCTCGAAACTCCCAAGTCGGCCAAGACCCCGTCCGCCGGCGGAATCCCCAACTCGCGTGCGACCTCCGCAATCTTCGAGAATGGGGCGTGCACTGCTGTCACTTTCGCCCCAAAGATCTTCAGCCGCTCCCGCGCCTTGGCGAGCGCCTGTGCGTCCCGGTCCAGACAGATCAGCCTGCCAGAGGTCAACTTCTCTGCTATTGCTGCTGCGTGTCCGCCTGCTCCCAGCGTGGCGTCGATGTACGTTCCGTCCGGCTTTACGCACAGCCATTCGAGCACCTCCCGCAACATCACCGGCGTATGTGGCGCATTCTTGCCTTCTCGCCACTCACCACTCGTCACTCGTTTACCCTGAGCGTCCCTTTCGCGAAGGGCCACTGCCCGTCAAATCCCCAGATCTTCCAGCGCCTTGTCGTCTTCGTCCGTGTACGGCTCGTTCTTCAGCTGATCCAGCATGCGTGTGTGGTTCATTACTTCCAGATAATCCAGGTTGCCCAGCACGTCGACGTCACCCTTGGTTTGTGCTGATTCCCGCAGCACGGTCGGCAGAAGCAACCTTCCCTGCCCATCAAGTTCTACCGTCTGCCCGTAATAACTGGTCCGCATTAAAAACTTCCTTTTTGCCCGGTTCGTGCTTGGCATCTTCTCCAGCTTGTCTTCAATCTCCGACCAAACTTTCATCGGATAAATCCGCGCCGTCTCACCGGTGGTGCTGGTGATGTAAAACTGGTTTCCGTACTCCTTCAATTGCTCGAGAAACACCGCGGGTATCTTCAGACGCCCCTTCTCGTCCACCTTGGCTGGACAGTTTCCCCGCAGCTTCATGAGCACCGCTCAGTTCGACCCGCTTGCCGGAATCGAACGCGAAAATGTGGTCTCGAATGGCCAAAATGCCCACTTTCACCACAACCTACGCCAGAGTTCTACTTTGCCCTACCGCCCGCTACCTGACGCCCCTGTCTCCCACTTCTACCCACTTTGCGCCCCATGCTACCCCGTTTTGTGTGCTTGTCAAGAGAAAACATGCAGTTTTGTGAAAAAAGTTGTGAGGATTAGGTGCAGATCAAACGTGACATTTCAGGGTCAACAGATTGTGTAGAACTTTGATGGGATATTCAATGACTGGTAGTGGGGTTCTCAAAAAGCCAGATAGAGGAGTCCGGACTCCGCAATGGGTACTAAATTGGGCTCTGAGGGCTCCCCGGGCTGGCAGCTTCGGCTTCGATTCTCGCCACCGTAATTGTATTCGTTTGCGGATCGAACGTACCACGCACTTTCACCTTCTGACCCGCCCATTCTTCGGCTAAAACCTGGGCGTCCAGCTTGTAGACTTTGTCTTTCGTCTGCAGCACATATCTTCCGCCTCGCTCTTTCACGCAATAGCGCGCGCATTCTGCATTCGTTTTGATTTCCGGCTTCATCTGCATCATTTCCTTGTGTGACTTGCTCAGCGAATGCACATTTAGAGCGCACTGCGTGTCCGCAATCTCGCCCTTGAAAGTCTTTTCGTCAGCGCCGCGCACGCGGGTCACACTCAAACTGCTGCCGACAAGCACCGCGATGAAAAAAACTGCTCCCGATCTGTTCGTCATTCGCTTTTCTCCTTGTCCTCAAGAGAATTAAGATCGCCACGCCCCTATTCACGGCTGCACGACAATCCTCATTTCCATCCCTTCGTGCTCCTGACTGCAGATCACAGTGCAGATCACTACGTATTCCCCTGCTTCGCGGGGGGCCGTCACAGAAAATTCCTGAACGCCCGGCCTCAGCAAGAAGTCCCAGCTATCCACAGGGCTCCTATCTTTTGCGCGAAGCAGCGTGAAGCCATGGACCGCACCCTCGCGATTCACGTTTTTCGCCTTTTTCGCGGTGATTCGCAGTGTAATCGGCTCGCCCGCCTTTACCGTGATTACGGGCTGCTTCTGCCCCGCGATTTTGTACCGGCTGTCGTGGTCCGCCAAGATCTCAATAACACGTGGTGCCGGTTGTGGGCTCTGCGCCCAGGCACAGGAACAAAGTGCCAGCGCGGCTAGAGGCCGCTGCCAATGGAACGTTGTTTTCAGAAAGCCGGTGTTCGGTGTCATTGGGTCATGTACTTCAAGATCAGCCGCATGTCTTCGTCGGTGAGCATGGCTCGAACCCGCATGTGTCGTATCGCAGCCGCCATCACTCGCGGCGGAAATTTATGCGGCGGTTGATGACAGCGCCCGCAATTCGCGCGAAACCGCCTTTCCCCTTCGATTCGAGCGGCTTTCTCGTCGCTCGCGGAGCTTCTCAAAGCCTGCGGCGATGTGCTGTCGTGGGTCGCCTTGGGACTGGTCGTCGATGGTCCGACAGCGGTGGCGGCGCTTGGAGATTTCTCGGACTTGGCATGTTCCTGTCCAATCGACGAACGGACCAGGAGCGCCATCACGCCTAAGCAACAAACCAGGATCCGGTTTCGCCTCATTGGATGCTCCCTGCCGGCCCCAGAGGGACTACAAAGCGATACGTAAGACCCAGCGTCCACACATTTAAATTCCCTGCACTGCTGAATTGCCGGCCATAGTTGCTGGTCGCTCTCAATCCATCCATGAAGTAGTAGTTCAGCCCGAATTCAAATTGCTTGGTGTTTACAGATGGCAACGCGTCGCTAAGCAATTCTCCAGTGAAGAACTGCTGATAGCGTGCCACGAGTTGCGTGCGCCGCATTTCGTTCTGCAGAAACGGAAGCTGGCTCAGCTTGTATGCCGGCTCGATCCAATATCCGCTGCCGCGCTTTGAATGGGCGTACTCTCCGCGTACATCCAGCGGCAAAGGCGTCGGCTGCCAGATCACATGAAAGCCAAACAAATTCGATCGTTCCTCTTGCAGCAGATGCTGGAAGGAGCCTCCAATCTCCAATCGCGCGCTGGGAACAAAAATGCCGGCGCGCAGGCCTGCAAATCGATCGGAATCCACTGGAGCCGTCGTCGAGAGCGCTGAAAAGTAAGCCGCATAGTTGATATCGAACTTCGGGTGCGTCTTGAAGCCTCCGCGAATCATCGCGCCAGTGCTGGCATTGCTTGGTCCGATTCCAATGGGCAGGATCAGGGGGTCTGACTGCAGGTTCCGAATCCACACTGGATACAGCCGCTCGTTGTAAATTCCAAAGGGAGTCAGAAAGCGACCCGCGCTTACCGTCATGAAGCGGTTCGCGATGAAATCCAACTGCGCATAATCCACTTCCTTCTCAACTTTTCCGTGGAATCCGCTCAGCCCGGGGACCTGCACCATGTCCGTTTCGAAATTGGCCCTTGTTTCGAACAGCCAGCGTTGACCGAGTGGCACCAGCACCACCGGAGTGACGATGGGGGTCAGATGCGCGTCCCCACCCTCGAAGTTTGTAAGGAAGCCCGCGCTTCCTTGCAGCAGTGGTATAGGCTTGACGTTCTCGTCTGAAGCACCTTGAGCGGACACGCTCGAGGCCAATGCGCTTAAGGCCAAAGCGAGCAACAGGATCGCAAACCCGGCGACAGTTCGAAAGCGACCGTTTTCGCTCAGGAATGTTCCAATTCTTTTCACCCGATGCCCCTAAACGAGTGATGCTGGCTTTTGAATTCCAGCTTGGAAGGACCTCCATGGGGGGTCAAGTCAAGTTCCTGTTGGGTGTGCTTGGAGAGGTATTTCCTAATGGGCAGCGCGGCCCTTCTGCCCGGGAACATTTTCGGCGCAACAGAAAGAAGGTCGATGTCGCATTCCGAGGCCACTCTCTGTCTACCACGACAGCGGGGAGGCTGCCACCCGCACCCGCTATTCCCTTCCGCCAGGTCTCGTGTTACGCTAAGGCGTTCTTGGATCTTTGACTCCTAAAGGAGCCTTTTCTTATGGAATGGACCACCCCTCGACACGAAGAGATTGACCTCAACTGCGAAGTCAGCTCTTACGCCAACGCCGAGCTTTAATCGTTCTTTCCGCCAGCAAAGGTCGCTGGCTGGCGTGCTCGAATGCGCGTAAGAGTCCTCGGATCCGCAGCCGGGGGCGGTTTTCCCCAATGGAATTGTTTGTGTCCCAACTGTAGCGCTCTGCGCCACGGTAAGCTAAAAGCTCACCCGCGTACACAAACCCAGGTCATCTTTTCTCCCAACTCCAAGATTTGGTTCCTGCTATGCGCTTCCCCGGACCTGCGCCAACAAGTGCTCGGGGCGCGCGAACTCGCTCCGCCCGCTGATCGCTCTTCGCCTTCGCCTATTGGCGGCGTATTCCTGCCCAACGCTGATGTGGACTCGGTGATGGGTCTGCTCCACCTGCGTGAGTTCCAGAGCTTTTTTGTTTTTGTCACTCGCGGCGTGCAGTGCATTCTTCAAAAAGAGAACCGAATCTTCCGCGTTTTGGAGCGCGCTAATCCGCCAGTGAAATGGCAAACGCTATCCGCAAAAGGACGCCTGGGGTGTCACCTGTCCGAGGATTCTTCCGGCCCAGCGGACTTCATTTGTACGACGGTGCCGTTGGGCGGCTGTTATCCCGATTTCGTCAGCGAGGAAACCCTTCACGCGCTTCCGCCGGAGGAAGCATCGATTGGTTTTGTGATGGAGCAAGGGGACAAACGCCTTTTTTTCGCCGCCGCCCTCTCTGGCTCCTCCGCAGTTTGGAAGTCAGCCGCGGAAACCGCGGACGTTTCGTTCATCGACGGCACTTTCTGGAGCGATGACGAGTTGATGCGCACTGGCCGCAGCAGCAAGACCGCCAGGGAAATCGGCCACTTGCCGCTGTCTGGCTCCGGCGGTTTGCTCGAGCAATTCCCGACAAAAGCGAAAGGCCGCAAAATCCTCATTCACATCAACAATACGAACCCCATTCTTGACGAAAAAAGCGCGGAACACCGCGTGGTGCTGGATGCCGGCTTCGAAATCGCCTACGATGGCATGGAGTTCGAACTATGACCGTGCCAATCGCAAGCACCGTCGAAAAGCCTCCGCTTTCCGAAGCCGAGTTCATCGCCGGCTTCCACGCCATTGGCGAAGAGCGCTATCACCATAAGCATCCGTTTCACCTGCTTATGCACGAGGGCAAGCTCACGCGCGGCCAACTCCAGGCTTGGGCTCTCAACCGCTACTTCTACCAGAGCCGCATCCCCATCAAAGACGCCGCGATTCTCGCGCGTAGCGAGGATCCTGCCTTCCGCCTTGCCTGGCGCAAACGCATTCTCGATCACGACGGCGATGGTACAAAACCGGGTGGCATCGAAAAATGGTTAAAGCTGGTCGAAGCTACTGGCCTTCCGCGCGATGTGGCGCTCCGCGGTGACGGCATTCTTCCCGCCACGCGTTTTGCCGTGCAAGCCTATGTGGATTTTGTCTCCACGCGCTCGCATCTCGAAGCAGTTGCTTCTTCCCTCACCGAACTTTTTTCCCGCAAACTCATTGTTCTGCGCATGGACCGTCTGCGGCAGCACTATCCCTGGCTTTCCAGAGGCCTGGACTATTTCACCGGCCGGCTTACGCAAGCTCCGGAAGATGCTGAGTTCGCGCTGGCCTGGGTTGTGAAGCACGCGCACACTCGGGAAGAACAGGAGAAAGCCCATGCCGCTCTGCGCGCCAAGTGCGACATCCTCTGGGCGCAGCTCGACGCACTGTATTTCGCCTACGTGAATCCCGGCTGGCCTCCCCCCGGCGCGTTCCAGCCTGCCAAGGAAAATGCATGAGCGTGGATTTGAACAGCAAGCCGCGGCTCGCCGCCGGATGCCGGATGGGGGAAAACAATAATCAGCGCGTCCTGCTGATGCCGGAACGGGCATTGCGCTTGATTGGTCCGAGCCTAGAGATCGTATCGCGCTGTGATGGCCAGCACTCCGTGGCGCAAATCATCGGCGAGTTGCAGCTAATCTATTCCAAAGCCGAGCCGCACAAAGTCGAACAAGACATCCTCGGCTATCTCGCGCTCTTGCAAAAGGAACGCGCTTTGGATCTTTGAACTGTAGCGGCCGCCTTTTTGCCCCGAGCCGAAGACGAGGGGCCGAGGCGGATCGTATCTCGCTGCCCATGCCAACCACTCAACAGAACCCGCTTGCTCTCGTCGCCGAACTCACGCATCGCTGCCCGCTTCATTGCGTCTACTGTTCGAACCCGCTCGAACTGCAATCGCGTGCGAACGAACTCTCCACTGAAACCTGGTCCCGTGTGTTTAAAGAAGCCGCCGAAGCCGGCGTTCTCCAGGCCGATTTCACTGGCGGCGAGCCGCTCGCGCGTCCCGACATTGTTGACCTCGTTCGCAACGCCCGCGCCGCAGGCCTTTATGCTAGCCTCATCACTTCAGGCCTTCCGCTCGACGAAACCAAGCTAGAAGCCATCGTTGAGGCGGGCCTCGACCACTTTCAGCTCAGCTTCCAAGGCACGCGCGAAGAAACCGCAAACGACATCTCCGGCACGAAGTCGCATCAACACAAGCTGCGCGTGCTCCAGTGGCTCAAGGGCTATCGCATCGGCCTTACGCTGAATTTTGTCATCCACCGCCGCAACATCGGCGAACTCGAAGACATGCTCGCCATCGTGGAAGAGTCCGGCGCGGGTTGCGTGGAATTCGCAAGCGTGCAGTATTACGGTTGGGCGTTTGCGAACCGCCAAAATCTTCTCCCTACGCGCCAGCAATTGGATTATTGCGTTGAGCGCCTCAATCGCGCCGAAGAGCAATTACGCAACAAGACACGCCTCGTCTTTGTCGTCCCTGACTACTATGCGAAATTTCCGAAGCCCTGCGTCGGTGGCTGGGGCCGCAAGCTCATGCTCATCACGCCGAGCGGCGAGGCGCTTCCCTGCCACGCCGCGACCGTGATTCCCGGGTTGAAGTTTGAAAATGTTAAAAATCGCAGCTTGCGCGAAATCTGGGAACACTCCGATGCGTTTCAGAAATTCCGAGGGGAAGATTGGATGCAGGAGCCTTGCAAATCCTGCGACCGTCGAACGCAGGATTTTGGCGGTTGCCGTTGCCAAGCGCTGCTGCTCACAGGTGATCCCTGCGCGACCGATCCCGTCTGCTCGCTCGCGCCGCAGCGATCGAAAGTGGACGCGATCCTGGCCAAAGTGAATGCGCCTGACGGCGCAGGGGCGACGATTGACCCGCCTGCCGTAATTTCGCCGAGCAAGATCGACTGGCTCTATCGCCCTAGCCCCGCTTAGTCTCGACTGGCCTTACTTCGCAATCAGCGACCTTTGGACCAGTGATACCGCACGCCGCCGGAAAACAAAATGGGCGTGGCGATCTGCGGCACCGGAGTCGCCTGCACGAAATATTCCCGGTTCAGCGCATTTTCCAAATTCAAAAATCCGCGCCAGCGTTCGCCTAACGCGCGTGAAACTTCCAGATTGAGCACAAAGTAGCTTCCCAGTTTTCGTTGATTCAGGCTGTCGTCGAAACGGTAGCTCTCGTACCGGCCTTCCACGCTAGCGTCCGCCCATTTCGGATGGGAATACAGAATCCTCGCGGTCGTCCGGTGTTTCGGCACTTGCGGCAAAAGGTTTCCCACAATCGCCGGATTCGCCGCAAAACTCCCCACCACAGATTGGTTAAACAGATACTTTGCGTCCAACCTCCAGCGCTGCTCCAGCCTGTAGCTGACCTCGGCCTCGGCTCCTTTAACCTTGGCGTATCCGAGATTCTCCCGTTGCTGCGTAATCAGAGTTGGTGTCGTGCTGATGGTCACATTCGAAACGGGATTGTCCAGCCGATCCGCGAACAACGTGGCTCGCCAGAAGATTCGAGACGTGATTTGCTGATTCACGCCAAACTCGTATCCATTCACGTGTTCGGGACCCAGGTCGGGATTGGCATTCGTCACCACGTTGCCTACACGGAACGAGCGATACAATTCATCGAGTGTGGGCGCTCGGAAACCTTGATAGAAAGCTCCGCGGAGCGAAAAACTTCGCGTCACCCGAAATACGAGTCCGGCCCGCGAGGTCACGGTCGTCTTTGAAATATCGGGAAAGACCGTTGCCGTGGTCGTGTTTGCAGGCAGGACTGTCTCCGTGCGCGAGGCCCCATAGTTTCGCCAATAATCCACTCGTGCGCCCGCGATGACATTTAGCCTCCACCAAGGACTCCAAAAATCCTGAAAAAATCCTCCCCCGAAAGTCTGCTCGCCTGGAATCCGCCGGTCTCTGGTGATTGTTCCCGCAAACGCGTTTTCATGATCCCGCGCGTAAATCCAGCGCCCATCTCCTCCGACCATCAGAACCTGTGAACCGGGGAGCGGGCGAGACCACTCTCCATTTCCTCCATATCCGTATGAAGGCTCGCCCTGCAACAACGTCAGCGTCTCAGTTTGTCGGTTCACGGCAATCGAGCTGAAGCTGCTGCGGAATCTCTGGTCAAAGGAGTAGAAATTCCCTTGCCAATTGCTGCCGTCCTTCGTGTGTGACCGCAACCCTGCCTGTAGAAAGCCTTCCCGTGTGCCGTTGGTCTGCAATGGTGTGCCGTTGTCGCGAACCTCGTTAAAAAAGCGTCCGCTTAGAAAAAGGAGCGTGCTCTTGGAAACTTGGGCGTCTACGCGGCCGTTAGCCGTTTCGTGCTGAGAAGCGGCGTTCACGTCGACCGGTCCGCGAAACGCCTCGGGAGTGAGAATGAATCCGTCAGTCCGAAACAAATCTCCCCCAAGGCTGTAGGTGATCGGGCCGCGGCGGTCTCCCACAAAAAGATCCAAGTCCCCCGTCCCCCTTGTTCCCCACAGTCCTTCCACGTCAAGGAGAGCCGACGAAGGACGCCGCGTCGTGATATCGATCGCTCCGGCCATTGCCGAACTTCCGTAAAGCGCCGAAATCCCGCCTTCATCCACTTCGATTTTGTCGATCTGCATCAACGGAATCTTCGACCAGTACACCCAACTCCCGACGGGATCATTGAACGGTACGCCATCGAGCAGCACCAGCGTTCGGCTCACTCCACTTGCGCCAATCCCTCTCAAAGAAACTCCCTGCGTCGTCGGGTGAGAAACCAAACTGCTGCCGCGCCGAAACAAGCTGAAGCTCGGCACCTGCCGCAAGAAATCATCGAGCGTCAGCGTCGCGGCACGCGAAACTTCTTTTGCGGACAACACCGTTACTTGCGCCGGCAAGTCACCCAGTTGTTGCTCTGTACGCGTCTCCGACACCACGATGGTTTCGTTCACAGGAAGAATTTGCAGCGTAATCTGCAGCGATTTTGCCGCCACACCTTCGCTTAATATCACTTCTCGTGTTACCGGTTGAAATCCCGGCGCTTCTGCTCGCAACGTGTACTTCCCCGGAGGCAAATTGCCAAACGAAAATTTTCCGTCCTGCGTTCCCGTGGCGTGACGCTCCACAAACTGTTCTCCTGCAACTTGGCGCAAAGTCAGCGCAACTCCCGCGACTCCTTGCCCGTCCGCCGTCTTCACAACCCCATCAATCCGATTCGTGTTTGCCTGCTTTCCCTCCAATTGCCCGTTTTGCTCCGCGCCGGCTCCTTGAATCGGGGGGCGCGCATCCGCGACTGCTCCTGTCAAAAGAACAACAAAGAACACCGCGGTTATTCCTCGCAGCACTTTGCACATTCTCAAGGATGCTCTCCCCCGCAGTTTCCTCATCGTGTTTTAGGGACTTGTTGTCCTTCTAAGCTTAAGAGGCGGTTTGTACCGGTCTCGTTTTGCCCGCCACTCGCGAAATAAAGACCAGGCTTCCCAACAGCACCAACGACCCGAATACAGACAACGTGTGTGGCGCTCCAATGCGCTTTGCGACTCCGCCCGCGAGCAGCGCGCCAATCGGTTGCACGCCCATAAACATCGTGGCGTACACGGCCATCACGCGGCTGCGCAGCTCATCCGGCACGCGGTTCTGAATCAGCGTATTTGTTGCCGCCATTTGCGACGTCGCAGCGAATCCCACCACGAACAACACCACGCTGCACAGCCAGAAGACCTTGGCCCCGGAGAAAATGAGCAAGCCAACGGCGCAGGTCGTCGAAGTCGATGCAATCCATCGCGCCAATCCTTTGTAATGTGTGCGGGCGGCAAAATGCAGCGCGCCCAACACCGCACCCACTCCTGCGGAACTCATCAACAGTCCCAGCGTCCGGGCGTTTCCTTTCAAAATGTCCTGCGCGTAAATCGGCATGAACACAGAGTACTGCAACCCAAAAAGACTCAGCACGCTCAGCAGGAGCAGCGTCGACCGTATCGGGAAGTCGCTCATGGCAAAGTGAAAGCCCTGCACCAAACTCTTCAGCGGAGACCCATCGCTCGGCTTAATTTCCGTCTTTGCGATTCTCATCATCAGCAGCGCCACGATCACCGCCACAAAGCTCACGCCATTCAGAAAAAAACACCACCCTTCTCCCACCCACGCAACGGTAAAACCCGCGATCGCCGGGCCCACCACTCGCGCTCCATTGAAAATCGAAGAATTCAGCGCAATGGCGTTGGGCAAATCTTCTTTCCCCACCATCTGCACTAAAAACGCTTGCCGAATGGGCACATCGAACGCATTCACGATGCCCAGCATAAATGCAATCGCAATGACCACCCACGCGCCGCGCCAACCGCGTATCTCTCCCGTCAGCGTCAGGGCTGCAAGTACAAACGCCAGCACCATCGAAGCGGTCTGCGTGGTAATTACGCCCCGGTGCCGGTTGTAGTGGTCGCCGACATAACCGCCAAGCGACGATAAAAACAACAGAGGCAGCTGGCTCGCAAATCCAAAAACTCCGAGCAGCGCCGCCGAACCGGTCAGCCGGTAGACCAGCCACAGCTGCGCCGTCGTCTGCATCCACGTTCCGATTAACGATACAAGTTGTCCCGCGATGAAAAGCTGGAAGTTGCGGTGTTGCATCGCGCGGAAGCGCATGGAAAAACCGTTGCGGAAGCGAGTGGGTACACTCTTGCGAAGGCGCGTGGATAGGGGTGCGATAATTTTCCTCCACTCGTTCGATGCGGCAAATCGAAACTAGTGCCGTTCCAACTTGTTTGAGCGATCGGCGCGGCTCCCGGTTACGATCATTCCCTGCCACGATAGTTCTGGCATGCACCAGATTTAGTTGTAACGGCACTAGTCACCATGCCGTGAACCAGCGGAGCTTGTCAACGCTGCGCCTAATCAGGAAAAACGCCGAATTGGCAGGATTGTTTTTCTGAAACTTACAACTGGAAAATACAAGTGAGGACTCTATTCATTCCCCGGACGGGTCCGGCGCACCCACATGCATGTGGCTCAGGTCGCGAAGCAAGGCCTTATCCTCTTCGCTCATGCCTCGAGTGAAATTCGGATCGTTCAAATGCTGGTTTCGTGCCGACTCCGGCATGTTTTTCAACACTTCCAACCGGTTGCTAATTGCTCGCTGCCGGGCCGACGGCAATTGCTTCCAAACCGGCAGCACATCGTTCCTGATATGATTCTGCTGCTGTGGCGTCAGCTTCTGCCATTCTCTGGCGCGTTCACGCATCTCCTGCTGCTTCTGCGGCGGCAATCGATTGAACTTTTCCAGGCTCTGCCTTTCTTGCGGGGTCAAATCCTGGTAACGCTTTGGAGGGCGATTCGGGTTGAAGTTGGGTTGACGCCCGGACTCTTCGCGTGCGTTCGGCGGACGATTTCCTCCGATCATGCGCATGGATTCCGTTTGACTGCTCGGGGACTGGCGGCTTGGCGCCATATCGTTGTGCGGCCGATCCGCATTCGGTCGTCCGCGCTGCGCGCCGCTTTGTCGCTGTGGCGGCCGGTTTTCCTGCCTCGGAGCCCGCTGTTGCCTCTGCTGTTGAGGCGGCCTATTCTTGTTGCGGTTCTGCGCCGCGCAGGGAATGACCATCCCAGCGCAGATTCCCAGCGCAACCAGCAGCTTTGCGAATTGGATTCGCGGTTTCATTTCACCTTACATCTGTGGGCTCTGTTGCTGCCCGCCGTCGTCGGCCTGGACCGGCGGAGGCAATTCGGTCAACGGCTCGAAGTTCGAGAGCACGTCGTAATTCTCCAGCACCGTGACATCGTCCTGGGCAATCTGCTGCTGATTATTTTTCGAGCGCGTCCCCACCCAAACCGTCGCCACCACCAGCATTGCTGCGGCAATCGCCACGCGCGGCGCAGGGAACCATGCCCACCAGCTCTGTTTCACCGGTTCCGCCGCCACACGCGCGTGCACGCGCAAATCAAACGCCGCCGAAGGCTCGATCATCGGTAGCTCATCCAGCAAGCCGCTCACTGCGCGAAATTCGTTGACGCGCAGACGGCACGCCGCGCATGCGGCGAGGTGCTTCTCCACCTCCAGCCGCTCGCTTTCCTTCAAGCGCCCATCCACGTATCCCAGAATTTTCTTTTCCATCCGACTGCAGCTCATGACTTCCCCTTCCTGGCCCTTACTTCCCTTGCGCTACGAGGGGGGCGAGTTCCACTCGCAGCGTTTCATATGCCCGAAACAGCAGCGACTTCAACGCGCTCTCCGAGCATTGCAAAATCTTGGCAATCTCTCCGTAGTCCAGCTCCTGATACTTGTGCAGCAGCACCGCCGCGCGCTGTTTCTCCGGAAGCTTTTCAATCGCATGGCGAATCATCTTTTTTCTGGTCTCTTCCACAAGGTGCTGCTCGATGTTCGGGTGCTTTTCCGCAACATCCAGCGTTTTCTCTTCGCCGTCTTCTGCGTCCACGGTCACCGGAGCATCCAGCGAAATCTCCATCCGCTGGTATCGCGTATCCCGCACCGAATTCAGCGCCAGATTCGTTGCGATCCGGAAGAGCCATGTCGTGAACTTTGCGCTTGGCACGTAATCCTCGCGTGCCCGGTACACCCGCAAGAAAACTTCTTGCGCCAAATCTTCCGCCTGCTCCCGGTTGCGCACCATCCGGTACAGGAAATTTACCAGCGGACTCCGATACCGATGCAGAAGCAGCGTGAACGACTGCTCGTCGCCCGCCTTCACGTCCAGCATTAGTTGGACGTCCGACCTGGCCATAGCCGCCACACTTTATCAAACCCTAGTTGTCTCAGAAAGTTGCGATTGCAAGCGGGGCTAACGTGTTGGTGGGTTAGGCTTTATGCGCCGCGTTCATCTGCCGTTTAGGAACGCTCTTCGGCAAGCTTAAACATGGAATAAGTGCTGCATTATCAACAGGCTAGCCACACCTACGAACACCAGCAGCGCCATCCGCCAGTTCGGCTCCCGGTTTACCTCGGGCAACAAGTCCGTCGCCGCCACATAGACCGTCACCCCGCCCGACAATGGCAGAGCGTACCTCAACTGCCCCTGCAGTGCACTTGTCAGTAGCACGCCAAACAGCGTCGCCGCTCCTAACAACCCGGCTCCCAGAATCGCGTTGCGCTTCCCGCGTCCGCTCGCGAGCGCCACCGAAGCGATCGTGAACCCTTCCGGCAACTTGTGCAAGAACACTGCGACAAAAAGCACCACGCCAAGCCACGTTGAAACCAGGAATCCTGCCGCGATCGCCACGCCGTCAAAAAACGTATGAATTGCCATGCCGAGAAGCACTGTTTTTCCGGCGTGAACCCCGCTGAACTCTTCGCGGTGCGTCTCTTCTCCAAAATGAAAATGCGGCGCAATGGTGTGCTCGAACAAATGCACGAGAAAAAATCCAATCAGCACGAATAGCAGCGCTCTTTCGCCGGAGAGCCTCACCGACTCCGGAATTACGTCCACAAACGCGACGGCCAGCATGTATCCCGCGCCCAGCGCCAAGAAATATTCTAGAAAGCGTCGCGGCCAGTCTTTGCGCACGACGAAGTATCCACCAAGCAAGTTCCCGAGCGCCGCTACGAGTCCTAGCAGCGCTGCTAAAGCCGTTCGAAATGCTACGTCATGCGCCATGAAGGAGCTTCACCGTTCGCAGTTCACCGTTCACCGTAAGGAGGCTGCACAGACTGAAGTCTGTGCTACTCACCCCGAGTGGCGGAACAAAATCACATCTCCTTCCTGCACCACGTATTCTTTCCCTTCCAATTTCACATGGCCCTTTTCGCGCGCATGCGCCAAGCTTCCTGCCGCCACCAAATCGTCCCAGCGCACCACTTCCGCTCGGATGAAACCCTTCTCGATGTCGCTGTGAATCACTC
>JAWOLO010000514.1:0-4175 GCA_033853375.1 Terriglobia bacterium
TGTCGCAAGCGATGTGAAAAAGCCAGCAAAAACAAAAATGTAAGCGGTTGCAGAAAATGCTTGACACAAAGATTTTCGCTGCGATATAACGCCAAACATTCGGGGTGCCTGTCGAGGGTTGAAAAAAATCCGATCTTGCCTTAGCGCAAGGGGGAGCATTATGACGCTGGACAAATTTTCCTTTCCTCTGAATCGGCGAAGCTGCGTTGTTGGGATTCTATCTATACTTTTCGTTCTTGCCTGCTGTTCGCCGTCATGGGCGCAGATGGGCTCTGTAGGCACGGTTAACGTCCTTGTTCTCGACCCGAGCGGCGCTGCCGTACAAGGCGCAAAGCTTGTCCTCCAAGACTTGGCGACCAATGTGACGCACGAAGGAGAAACTCAACAAGCGGGGAGCTACAGCTTTGTGTCATTGCCTTTGGGAACCTACAAGCTCACCGTCTCCAAAACGGGTTTCCAGAATGAACTACTGAACACCGTTGTCGTCCAAGGCGGTCGCGTAACGGACGTGAAGGTCACTCTCAAAGTTGGTGCTGCCACGGAAACGGTCGTGGTCGAGGGCGGCGCCACGCCGTTGGTAGAGACAACCTCCAACGCCATTGCCACAACCATCGACATGAAACAGATCGAGAATCTGCCCCTTCAAGGCCGCGATATTAGCGCGCTCGCTCAGTTAACACCGGGGTATAGTGGAACAAACGGATTTGGAACCTGGAACGGCCTTCCCGTCATCGCTCAAGGAAACTCCATCGACGGAGTTATCTCCTCCACGAGCCGCATGAAATTTGCCGGCAACGTGCAACCTGGATTGGAAGCCCGCCTTGAAGACATTCAAGAAATGACCGTCCAGACGGGACAGAGCGACCTAAATCAGGGGCTCGGTACGGCCTCCATGCAGGTCAACTTCGTGACGCGCCGGGGCAGCAACGACTATCACGGTCGCATCTTCGAAGACTTTCGCAATTCCGCAATGAACGCAAACAGTTGGTACAACAATGCAATCGGCGCCCCCAGGAATCCGCTGATTCTGAACGAGTTTGGGGGCAGCGTCGGCGGACCCATCCGGAGAGACAAACTTTTCTTCTTTGGATCTTATGCAATGGCAAAACAGCCTGGCGGGTATCTCGCCGGCAGTACATTCCTTACGCCAGCGGCTCAACAAGGAATTCTTACGCTTCCCTCGGATGGCACGACCCAGGTCAATTTGTTCACACAAGTCGCCCAACCAAACGGCTTGCCTGCGACTGTGAACTCGCAGATTGCTGCGCAGCAGGCGCTCATCAACAAAGCGGTGACTAGCGGAGGGGCCTTCGTATCCAGCACATCGGATCCGAACGTCGAGAACGTCAACTGGTTAGTGCACTCTCCAACCACGCGGTACTATCCCGCGTTTCGAGTGGACTACAACCTCTCGCAGAAACTCCGCCTCGATTTCTCCTTCAATGAAACAAAAGTCAGCCAGCCAAATGCATCCGCTCCGCAGTTTCCAGGCTCTGACTTCGCGAATCAAACAGCATCCTTCAAATCCAACAACTACATCGGCTCCCTGGGTGTTAATTGGACGGTGACGCCTACGCTGATTAACCAGTTTCGCGGTGGCTACTATTACAATGCGTTTTGGTACGCGTTTGGAGCGCAGCCCACATGGGTTACTCTGCCTCAGGTGAGCTGGGCCTTAGCGAACTCAGGGCAGTCGTTTAATTTGCCGGTGACTACATACTATCCCGTCGCAAACGTGGTCGATAACGCGACTTGGCAGCATGGAGCGCACTCGGTCAACTTTGGCTTCAGTTTTTATCGCGAGCAGGACCATTATTGGAATCCTCCAGACGGGATTCCAAATATCTCTTTGGGCCTTGTGAACGGGGATCCAGCTTTCAGTGATTTCGAGAATCACTTTGCGAACGCCGCTGACGTTGACAGAACTGAAGCTGAGAATCTCTATGCGACGCTTGTCGGAAGAATCTCGAGTGTCACACCCATTGGCAGCGGCTTCCCGTACAATCCTACGACTGGCCAGTACGCGAAAACAGCCGGTTCTGCGTACAACTTGAATGAATTACAAAAAGGTTGGGGGCTCTACGCTCAGGATGCATTCCGCATCACTCCGCATTTCACCTTTAATTATGGCCTCCGTTGGGATTTCACGGGGGACGATCACGACCTGACCAGCGCATATCACGGCGCGACGTTGGCGAGTTTGTACGGACCTTCAGGCATAGGGAACTTGTTCAAGCCTGGCACCCTAACCGGCATCGCCAACCCCACTTATGATGCCAGGAGTCACCAATACGCTCCATGGAATGTAAGTCCCCAGCCTACGGTCGGCTTGGCTTGGAACCCAAACTACTCCGAGGGATTGTTGGGGAAATTCTTCGGTGGAAACAATACGGTGATTCGAGCCGGGTTCGACATCAAGCGTTTTACGGAGCCCTATCAGTATTTTTGGAATAATGCTTCGAACCACGGGCTCGCTTTTTTCCAATTCTTCTCTTTACAGGCGGCGGCGGGCGGAGGCGTAGGCACCTTTACACCAGGCAGCCTGGCGCTGGGCGCTACGTTCAATCCTGCCGACCCTACGCAGTTTCAGCTTTCTCCCCCTGCTTATCAGGCGAGCATCCCGCAGTCTGACTTTACTTGGAATTATTTCTGGGGTGCGTCCGGTTTTGACCCGCATATCAACCAGCCCTACGTCCAAGAGTGGAACCTGGGCATTCAGAGACAACTTGGCCGCAGCAACGTCCTGGAATTGCGCTATGTTGGCCATCGCAGCGTTCATCAATGGATCCAAACAGACCCCAATGAAGTCAATATCTTTGAGAATGGCTTCCTGAATCAGTTCAAGGCTGCGCAGGCCAACTTGGCCATCAATCTCACGCACGGAATCAATTCTTTCGCGAATAATGGCTTTGCTGGGCAGCAGCCGCTGCCGATTTTTGACGCGGCATTTGCGGGAGAGGCCTCCGGAGGTAGCGGAGTTCCGCTTGCAGACTACGCCAACGGAGGATTCATTAATGACTTGAATCGAGGGGCCGCCGGCGCGCTGGCTTCGCAATTGGCGTATCCCTTCGGCACCGTGCCTTACATTTGTAATCTGGTAGGCTCTTCCCTTAGCCCGTGCACAACGCAATTTGGTTATACGTCTCCCGGCCCATACCCTCTCAATTTCTTCCAAGTCAATCCATTGGCGGCTTCCTTCCCCGGCGTGACGCAGAGCTGGATGTCCGCTGCAGGATATGGCAACTATCACGCCTTGCAAATCGATTTCCGGCAGAAGCAGTGGCACGGCATGCAATTCGATGTGAACTATACATGGAGCCATACGCTTGGACTTCAGCCCGACGGGCAATGGCTTGGGACAATCACGGAGTTCACGATCCGTGACCTGAGAGCGAGTTACGGACCAACACTTTTTGACCTGCGGCATGTCGTACATGCCAGCGGTACGTTTGATCTTCCTTTTGGACACGGCAAGGCCCTTTTGAACCGCCAAGGTGTTTTGGATAAGTTTGTCGGGGGCTGGTCTCTAGGGACTATCGCCTCTTACGAGACAGGATTCCCTTTCCAATTGAGTGGCGGCTTCAACACCTTTAACGACTACGGCGATGGTGGATTGGTGTTGAACGGAATCACCAAGTCCCAATTGCAGAGTGGTGTTGGCGTGTTCTCCACTGGCGGCCCGTTCGTAAGTGACATAAACCCAAAACTTCTCGGCACACCCTCCGGACAGTGCAGAAGTTTCGTAGCCAACGTCTGCCAAAACATCACACCAGGGGTATTTGGTGGGCATGTCTGGTTGTATGGCCCACATCTCTGGAACGACGACCTATCTTTGACAAAGGTGATTCCGATTCACGAGAGGGTCCGGTTCAGCTTACAGGGTGAATTCTTGAATGTCTTTAATCACCCGAATTGGGCAAATCCCGGTGACGGCCCCTATTTCTTTGGCAGCAAGAGCATTCGGTCTTCTGCTTTCGGACAAGCTGGGCTGAGTAACTTCAACGGTCCACGGTTCTTGGAAGTTCGGGCCAATATCGAATTCTGACGCAACAGGGCTGCCGGAAGCTGCCCTGCAGGAGGCATTCACTGAGCGAGTTCGCCCCTACACCCCGGGGCTGAACAGTGAATGCCTCCTTTGCTTTGTACTGGATTTGCCGCCTATGCGAGTGTCAAGC
>JAWOLO010000515.1:0-8387 GCA_033853375.1 Terriglobia bacterium
CCTGATTATGGAGATGACCAACGAGATTTATGCAAGCGAGCCGCTTGATGACGGGGTGCGCCCAGAAGTACGTAAAGAAATCCTAAAAATGCTGACGTTGATGCTGGCGCCGATGACGCCACACATTTGCGAGGAAATGTGGGAGATGTTGGGGCACTCTGATGGATTGTGGTCTGCTCCATGGCCTATCACCGTAATCGGGCCGGTCGTGGGCGAGGAAATAGACGAGGCGGCAGAAGCCCAGAAACGCGCCCGACTAGAACTCGCGCGCGAAGAGGAAGTCGAAATCCCCGTCCAGGTCAATGGACGCGTGCGAGCTAGAATCAAGGTTGCGGTTGGGTCCTCAGAGTCCGACGTCGTTCGCGTGGCCCTGGCGCTCCCCGCCGTCGCGCAGCATATGAACGGAAAGCGCGTTGTGAAGCAGATTTATGTGCCGGACAAATTGCTGAATCTTGTTTTGGGTGAAAAGGAGAGCGCATGACCGAGAGTGCGGCGAAGCGGGCGGCGGATCTCACCGGGGCGCAAGAGCAGGGAGGCAGGATGAAGGCCGAACTCGGCGGGGTGGTGGTCCTGGACTTCGGCGGGCAGTATACGCAGCTCATTGCGCGCCGCATCCGCGAGCAGCAAGTCTTCTCCGCAATTCTGCCGTGCACCGCGCCGATCGAGGAAATCCAAAAACTCGAACCGTCGGGGATCGTTTTGTCTGGCGGGCCAAGCTCCGTGTACGATGCCGACGCGCCGAAGTGCGATCCGAAGGTGCTCGCGCTTGGAGTCCCCGTTCTCGGAATCTGCTACGGGATGCAGTGGATCGCGCACACGCTCGGCGGCAAAGTCGAGAAGGCCCAGCACCGCGAGTACGGCAGAAAACATTTGGAAATGGAAAAGTCCGGGAGAGCTGCTCGTTCCGAGTTGTTTTCGGAGATCCCCGCCTCACTGCGCATCTGGTGCAGCCACGGCGACAATGTGCGCGCCTTGCCTCGAGGGTTTCAGGAGACTGGCCAAACGGAAAGCGCCATCGCCGCGCTGGAAGACCCACAGCGGAAAATATACGCCGTGCAGTTTCATCCCGAGGTGAAGCACACCGATTACGGCACGCAAATCTTGCGCAATTTTCTGTTTCGAATCTGCAAGGCGCAGCCGAAGTGGAGCGGTTCAGCATTTGTGGAAGAGACGATTGCAGCCATTAAGCAAAAAGTTTCAAACAAGTGGGCGATCTGTGCGCTCAGCGGCGGCGTCGATTCGACCGTGGCCGCGGTGCTAGTGCACCGGGCCATGGGGAACCGCCTGACCAACATCTTCGTGAATACTGGTCTGCTGCGAAAGAACGAGTTTGAGGACACGCTGGAGATGCTGCGCGAACGCCTGAAGCTGCATGTCATTGGCGTGGACGCTTCGGATCGCTTTCTTGCTCAATTAAAAGGTGTGACCGACCCGGAAGAGAAACGGCGGCGCATCGGCAGGGAATTCATCGCGGTTTTTGCCGAAGAGGCTAAGAAGCTCCAAGCAGGCGAGGCTCACGGCGAAATCGGCTACCTGGTGCAGGGCACTTTATATCCGGACGTGATCGAGTCGGTTTCCGTCAAAGGGCCTTCCGCGACAATCAAGACCCATCACAACGTGGGCGGCCTGCCGGAAGAAATGCCCTTTGAGCTCATTGAGCCCTTGCGCGACCTGTTCAAGGATGAAGTGCGCCAGATCGGGAGAGAATTGGGGTTGCCTGCCGAAGTTTTAGTGAAACACCCGTTTCCGGGCCCCGGACTGGCCGTGCGGCTTCTCGGTGAGGTTACCCGTACCCAACTGGTTATTCTGCAAGAGGCTGATGCCATTGTGGTTGAGGAGATTCGCAAAGCTGGGCTTTACGAAAAGGTATGGCAGGCTTTTGCCGTTCTCCTGCCCATCCGCAGCGTCGGGGTGATGGGCGACTTCCGAACCTACGGGCAAACCGTGGTGGTGCGGGTCGTGGAGTCAGATGACGCCATGACCGCAGATTGGGTGAAGCTACCAGCGGAAGTATTGGAACGCATTTCGACGAGGATCGTTAACGAAGTCCCAGGCGTCACTCGCGTCGTCTACGACGTAAGCTCGAAGCCGCCTAGCACGATAGAGTGGGAATAAAAGGAACTTCCTGCCATAGGGGATATTTGAATGGCAGGGATGCGGTTAAGGGAAGCTCGTTCGGGAATGCCCGTCTGCCCGAAGGACAATGATGAAGAAAAAGACAAAAAAGCTTCCCTCTCCCTATGTTGTCGTGCTCAAGGCGATTGCGGCCCGCTAAATGAATGAGGATCGCGGAGCTACCGGTTAGCCATCTTCTGGGCCATGTACAGAATCAGTTTGCGATCGCCCTCTTCCGCTTTGCTCAGCAAGCGGCGAAGCTTGTTGAGAAAGCGGGCTTCTTTCCCGACGCTGCCCCAGGCGATATCTTCGGAGGACTTGCGCTTAGGGAGATTCGGCAACTGCGGCGGTTCTTCACCGTCATAAAAGAGTTGATAGAGAGGCACTTCAAGAGCTCGAGCCAGCTTTTCCAGTGTTTCGATCGCGGGGACTGTATGGCCGTTTTCCACCCGCGAAATGTAGCACCGAAGCAGTCCGGTTCGCTTCTCGATGTCGCCTTGAGAGAGTTTCTTTTCTTCGCGGAGTGCGCGAAGACGATCACCGATAATCATGATGGTATTATTTCATAAGGGTAAGAAGAGAAGCAAGTAGGAAATCTCTAAAGGGCAAATCGAAACACATGATGCATTGCAAGACAATCCGGGGATAATGGGCGTAACCAAAAATCCATGGCACACGTCCCAAAAACAGAACCCCTGGATGCCCCCTCCCAAGCCAAAGCCGGGAGGAGCCGTACGGTCCATCCTGAAGGGGCGCCTGACGACCGCGAATTGGTGCGGCGGGCCCAGCGGGAGGACAAGGAGGCGTTCGAGGAGCTGATCCGCCGGCATCAGCATCGCGTATTTGCTGTAGCCGGAGGCATTGTCAGGCGGCGGGAAGATGTGGAAGACGTCGCGCAGCAGGTATTCGTAAAAGCGTACTTTTCGCTGAAGCGCTTCGACCAGCGGGCGGCATTCAGCACTTGGCTTTACAAGATTACAGTGAATGAATGCTGGGACATGCTGAGGAAGAAAAAGGTCCGGCCGCTGGTGTATGAAGCGGATCTGAGCGAAGAGCAGGCTCGGCAGGTCATCAGCTCGGCGGAGAAGGGAAAAGACGAACCGGATATCAGCGACCGACTGGAGGCCAGGCAACGAGTTGAACGGCTTCTGGATGGATTGGATGAGCGCGATCGCCTCATGCTGATCTTGAAAGAAGTGGAAGGATTCTCGATCGACGAAATTGCAGAAGTTTTGGATTTGAATGCAAACACGGTGAAGGTAAGGCTCTTTCGGGCACGGCGGCGCGTGGTCAGCCAGGTAAAAGGCCCCGGAAACTGAGAAAATGGAAAGCGGCCAGCAAGGAGGCCGGTATGTGGAACCTGCGGAAGAAAAACTACGAAGAATGTAGAACGTTGCGGGACGCGCTCGAAGAAGGGGCGGCAACGCAGGTCCACATCGTGAGTGTCGAAAGTTTGAAAGAAGAATTGACCGCAGAAGAACGCAGGCACCTCGAAAGTTGCAGTGATTGCCGCGAAGCCGTGAAGGTACTTGTGGCCGCGAAAGGGTTGTTCGAAGATTTCCCCAGTTTTGCAGAAGAAGAACGCCCGTGGTTTTCCACACGTGTGATGGCCGCCATCGCTTCGCGCGAAAGAGAATTGGCCGGGCGCGTGAGCGCTTGGACGGAATTTCCGCGTTTTGCCTCACGGCTCACCTGGATTGCCGCCATCCTCCTGTTGGCAGGCACAACGTGGTTTTACGAAAGCGTGGTGCGGGCCCCGAGCCATCCCTTGAATGGAGCGCAAGAATCCATTTTTGAGGTGCCACAGCAGACTACTCCGGACGATGTCTTGGTGAGTATGGCGGACAATCCATGAGCGAGACTCCTGCATCGCGCAAGGCTGCCATTTGGGTAGTCGTTGTATTCCTCCTGGGCGTTGCGGCCGGGGGAATGCTCGGCTACAGTTACGCGCACCGGTCGGTGGCAGCAGCCAGCGCGCCGCCGCCGGAACCTGAACGCCGGGCGCGGCGCGTCGAACAATTGACTCACGAGTTGGGTTTGTCGAACGATCAGGCGAAACAGTTGGACGCGATTCTGCTGAAATGGCACGGCCAGGTGAAGGCGATTCACGACCAGTCCGACGCGCAGATGGAGCAACTGCGTCAGAAAGGGCGTGACGAGGTTCGCGCCATTCTCACCCCGGAACAAAAGCCGAAATTTGAAGAGTTCCTCGCAAAACTGGACGCGGAAAGAAAACGCAACGCCCCCAACGCCCCGAAGTAGCCTTCCACTATGCTTGGGCAACGAACCGCTGGTCTTGTCATCCTGAGCGAAGGGAAGGATCTCAACCGATCAGTTCGCCAAGAAGTGCAGAAGTTCAGTTAGAGTTTCACAATCAGTTTGCCGATATTGGCTCCGGTGAAGAGCATATTGATTGCTTCGGGTGTCTTCTCCAGGCCTTCGACAATCGTTTCGCGATCCTTGATTTTGCCGAACATTTTCCACTGGCCCAGCTGCGTGCCCGCTTCCATGAAGCGCGACGCGTAGTCCAGGACAATGAAGCCTTCGACGCGGAGGCGCCTCACCAGAACCGTGGCGAAGCTGGCCATGCCAGGATCTTCTTTGGTATAGCCGGAGATCAAGCCACAAACCACGACGCGGCCATGCAGGTTCATCAGGCTGAGAACGGTCTGCATGATTTCGCCGCCGACATTTTCAAAATCGATATCGATCCCATTAGGGACGGCGGCGCTCAGTTTTTCTTTCCAATCGGTATGCTTGTAATTGATGGCGGCATCAAAGCCGAGATCCTTTGTCACCCAATTGCATTTTTCGTCGGTGCCGGCGATGCCTACGACGCGGCAGCCACGAATTTTCCCGATTTGCCCGACGACGCTGCCTGTGGCGCCCGCCGCAGCGGAAACAACCAGCGTCTCGCCTTTCTTGGGCTGAGCGATTTCCATACCAAAGTACGCAGTGAGACCGTTTAGGCCAAGCGTGCCGAGGAACACGGTGTCCGAGACGAACGGAATCTTCGGAACTTTTTGGAGCAGAGACTGCTTCGCGTTTGCATCGATAACGACATATTCCTGCAGCCCGGTGATGCCGGAGACGCGATCTCCTTTTTTGTAATCGGGATGACGCGACTCGACGATTTCCGCGAATCCCAAAGAGCGCATCACTTCGCCTATGGCCACGGCGGGAAGGTAGCTGTCCATCGCCATCCAAATTCGCATCGTCGGATCGATGGAGAGATATTTCACTCGTGCCAGTGCCTGCCCGTCTTTCAACTCCGGCACCGGCGCCTCCTTCAGTTGCAGATCGCCAGGCGCAAGCATGCCCTTGGGCCGCGACTGCAAAACGAGTTGGCGATTGACGGTGGTCATTTTCAGTTCTGGCAAATCCGAACGTTAGTGCACTCTCACTTGAAGTGTCATTCCGAACCCGCGAAGCGGAACAGATTCCTGCTTGAGGTGGCAAGCCTCTAGAACGGAATGTCTTCGTCGGAAATTTCGGGGCCGCTTGCCTGGCCTCCGCCGCCCCCATAGCTCTCTTCGGGCGGAGCGGATTGGTCGAAGTCGTCTCCGCCGCGCGATGCGCCTCCGCCCATTCCACCCGCGCCAGCGGCGGCCGCGGCGTCGCCGCGCGAGCTGAGCATCTTCATCGTGTTCGCCACAATGTCGAAGCTGGTGCGCTTCTGGCCTTCCTTGTCCTGCCATTCGCGAGACTGAATGCGCCCTTCGATGTAGACCATCGTGCCCTTCTTCAAATACTGCTGGCAGATCTCGGCGAGTTTCCCCCACGCGGTGATGCGATGCCATTCGGTGCGCTTCTGGCGCTCGCCGTTGCGGTCTTTGTAGGATTCGTCGGTGGCTACGGAGAAATTCGCAACCGCCTGGCCGCTGCCGGTGTAGCGCGTTTCGGGATCGCGGCCCAATCGGCCGACCAAGATTACTTTATTAACGGACATTGCGTGTCTCCCCTGGATACTTGCGCGCGGTAGGAAGAGAGATCCCTCGTCGCAGCGCCTGCCTGCGTCCGGCAGGCTCCTCGGGACGACGATTCTTGTCGAATCGTCACTTTGTTTACGGACATGGAACCCCCTAAGATGGCGAAGATAACACGCGGTGAAGAAAAAGGGAAATGTGGCAGGCGAGGGATGAGGGACCGGGGAATAGGGATTAGAAATGCAGCCCTGGTACAGCCTGGAAGCTGTACCAGGGCCAAGACCGGGGCCAAATTGACAAGCGGGCGAAGGAAGCCTAAGGTCACGTTTCGACACTCAAGGGGCGGCTCGAAGACGACCAGAAGGCGTCTGAGCCGGAGGCACACGCTGTGAAATGGCAATGGAAGAAGGTTGTTCAATGGGCAGGCGTGGTAGCGGAAATCCTCGCCGTGGCGGGAATACTCGCGATGGCATTTACGGCGGGGAATTATATCGCCGCGCAAAAGGCCGCGCTGCAAACAACCAATTCTGCGAATCCGCCCGGGATTTTTGAGGGGAACGGCGACATCGGCAGCGTGTTGCATGCCGGTTCCGTAGAATACGACGCCGCGAAGCAGACCTACACGATTGCGGGCAGCGGCGAAAACATGTGGTTCACGAAGGATGCCTTCCACTTTGCGTGGAAGAAAGCGTCCGGCAACGTGACGCTGACCGCGGACATTGCGTTTCTCGGCAAAGGCGCGCAAGAGCATCGCAAAGCAGTGTTGATGGCGCGCCAGAGCCTGGACGCGGATTCGGCGTACGTCGACGTGGCGCTGCACGGCAATGGGCTCACTTCGCTGCAATACCGCGACGAAAAAGGCGCGGCCACGCACGAGATTCAAGCGAACATTTCTGCGCCGAAGCGGCTGCGCCTCGTGAAACGCGGCGCGTATTTCTCGATGTGGCTGGCGGACGAACATGGCGAATTCAAGTTGGCCAGCGGCTCGACGCGTATCGCGCTGCAAGAGCCTTTTTACGTGGGCATCGGCGTGTGCAGCCACGACGCAAATGTAGTCGAAAAAGCAGTCTTCTCGAATGTCGAAGTGAAGTCTGAGCCGCGGCCCGCGCCGGTGGAGAGCGCGGCGACGAATATTAACCCGGCGGCGACACTCTACAGCACGCTCGAAGTCGTCAACGTTGCCTCCACCGACCGGCGCGTCGTCTACATCGCGCCGGAGCGCTTCGAGGCGCCCAACTGGATGCCTGACGGCAAGACGCTGCTCTTCAACCGCAACGGCCGCATGGAAGAGATTCCTGTCGCCGGAGGCACGCCGCAGGCCCTCGACACCGGCTTTGCCACGCGCTGCAACAACGATCACCTGATTTCGCCCGATGGCACGCAACTCGGCGTCAGCGACAATTCGCAGGAGAACCATCAGTCGCTCGTGTACATCGTGCCGATCGGCGGAGGCACGCCGAGACGCATCACGCAGAAGTCGCCTTCCTACCTGCATGGCTGGTCGCCCGACGGAAAGACGCTGGCTTTCGTCGGCGAGCGCAACGGCGACTTCGACATCTACACCATTCCCGCGGCGGGTGGGGAAGAGACACGCTTGACCACCGCGAAAGGCTTGGACGACGGCCCGGAATACACGCGCGACGGCCAGTACATCTACTTCAACTCCGAGCGCACAGGGCACATGCAAATCTGGCGCATGCGCGCCGATGGCAGCGAGCAAGAGCAAGTCACGTTTGGCGAGGAGAACGATTGGTTCCCGCACATCTCGCCCGATGGTCAGTGGATGGTCTTCCTCACTTACGACAGGGCCGTGACCGGCCATCCCGAAAACAAAGATGTGATGCTGCGTCTCATGAACCTGAAAGACGCCGCCGCAGGCGGAAACTTCAAAGACGCGAAGATCGCCGTGCTGGCGAAACTCTTCGGCGGACAAGGAACCATCAACGTACCGTCCTGGTCGCCCGATGGGAAGCAGGTGGCCTTCGTGAGCTACCAGCTCGTTCCCAAAGACAGGATGTAAGGGCGTAAGGAAGTAAGCAGGTAAGGAGGTAAGGAAAAAGCACGAGACATTGTGCTTGGCAGTGCCGCTGCGAATTGGTTGCAAAATGGCCCTTCGCCCGGGCTCAGGGTAAAGAGGCATGCCCCACCACCTCCGGTAGTTTTCGTAAGTGCACATTCCAAAGGAGTTGCGGGAGTCACATTTTGTAAATGCAGATTCTAAAGAAGATAATGGCGGGTGGTTGCATGACTTGTAGCAATGAGAAACGCTCGGCGCAAGGAGAAGGCCCCCACCCGCCATTACACGAGAAAGAGCGCGGAAGCCGTTGATGAGAAAGAAGTTGCGAG
>JAWOLO010000516.1:0-8573 GCA_033853375.1 Terriglobia bacterium
CCGAAAAATCCGGAAATTTCCTTGAAACGAATCACTGTGTGGCATCACCATCTGAGAAAGTGTCCTCTCCCGCCGAACCGGGTTCCCTACAAAGCGTGAGAGAGGCTTGGGGAAGGCCTAGCCATGCACAAGTTCTCCTGCATTGCCGTGCTTCTGGCGGCGTTTTCTTATCCAGCCGTGGCTTTTGGGCAAAGCCATTGTCCGGACGAAGATCATCACACAAGCGGTGAAAGCATCTCTCACCTGTGGACCGGCCCGGTGAATGGCTATTACTTTCAGGTTGGCAAAGCCATTGCCGCGGCTTCTAAGCACATGCCCGATGAAATCAGGATTCATTACTGCATTTCTAAAGGATCCGAAAGCAATCTCGCCGCATTACTGGACGGCCATGCGGACTTTGCCATCGTGCAAGGCGACGTGGCGCATCAGTTCTGGCATTGCGAAGGCGAGGAGACGCAGCACTGCACAAACCAAAAGGACTCCTCGCGCATCCGCCTGGTTACTCCGCTCTTCGTGGAAAAAGCCCAAGTGCTGCTTAGGCCTCATCTGTATGTGTCTTCCCTTTCAGAATTGCGCTCGCCACATTGCGTTTGGACCGGAGGGAGCGGCAGCGGAAGCGAACCAACGGCCAAGGTGCTCTTGGAGGCGGCGGGATGGAGCCGGGAAGAGATTGCTGAGAGAAAATCCGGATGCCACCACGTCCCAGGCAGTTTGGATGAGGCACTCGCTTCACTGCGAAAAGGCGAGGACCTCGACGCCATCATCCAGACGCGCGTTGCTCCCTCGCGCCCGTTTCTGGAGGCGCTCAAGGACTCAGAAATTCACTTGCTGGGCATGGATTTAACTGCAGTTCAACGCATGACCGAGGACGGTATCTACAGGCAAACCTCCATCCAGCGGAGCGAGTACCCTGCTGTTCGCGAAACGGTTTACAGCATTGGCGTCCAGGCGCTGCTTTTGACGCGCAGCAACGCGGACCCGGATGCAGTTCGCGCCATGGCCGAACTGATCGAAGACAACCAGGATGACATCGAGCACCACTTACAGCGCAACTTGCTTGCCGAAGGCGGTGCAAGCGGCGATGCCGATTCCGATGCGGCCGTAATGGTTGACGGCCAAGCCGTTGGGCCCACTAGGCTGACGCTAGTGGGAAGCAGAGTTTCGGACAGCCTCATTCCCTACGTGGACCCGGAGGCGAAACCGTTCTTGTGGCCCTGGCCCATCCGGCGGGACGCGTTCATCCGCCTGGCGATCCTGCTGGGCGCGCTTGTCGCGATTGGTATTTTCCTTCGGATGCATTCGGGCGGGCGCAGACTGGCAACCGGCTACTGTCGTGAAATTCTGTTTGTCCTCGGCGGAGTCCTGTTGTGGACGTTTGCCGCGCTCTGGCTCCAGGCGACCGAGGGTGATTTGAACGAGCACTTCACGACGCTTTCTGCATCTGCTTTTGCCCTCGGTGAGAACGTCCTTGCAAAGCTGCCTTTGCAGCTTGCGTTTGCGCCCTCCCCTACCACGCAGACCGGCTCCGCTATCGTCTCTGTCTTCAGCTATCTTGCGCTGAGCTTAGCGACAGTTTATTTCCTGCCTTGGTTGAAGAAGTACTGGCAGCGGTTGCGGCCCGGGCTCCTTGGTCTGGATGCTCCGGCGCGCACGGCAACTCAGCGGAAAAAGCAGGATGCTGCCGCTCCGCAAGCCGAAAACACGGCTGAAAAGAGTGAAGCTTTCACCCGCGTCGCGGGAGCTTGATTTCAGCGCCAACCGAGTCTGAAAACATCGAGCGTTTTCATCATTACTTACTGCCCATTCTGAAAGAACGAAAGGGGCGAAACTCTTAGTACTCTCAGAACTCTCTAGGAAATTTTGCAGTTTAGGTATACATTCCGCTGTGGACGTGGCTGTCCCCCACACCCGCAACTTAGGAGCCTGCAAAGGGCTGCCGGGAGGTGCGCTACATGCCGAGCCTGGCGCACTACATGGCACTGTACGACCACGAGCACGAATCCACTGCGAACAAGCTGCTGCATGCGATCGGCATCCCCATGATTTTTGCGGGGATCATCCTCTTTCTTTTTCTGAAGTGGATTTGGGGCTTAGGACTTTTTCTTGCCGGGTGGGTGCTTTTGTTTCTCGGACACCGAATGGAAGGAAATCGTCCGGCGTTTTTTCAGGGACCGATTTATTTGCTCGTTGGGCCAATCTGGGTCGCTCGAGAAGTCTGGGTGTTTCTCTTGGGAACAAACCGCAGGCCGACCTCAGAAGGTGCCACGCGAAGCTCCGCCTCAAAATAAGCGGGTGGGGCTTCTGCAGTTGAACGAAGTTAGAAGCAACTGAGGGAAGACGGCGGTTTGTATGAACGATGCAGGCGGCAATTTTGCCGATGAGACGGTCGAGATGGCTTCCGAATCAGGAGCCAATCCGAACGCGGAATTGAGAAAACGCCGGAGCACGCGGATCGTGCAAGCCGTTCCTCTCGTGGTTACCGGTGTGGACGCGCTCGGGCGCCCGTTCGTTGAGCGCACTTCCTCGCTGATCCTCAACTGCCACGGCTGCCGCTATCAATCGAAGCACTATGTCCTGAAAAACATGTGGGTGACGCTGGAGATTCCGCACCCGGAAACCGGGCAGCCACCGAGATCGGTGCGCGGCCGAGTGGCCTGGATTCAACGGCCTCGCACGGTTCGCCAGCTTTTTCAAGTAGCGTTGGAGCTGGAAGTTTCGGGAAACGTCTGGGGAATCGCGTTCCCGCCGGTAGATTGGTTCCCGTTCCCCGAAGGCGTACAAGTTCCTCCGGTGTTGGACGGAGTACCTGAGCCTCAGCCCTTGCCTTCGCCTTTGCCCCCTATAGAGGCGGAAGCACCGGTTTCCGTCAGTGAAGCCGAGATTCCTTCGGCAAACACAAACGATAATCTGCGCGTCTTCCCTTCTCCGGCGAGCGCCACTGACGCGTCACTTCAGTTGGCGCGGCAAGTCGCAAGGCTCGTAGCCGATGCGCGCCAGCAAATTCAAGCCGCCGCGCAGGAAGCGGCTTCCCATGCGGTCTCCGCCGAGCGCCGCCTTTCGTTTGAGCAATGGGAACAGAAGTTCGCCGCGGGACGCGCGGAATTTGCCAATGAAACCGACCGCGCGCTTGAAAGGCTTCAGCAAGAAACCGACAAACAAGCGCGCGAGGCGCTTGCGGCCACTGCGGAAACGCTGCGCACGGAGCTTCCGCGCTGGCTGGCACCGCAACTCGAGCAGCTTACGCGCGATCTCACAGAGAGGCTCACGCGGGAAGCCGTCGCGCAGCGCGACGAGCATGCCGAGCAGATCGAAATCGCCACTGATTCCCTTAAAGCTACCTGCCAGCAAGCGGAAGAAACGGCAGCGCGGTTAAAATCTCACATGGAGCAAGCCGAGGCGCAGATTGCCGCTCGCGCGGAATCCACGGCACGCTCCCTGGAAGAATCCGCCAAACGGCACGAAGAAAGCGTGACAGCGCAGCGCCAAGCGCTCGAAACCAAAGCTGCCGAAGTCCAGCAGCAAGCAACTTTCGCATTTACATCCGCGCAGTCTTCCTGGCAAGAACAAGTCTCCAAGGAACTGGAAGCTGCGCAGTCACAACTGCGCGAACGTTTGGAAGGCACGCTTGCGGAAGCTCAGGATCGCGCCGCAGGCGGGTTGAATGAGCACCTGCGTTCGCTGCTCGCGCAGCTTCAGGAAGAAACTGCGCGCCACGCCGCCGTTCTCCGCGAAGCCGGGGGAGCCGACGCGGCGGAATGGGAACAGCGCCGCAACGAATTCCATCGGGAGTCGGAGTCTGTCATCGAACAAATTAACGCGCGGATTCGCTCCACCTTCGAAGAGGCCGCCAATCAAGCGCGGGAGCAATTCAACCGGCAAATTCAAGAAATGGTGCAACCCCAGATCGTGCGCACCGAGGAAGCGATCCAGCGCCTCGCGGGAAGCCGCTCCATGGTCGACGCGGCAGTGACTTTGCAACAAGAACGTATCCGTACTACTGCCGACGAAGCGTTCGGCGAATCCCTCGCGCAATTCCGGCAGAATCTTGGCAGCGTCGAGCAAATCCTGCGTGAATCCTCACAAGCGATCACCGGCCAGGCGCTGGCGGAGTTGGAAAGCAAAGTCGCCGACTTGAGGCACCAAGTCGTCGACGAACTCCTCAAGTCCGCCGAATGGTACGAAAAGAAAGCCCATACGCAGATTCAAAACTTCTCCGAAAAGGCCGTCGAGCACACTGCAAATCAACTGCGGGAAAAAGCCCGCGAAGTTTCAGGTGTTTTCGCCGCGGAGCTTGATCATTCCAGCCGGAATTTCCTTGGCCACACCCGGACGCAGATGGAAGAAATGGTGCGCGGTTCCTTCGAACGGGCGCGCGCGCTGTTCGCTGAAGCGGCCGACACAACCACCGCCGCGTTTATCGACGAAATTCAGCGCACCGCCCGGCAAGAGCTTGGCGGATACAACGAGGAGCTCAGACGCTCTACGACGCAAGAGCGTACAGAGCTTGCGCAGCAAATCAGCTCCGAGCAGGAGGCTTTTCTGAAACGCTTCCAAGAGTCCCTGGGCAGCGTGCTGCAAACGCGTGTCGCCGAGGTACAGAAGACCGTTTCCGAAGGTTTTGGCCCTCTGCTGGATCAATGGAAAACCATGACCGACGCTCACCAGCAAGAGATGAAGCGTGTTTACGACCGCATCGGCGAGCAAGCCGCGGAACATCACAAGACGCGGCTTGAGGGTGTTTCGAATCAATGGCTGCTGGCCACGGTGGCTTCGCTCGATCACCAGTCGCGCGAAATGATTTCCGGCATTGCTGCGGCTGCGGAACAAAAACTTCGGGCGGCGTGTTCGCAGGTCTTCGAAGGCGTAGGCGATTCACTGCGGCAGCGGCTCAGCGAAATCGCGAAGAACTTCACGCCGCCGACCGAGCCGCCTTCTCCACGCGCAAAAGGCGCAAGCACAGGCAGCTAGCTGCTCCAGCCCTATCGCAAAGCAGGCACAGTGGCATGTCCCCGCTTGATTCGCCACTTCTCCTTGAGCCCGGTATAATCCCAACATTCGAAGGCTATGGGCAATCACGCTTATTTGCGCGTCTGGACTCGCGATTTCTCTCTGGAAACGATGATTCCCGAGTTTGCGCGCTTCCTGACCACTGCGCCGCTTTCCGCTTCGCACGGTACGTTTGACGAATTGATCGTCCAGGCCGTCGATCCTGGCGAGGCGCCCATCGCGGAATGGGATTTGCGTCCGCTCCAAGCCGGTCCGGCCCAAGTTGCGGCCATGGCTGCCCAACATCTCAACTCCGATACCGCCTACATCGCCAGCGCCACCTGGGACCTCTGGACGTTCGATATCGACACTCTCAAGTGGCAGCGCAAACCACAGCCGATCGAGCTGACCTGCCACGGGCTCGACTATGATGGGGGAATCGCCTCCTCCGCGGGACACCTTCGGGCGGACTTGGGTTTCGAGCATTTCTTTACCGGCCATGGCGGGTTGCTCACGCCGGGGACTTCGTCCAACTCTTCCAATTCTTCTGAACATCCTGTCGAGCACACTTTTCGCCAATGGATGGCCGCCGGCAACAACCTGAAGGAATATCACGCCAAGACGCGCGAAAACATCCAACAATTGTTCCACTGGGTGGACGCCATTGAGCGCGCCTTGCCCGTCGAACGCACCGAGCTATGGTCCGAGGGCGAGGAAAACATGGAAGCGCGGCTGGACGAGATTCTCGCCCAACGCTGAGCCATCCCTTCTGGCAATTCGCGCGCGCAGAGTTCTTCCAAGGAGCGCCCTCAACAGTTAGAATTATCGTATTGGGCGATGGATTCGGCGCGTCCGGAAGTGCCGCCGAAGTTGGCAATCCCCAGCACTCCGGGGAAAGTGGGGAAGCCCGAGCCGCTGTTCGGGACTGCGCTCGCGGCCCCAGGTTGGGATGGCAAAGACCTCAGTGAAACAGTGTTCGCGTGCTAACGGGATGGAGTGGGCTCCGTCCTTCCTAAAGAGGATAGTCGGTGCCGGGGCGGTCCGAACCGCAAAAATCCCGCTGCGCTTGTGTCTGAGTTTCCTGTTTGTGGCTATTCTTCTGGGCGGCTGCGGTACAGACGCGACGAAACCCGCGGGCGAGACCGAAGCCAAACCTGCCACGTCGGCCGTCCCTGATGAGATTCAATCGGCGGCGGAATCCCTGCTGGGGAGGGAGACGCAAGTGTTGCTTTTCGGGGACTTGGCGAAAAACGGCAAGCAGGAATTCCTTGCAGCCAACGTGGTGCCTAAAACTCCCACCAATAACCTGCCCGGAACGATTGTGACGCGCGCCGTTGTCGCTGAGAAGAACGACGGGCAATGGTCGGAAGTTCTGCGCTGCGACGAACATTTGAAGAACCAGAAAGGCTTTTTGGGCCTGACCCCCTTGACCTCCGTGACTGGCTGGCGCTTGCAATACGAACAAAGCGACGACAAAGGACTTGCGCTCTATTTCACGCCGCTGAAAGGGGTAACGGATTCCCACGTTTTGCCCATTGGAGTACGCTGGAATCCCGAGACGAAGCGTTACCAATCCCTTGACCGTACCTACGAACACTTTCTGCTCGAGTCCCCGTCCATCGACACTGCGAGGTCCTCTCTGCGATGAGCCAGGCGACGACCCGCGCGAACCCGCCGGGAGCCAACACCGGACTGGAGCCGCCTCCGAGCAAAGACCTGCGCGGCTTAATGCCCTACCTTCGCCGCTACACCGGAGCCATCATCTTCGGCTTGTCAATGGTGTTTCTGATGGGGGTCGTCACCAACATTCTTCCGCTGGCCACGGGCATTCTGACGGACACGCTGGCAGGCAGCCCTGCTCCGTTTGAACATTCGAAGACGGCGGGAGCTGTGCTTGCCACGGCGCCGCGCCTGTCAAAACTCAGCCGCGCCATTCCTTACTACACGCCGCACAGCCGCCAAACCCTCGGCATCTACTGCCTCATCATTGTCCTCTGCGTCGCCGTCAAAGGCCTTCTGTCTTTTGGGGGCCGTTGGGTTCTAATCGGCGTATCGCGCGACATCGAATATGACATTCGCGGCGACCTCCTCAAGCGCCTGCTCGCGCTCGAACCGGAATTCTACGTGCGCAACCGCACCGGCGAGCTGATGTCTCGCGCCACCAACGATCTCAACTCCGTCCGCATGGTGCTTGGTCCGGGCATCATGTATAGCGCCACGACCATCGTCACCATGATCATGGCCATCCTCGTCATGGTCACGCTGTCCCCGTCTCTCACCCTTTGGGTCTTGCTCCCCGCGCCCATTGTGGCCATTGCCGTGTGGTTTTTCGGCAAAACCATTCATGAGCTGTATGAAATTATTCAAGCTGCCCTCGCCACGCTGACGGCGCGCGTGCAGGAAAATCTTTCCGGCGTGCGCATTGTGCGCGCTTATGCCCAGGAAGAAGCGGAAATGCGCGCGTTTGATGAGCCCAATCGCGAATACGTCTCACGCAACATTCGCCTCATCCGCACCTGGAGCATGTTCATGCCTTCGCTCCAGGCGCTATCCGGCATGAGTTTCCTGATCGTGCTCTGGCAGGGCGGTCACCAACTCTTGAATGGCCAAATTACGCTTGGCGCGTTGATCGCCTTCTTTTTCTACTTGAACCAGCTCGTTTGGCCGATGATCGCGCTCGGATGGGTTACGAATATTTTCCAACGCGGCGCCGCCTCCATGGGCCGCTTGAACTTCATCTTGACTGCAAAGCCGAATATCGATGATCGCTTCGCGACCCTTCCCAGGGATTCCGCGCCTCGCGGGGAAATCGAGTTTCGCAACCTCACTTTCACCTATCCAACCACTCTTTCGGGCGCAAACGGGTCCAATGGTTCAAGCAAATCCAACGGCAGCGGACCCCACCCTGTTCTTTCTGACATCAACCTGACGATTCCTGCCGGATCGACGCTCGCAGTTGTCGGCCCCACGGGATGCGGCAAGACCACGCTCGCCGCTCTCGTCGCTCGCCTATGGGAAGCGCCGGAAGGCACGGTGCTCATTGACGGCCATCCCATTCGGGATTGGCCACTCGAAACGCTTCGCCGCTCCATCGGCTACGTCCCCCAGGACACTTATTTGTTTAGCGAAACGGTCGGCGGCAATATCGCTTTCGGCTTGCCGAATTACAATCCCGAGCGCGCTCGCGAAGCCGCGGAAATCGCCAGCCTGCATGGCGACATTGAGGATTTCGCTGCCGGCTACGATACTAGCGTGGGAGAGCGCGGCATCACGCTTTCCGGCGGGCAAAAACAGCGCACCGCCATTGCCCGCGCCATTGTGCGCGATCCGCGCATCCTGATTCTGGACGACGCGCTTTCCAGCGTCGATACGCAAACCGAGGAGAAAATTCTCTCCGGCTTGCGGGGCGTCATGCGTGGCCGCACCACGATTCTGATTTCGCACCGCACGTCGACGGTGCAGAACGCCGACCAGATTGTGGTTCTCCGCGAAGGCCGCATCATTGAGCGCGGCACGCACGACCAGTTGCTCGAACGCGGCGGCTATTACGCGGATCTGTACCAGAAGCAGTTGCTCGAAGAAGAGCT
>JAWOLO010000517.1:0-8973 GCA_033853375.1 Terriglobia bacterium
GATTCGCCTGAAGAAAAGTGGGAGTGCCGAAAAGAAATAGGGATTCATTCCTTTGGCTTTTAGCGGGACCGAACTAATTGAGCGTATGCAAGTCTGACGACCGGCCTTCAAGTGCAGAATCGAGATCTCTGCTTTCGCGAAATATCACAATGTGCGCTTCGGCGCCACTGCCGTCTGTTTTTTCCTTGAGCTCTTCGAACAACACAAAGTTGAGATTGATTTCCATGGCCGTTCAACTCAGGGCTGTTTTTCCCAACTCCGCGATGCGTCGCTCGAAAGTCATTTCCACCAGTCCGTGCTTTCCGTAATAGCGCAACACAATCTTGTGCCCCGGCTCGATCTTCGCGCGCGTCTTGATCAGAGAATCGGAAAGTTCCACCCACTGGCCACTGACCAGGTAGTTCCCCTCCCAACCCCGCAATTCGAAATGGCCGTCGTTCTTCAAGAGCAACGGCGTCGTATTGCAGCCAATCACCTTGCCTTGAATCTTGGCTTGCGTGCACTGATAGCGGCCCGAAACGTCTGCAGTTTGCGCAGGACTTGCTGGATTCAGAACAAGCCACGGAGTGGCGAGGAGCAAGAGGCGCAGAAGGCTCCGTGCGACTCGAACACTTCCCATGGGAATCTCCATGCGTTCAGGTCGCTTGGCTGCGGCCGGCGAACCCTGACCGGAAGTACAGGTGCAATTCTGCCGCCAAGCCAATGTACGCTAAGTCATGCAGGAACAATAAGTTAGTGGATAGCGCATCGGGATGGTTTAGACGGAAGGGGCAGCTCTTTTCCCCCAAAACCCAACTTCGGGAACTCTTTTGCCGGAAGTCTCAGGCCGACTTGAAGGGCCAGACCACTGGAAATAGCTAACTGTTAAGGTATTTCCGTTACTGCTTGGCCATCTTTGCGTGGGTCCGACGCGCCATAGTTCACACCAGTGGCAAAGTCGCGCATCACCGCCTGGCCACCGCCCACGGCACCCGAAAACATGCCTCTCAGCTCGATCTTATGGCCCTTGGCCGTTAATTCATCGCGCACTTTTTGCGGAATGCGATTTTCCATCATCACGTCGCATCCGCCGAACGTATGTTTGCTGAAACGCGGCGCTTCGAGCGCGGCTTGAATGTTCATCTTGAAATCCGCGAGATTGGCTATGAACTGCGCGTGCGCTTGCGACTGGTTCCATCCGCCCATGATCCCGAACGCCACGCGCGTATCGCCCTTCTGCGCGAACGCGGGAATAATCGTATGCAAGGGCCTCTTCCTTCCCGCCAAAGCGTTCGGAGATGCGGGATCCAGCGAGAAAAGTCCGCCACGATCCTGCAGGGCGAAACCTGCTCCGGCCGCGACAACGCCGGAACCGAACGATTCATAGTTGCTTTGGATCAGGGAAACCATGTTACCCTCACGATCCACAACCGTCAGATATGTTGTGTCGTTTCCGGCGGGAATTTCTCCCGCGGCAGCTTCGCAGTTGGCATGATCCGGATCAATCAATTTTGCTCGCCTTGTGGCCCACTCTTTCGAAAGCAATGTCGCCACCGGCAACTTCTGCTTCCGCGGGTCGCCTATGTACTTCAGCAAATCCGCATACGCCAGTTTCTTGGCTTCGATCATCGCATGCAAAGCATTTGTCGAAGCGAATCCCCAATCTTTTTGCCCTATCGGAAACGTCTCCATGATGTTCAGCATTTCCAGGGCGGCGAGGCCCTGCACATTCGGCGGCAACTCGTAAACGGTCCAGTCATGATAGGTCGTCGAGATAGGCTCGACAAATTCGCTTGAGAATTCCGCGAGATCCGCCTCCGTCATGGGCCCTCCGTGCCGCTTCATCGACTCCAAAATCTTCCTCGCAATTTCTCCTTTATAGAAGGCGTCTCTGCCATGTTGTGCGATTTGCTCGAGCGACCAGGCCAGATCCGGATTGCGAAAAACTTCCCCCACTTTTGGCGCATGGTCTCCCGGCAGATAGGTTTGAGTTGCTGCCTCGTCCGTTCGCAAATAATTGACGGACTCGGCCCAATAAGCGGCGGTCCATTCCGGCACAGGGAATCCGTTCTGCGCCGTTCGAATCGCCGCCGCTAAATCTTCCGCCAATTTCTTGCGCCCAAATTTGTCCGCAAGCTTTTGCCACCCGTCCACAGCACCCGGCACGGTGATGGAATTAACGCCCTGTTGCGGCATGCTGCGAATTCCCTGCTTCTGCAAATACTCGATCGTCAGCCCTTTCGGCGCCCAGCCGCTGGCGTTTAGCCCATATAGCTTGTTGGCTTTGGCGTCGTACATGATCGCAAACAAATCCCCGCCGATGCCGTTCATCATCGGCTCAACCACGCCCATCATGGCGTTCGTCGCGATGGCCGCATCTACGGCATTTCCACCCTGTTCGAGGATGCGAACGCCGGCTTGCGCCGCGAGCGGCGATTCCGCGGCCACAATTCCATTGCGCGAAATCACCATCGACCGCGTCTGGCTGCGGTCTTGGCCGTAACTACTTCCGGTAAACATCGCTACAACCACAGAAAGAAATATCCACCAGCAAAAAATTCGCACAGTGTCGTCCTTCCTTATTTCTCAAAAAATGCGAAAGAGCATCGGTCACGGCATCGTGACAATAATATTCGGAATGCTCTTGTCCCGCAGCGTGGCGTTAAATGGGGCTACTTCCTTGGAGAGAATTTGCTGGTACTCCTGTTGGAATTGGTCGCCCCACTCTTTTAGTTCCTTTCCCACCGCCACTGCCTGCGCCGTCGGTGCAAAGTCGGAGGAACCCGTTTCGTTAGCCAGGTAGCCGATCTTGGCCGCTAGCATCGGCGTCCAACGCGTGCTGTCCTGTCCTCTCCCCGTCAATTTGAGCTGCAGGACTTTTCCTTCCACGGCGATCAGTTTCTCATTCAAATCGTCCGCGGCCTTTCGAATGGCTTTCCCTGTTTCGTCGTTTGCCAGTTGCTTTTCCAGATTGGCAAGCTGGGCGCGAATCGACTCAATCTGATTGACGCTTGCACCAAGCGCGTTCATTTCGTCGCGCAAGCCGGTCAGGAATTGGGTCTGGGTCTGAATGTCGCCTTCGGTGCCGCCAGAATGGGGATCCTTCAACACGTTGAGTTTCTGGCTGAACTTTTCTTCGCCCACCGTGAGCGTCACCGTGTATGTTCCCGGAGGCTCGAGCACTGAAATGCGCTCTGCATCCGGAGCAGGCCGCCAACCCTCCGGACCAGGCTTGACATCCGGCGCATACAAGGGGCTGGTCCGCAACTTGAATTCCGTGCCGGGCTCCGATCGCAAGTTCCACCAGAAACGGTTGATGCCTGCCTTCACTTCGCAAGGAGGACCGCCTTCGCCTCCCTCGCCGCCGGGGCCGCCCGGCCCCGCAGGCCTTCGCGGGCCTTCTTCTCTTGCTGCATGGCATTCGACTTCGCGGACGGTTTTTCCGCTCGCATCACTAATGGTCAAGCGCACTCGGTCCTTTTCGCCCAGCTTGGACTTGAAATAGAAATTAATGGGCGCGCCGTAAGGCGGATTGTGCCCCGCCGTAGGATCGTAAGAAACAGCAGCTGGTTGCGCGACTGGCCGGAAGCGGTACACATCGCGGGGAGTGAACAAATGCGCGTTGGAAGCAAGAATTTCCGGCGTCATCTGCTCGAGCGGCGTGATGTCGTCCAAGATCCAGAAGCCGCGGCCATAGGTGGCCAGCGCCAGGTCGTGAAAGCGTTCCTGCACCGCGATCCAGTACACAGGGGCGTGCGGCAGGCCACTTTGCAGCGGCTGCCAATTCTTGCCGTCGTCAAACGAAATGTACATCCCGCCCTCGGTTCCGAGGTAGAGCAAGCCCTTGCGCACAGGATCCTCGCGAATGCAATGTGCATAACTCAACATGCTGTGAGGAATTCCGTTGGTGATGGCCGTCCAAGTTTTGCCGTAGTCCGTGGTCTTATAAGCGAACGGATCGCGATTGTTCATCTGATGGAAATCTACGGTGATGTAGGCAGTTCCCGCATCGTAGCGCGAAGCTTCGATGTTGCTCACTGTTCCCCACTCGGGGAGATTCGGAATATTTTTTGTGACGTTGGTCCAGTTTTTCCCGCCGTCACGGGTGATCTGCACGTACCCGTCGTTGGTTCCTGCCCAGATCACGCCCGCTTCCTTGGGTGATTCCGCAATGGCAAAGACTGTTCCGGCATACTCTACGCCGATGTTGTCCGGCGTGAGACCCCCGGAGATTCCCATGCGGCTTCTGTCATTTCGTGTCAGGTCCGGACTGATGACTTGCCAGCTGTTGCCGCCATCGGTAGTGACGTGCACGTATTGGCTACCCACATAAACTTTGTTGTGGTCGTGGGGAGAAATGGTCACGGGAAATTCCCAGTTGAACCGGTACTTCACTTCCGCGGCCGTGGACCCGGAGACGCCTTCCGGCCAAACGTCCACTTCCCTGGCTTGGCGATTTTTTTCATCGAAGCGCGCCATCGCTCCGCTCACACTTCCTGATCCTGTGCCACTCGACCAGATGATGTTGTTGTCCACGGGATCCGGTGTCGCAAAGCCACTTTCGCTGCCGGCTACGGGATGCCACACGCTGCGCGAGATTTGCGCACCGCCAAAGCCGCCAAACTGCAAGCTGTTGCTCGGGCCTCGGAACGAGGGCCCGTCCTGCCGGTTTCCATACACGTTGTAAGGAATCTGGTCGTCCAGCGTTACGTGATAAATTTGCGCGATGGGCAGTTGAATGCGGTCCCACGAGTGCCCGCGATTCACGGAAATACTTACGCCGCCGTCATTCACCACGGCCATGCGGTCGCCGTTGGTCGGGTCGATCCACATTTCGTGATTGTCCCCACCGGGAGTCGACGGCATGTTCGTCAGCGTATGGCCGCCGTCGAGTGTTCGAGAAAAAGCAGAAGTAAAAAAATAAGCCTCATTTTCGTTGTCTGGCGAAATTTCCTCGCGCGTGTAATAGTGCGTCCGCCCGCGAATTTGCCGGTCGGAATTGACCAATTGCCAGTCTTCTCCACCGTCATCCGAACGCCACAATTGTCCACTTTGCGTCGGCTTGCCGTCCATGGGCACGCCATCGCCGGTTTCGATCAGCGCATAAACGCGATTCGAATCTTTCTGCGCTACGCGCACCGCAATTCTCCCGATGGGCGAATGCGGCAGGCCATGTCCTTCCAAACGCTTCCACGTCGCTCCTTCGTCAGTGGACTTGAACAATCCGCTACCCGGCCCGCCGCTCTTTCTTCCGTAAGTATGAATTTCCAGTTGCCACATTCCTGCAAACAACGTCCTGGGATTATTCGGATCCATGCCCATGTCCGAGCAGCCGGTGTTTTCATCCACGAACAAAACTTTTTCCCAATTTTTTCCGCCGTCGGTGGTACGGAACACGCCGCGCTCAGGCTGAGGCCCGTACGCGTGCCCCAATGCGCAGGCCAACACAATATCTGGATTATGTGGATCAATCACCACCTTCGCGATTCTGCCCGTCTTTTCCAGCCCCATGAGCTTCCAGGTCTTTCCCGCGTCCAACGACCGGTAGATCCCATTGCCAACGGAAATGTGGCTGCGAATGAACGATTCGCCCGTTCCCGCCCACACAATATTCGGATCACTTGGGGCAATGGCCAGCGATCCGATGGAAGAAACCGGTTCGTCGTCAAAGATGGGATCCCAATGGATGCCACCGTCAGTCGATTTGAAAATTCCTCCCGATGCCGCGCCCACGTAATACACGCCGGGATTTCCGGGAATCCCGACGACCGCAGTGGCGCGATTCCCCACCGGCCCGATGTACCGGAATTTCATTTCGTTGTACACGTCGGGGCTGATTTGCGTCTGTTGCGCGCGTGTCAATGCTCCAGCGCAGAAAATTGCCAGCGCACTCAAGAAAAGACCAAAGCACACTCGTTTCGTCATGTGGAGACCTCACTCCGTCCAATTTTTGCCTGGAATTGCGCGGATGATACTTGCTGCGATGTCCAAGGTCAATAGTGGCAAACACGCTGATTCAGCTAGAGCCTCGCGGAGGCATCCACAAAGTTCCGCATTCGGGAAATCGTGTTACTCTGAATTCGCTGTGCCCCCTTCCGCTTGGGAATACTCCCGGATTTCTCTACTTGTCCGGCTACGAGCGTGTCTCCATGAAGAAAAGGCGGTTGGGGGAAGTCCTCCGCGAGCGCGGCCATCTCTCTACAACCGATCTCAACCAGATTCTCCTCGAGCAGCGCGGGAAACCTATTCACCTGGGCGAATTGCTGCTGCAGAGCAACAAGGTCGCTAAGATCGACCTCGTTTCCGCGCTGACCGAAGTTTCCGACATTCCGTATCTCGATTGCACACGTATTCAAGTCGATCCCGCAGCCCTGAAACTGATACCCCAGTCCATGGCAAGGCACTGCAACGCTCTTCCCGTCGCAATCCAGGATTCAAACCTCACTGTCGTTATAACTGAGCCGCAAAATCTGCAGTTTCTCGACGAGCTGCGCTTCAAATCAGGCAAGAGGGGTCCCGTCGCCATCGCAGCCTGCGGTGGAGTTGGGAGTCGCGAACGAATGAAATCCAACAATCATCAGCCGAAGTGGGATCGGGAGCGGCTTAGCCCGCGCATTCACACGTTGAAAGAAATCTCCGTTCATTACGAGGGCGGCACCGAGGAAGTCGCGATTCGCCCTCCTGACGTGAGCACGCATGGAATGTTCTTCAATAGGCCGACGAAGTTTCCTGAAGGCACGGTGCTGAATCTTCGCTTTCGCCTCGCGCTGACCGGAGCGGAAATTCGCGCTCGCTGCGAGGTTCGCTACTGCCTGCCGGGAATCGGTGTTGGCGTGGAATTCAGTCGGCATTTCGCCCGAGGCGGTCCGCAAAATCGAGCGCAAGTCCAACTGTGCAAGCGCCCGCGCCTCCGCAGATAAACCGTCAAGCTCACCTAGCGTTAGCGCCACTTCGCTTGGCCCTCGCGGTAGGCGCTCGCTGACGAATCACTTCACTCTTTCCCGGGAGAAGGCACGCGTTTTAGCTCGTCAGTCCAGTGCAGGACTATGCTCACTTCCTTCGAGCTTGCAGGCGCCTCCTTTTCTCTAACCATAAGGAAATGCTGGCCGTCCGGCGCAACATCATAATTCCCAGTCGTCAGATAGCTCCCGACACGTGAGCTTCGCTTTCCGGCGAGCGTATGCCTCGAGCATTTGGCATTTCCCGGCGAACACCCTAGAATTCAAAGGACGGCCGCTGTATCGGTGAAATCGTGTTTCCGGCCGCGCGTCTCTCTATTAGCGGAGGCTCCGCCGTTGCCTGAACATCACGCCGCTGCCTCGTCTTCCAAACCGATCGCTCCACGCGATCCGCATCTCCACACGCAAATCGACGCGGTGGCGACTGGGCGTCATTCCGATCCTTTTAGTTTTCTCGGACTGCATCCGGTGGATGGCGGCTGGGCCGTGCGCTTTTTTATTCCTTGGGCCGAAGAAGCGCGCATCTCGTTGCAATCACCGGCATCGGAAAACGCCGTGCCTGCTTCCACGAAGGCTATCGAAGCCGTGAAATTGCGTCCCGAAGGGTTTTTCGAAGCTATCCTTCCAGCTGACCAAACCAATGCACCGGCCCCAGCCAATTACAAAATTCATGGCCGCACCCATTACGGCGAATCTCTCGAGCTCTACGACCCTTACGCCTTTCCCTGCGTCCTTACCGAGTTTGATTTGTACCTGATGGGCGAGGGTCGCCACTACGATACCTACCAAAAACTCGGCGCTCATCTCATCACCCTGGAAGGTGTCCGCGGCGTTCACTTTGCCGTCTGGGCGCCCAGCGCTCGTCGCGTGAGCGTCGTCGGTGATTTCAATCACTGGGACGGCCGCATTCATCCCATGCGCGCGCGCGGTTCGTCGGGAATCTGGGAGATTTTCATTCCCGAACTGGCCGAAGGTGCCATCTACAAATTTGAAATCATCGGGCCTGACGACAATATGCTTCCGCTGAAAGCCGATCCTTACGCTTTCCGTTGTGAGCTGCGCCCTAACACCGGGTCCATCGTCGCCAATCTCGAAACGTATCACTGGAACGACGCGGGCTGGCTCTCGGAGCGCTCCCGCAAGAACTGGTTTCAGTCTCCCGTTTCCATTTACGAAGTACATCTTGGTTCGTGGCGTCGCGTTCCTGAAGATCACAATCGCTGGCTGACTTATCGCGAGCTGGCCGACCAGCTCATTCCTTACGTCAAAGAACTTGGCTACACGCACATTGAGTTGCTCCCGGTGATGGAGCATCCTTACGATGGTTCCTGGGGCTACCAAACCCTCGGTTATTTCGCCGCCACCAGCCGCTACGGCACACCGACGGAGTTCATGGAATTTGTCGACCGCTGCCACCAGGCCGGCATCGGCGTCATTCTCGATTGGACTCCAGCGCATTTTCCGCGCGACTCCCATGGTCTCGCCCAATTCGACGGCAGCCATCTCTATGAACACGCCGATCCGCGTCAAGGCGCGCATCCTGATTGGGGCACGCTCGTCTACAACTACGGCCGCAACGAAGTGCAAAACTATCTCATTTCCAATGCGCTTTTTTGGCTGGACAAGTTCCACATCGATGGCCTGCGCGTCGATGCCGTTGCCTCCATGCTGTACCTTGACTATTCGCGCAAGCATGGCGAATGGGTTCCTAATCGCTATGGCGGCCGCGAAAATCTGGAAGCTATCGATTTCTTTAAGCGCCTAAACGAAGTTACCCACCTGCGTTTCCCCGGCGTCCTTACCATTGCCGAAGAGTCTACTTCATGGCCCAGCGTTTCCCGTCCGACCTATTTGGGAGGGCTCGGCTTCAGCCTGAAATGGAATATGGGTTGGATGAACGACACGCTGCGTTACTTCTCAAAAGACCCGGTCTATCGTCGGTACGAGCACAACAAACTGACCTTTTCGCTCCTCTATGCCTTCAGCGAAAATTTCATGCTTCCCTTTTCCCACGACGAGGTCGTTCACGGCAAAA
>JAWOLO010000518.1:0-3365 GCA_033853375.1 Terriglobia bacterium
AGCGACGGCCATGGTCTTCCTCTCGCCGTGCACGTGGCCAGCGCTTCGCCGCATGAAACCAAGCTCGTTGCACCCACCATCGAGGGCTGCTTCCTCGCGGAAACTCCCGAGCGATTGATCGGTGACCGCGCCTACGACAGCGACCCACTGGACGCGCAAATTCAGGAACGCTTTGGGGTGCAGTTGGTGGCACCGCATCATTCGTCGCGCAGCAGGAAGGCCACGCAAGACGGCCGCGTGCTGCGCCGCTACCGCCGGCGTTGGAAAAATCGAGCGTCTGTTCGCTGGCTTCATAATTTTCGTCGCGTCGTCATTCGCTGGGAATACTACCCAGAGAATTTCCTGGGGATGGTGCAGCTGGCTTGTGCCGTCATCCTCCTGCGGTATTTATGAGATGGCTTCTAGCATAATCCTTGGATATGACTTGAAACATCGCCCATGAGTAACCGCCGTAAGGCACAAATCCAACGACTATGTCGAGCATCATTAGGGTCATCGCCTTAGGATCTCTGACCAACCGTTTTTGCTCCTCGACGGGCCCTTCGCCGCTCTTACGCTTCCCTGTCAGCACTTGGTAGTAGATGGTGTACCCGCTGGAATCTCCAAGAGAAAGCAACGCATTCGAAGCGGCAAAATCAACTTGAATGCTTTTATCTTTCAGCGCCTCCTTCAACAAGGGAGTGGAGCGGACGGAGTTGAGTCGTCCTAAAGTCAGTGCTGCTGCCGCACGGACATCGGGTTTCCTATCCGTGATACCTTCTTCCGCCAATTCGACGGCACGAGTATTACCTAGCAGTTGCTCAAGCGCTCGGACTGCGTTGACACGCTCTCTCGTGCTGCGGCTCGAGTGCCCCCTATCTAGAATATTCCAGGCAGTTTGTGCAGGGACCTGGGCCAGCAACCCTTGGCTGCCAGTGACCGCTACAACCGTCAGAAACCGCAGAGATGCCAGACGCATCAGCGATTGCCCTATCTCACATTTCGCCGCAAAAAATATGCAAACCGCCAATTCCCGGAAACAAATCGAAGCAATCTTGAATAAGTAAGGCGGGACGAAGGACTGTCAATATTTACAGACTAAAAGGCCGCTTAGAGGCGAGTCGCAATTGATAACATACTCATGGTGTTTCAGCAGTGGTTTGTCGTTGAATGCCTATGTCTGTTAGTAGTTACAGTGTACACGCCAGACGCGCTTTCCCTAGCATTCAGACTGTGCGGGTGAATTCATGACGCTTCCGCGAGTCATGCTGGCCGACGACCACACTATTCTTGTGGAGGCATTCCGTAAGCTTTTGGAGCCTCACTTCGAAATAGTGGGAACTGTGTCTGATGGGCGGGCCCTGTTAGAAGCTGCACCACGACTCAAGCCAGATGTGATCGTCGTGGACATCGGCATGCCACTTATGAACGGGCTAGAAGCTGCTTTGAGATTGAAGGAACTGATGCCTGCAGTGAAGCTCATCTTCCTAACGATGAATGAAGATTCCGACTTGGCAGTGGAAGCAATGCAGCGCGGGGCGTCCGGCTACTTGTTAAAAAGTTCAGCAGCTTCAGAATTAATCCATGCAATTCACATGGCGCTGAAGGCAAAATCCTACGTCACGCCGCAAATAGCGCGGGGAATGCAGAAGGCGTTTATCAATAACCCGCGGCCAAGAGCGCGCGCCAAGACTCTGACTCCCCGGCAACGTGAAGTCGTGCAATTGCTAGCCGAGGGAAAATCAATGAAGGAAGTTGCGGATGTCCTGCACGTGACCCCACGGACCGTAGCATTTCACAAGTACCGCGTAATGGAAGAACTCAGCCTCAAGACGACGGCGGACTTAATCCAATTCGCAATCAAGTCACGAATCCTCGTACCCTAAACCACGCCTGCTGGAATTCTTGAACATATGCGGCTCTCGTTAGCGGCTTTTGTACCTCATCCACATGGACGCAGGGACTTGTGGCGTCCAACTTCCCCGCAAAAGTTCCTCACTTCTGTCACTTTTGACAGTTTTGGTGTAGCAGCACGGGCCTTAATTTAGCGTGCGTCGAGGAGGACGCAAGCGTTACCGAGAACAAATTTGGAAATGAGGAGAAGCGAAATGAAAATAAGAAGTGCACTGGTTTTAGGAATTGTTTTGCTGTTTGGAACGGCAGCCTTTGGCCAGGATTACGCTAAGGTAGAAGTCCCGCTAAATTACTCCTTCATGCGTTTCAACCCAGAGAATGCCAGCGTCGTTGCCGGCGGTTTCTCCCTGAACGGCGGGGGAGGCGGTGTGACGGTTTACATTAATCATTGGCTTGGAATCGAAGGAGAGTTCCAGGGCTACGCCAGCCTCACCAGGACCTGGAAATTCCCAGCAGTTGCAAACAGCCCCTGTCCCATAGGGTGCACCGTTAAGGCCAGCGGCGATATGTTCACCTATAACGTAGGTCCAGTTATGAAGTATCGCGCGGAGCACTTTGAACCTTTCGTAGAAACGCTGTTTGGCGGAGCCCATACCAACGGTTACCGGAATGTGGCCCAAGCGTGTGCAGGTATTTGCACTCCGGTCGGAAACCCCAGCAACAATGCTTGGGATTTCATCATTGGCGGAGGAATCGACATCCCGTTGAGCAAATCCATTGCGATCCGGCCGGGACAGTTTGATTTTGTGCTGACGCGCTTCGGCAATGCTTTTACTGCTGGCAATAACAACCAGAGCAACTTCCGCTACAACGGAGGCATCGTTTTCCGGTTCTAGTTGTGAGTGACAGTGAATTTGTTGTTTCAACACGTAGGAGGCTGCGGATGGAGAATTGTGGGGCCCATTCGCAGTCTCCTCGTTTTTTTTTCTCGTAGGCGTCGCCTGAACCTCATGAAAGTTCCCGCTCTCATTAGAATGGTTTCGTTCCAAGGCTGAGCCGCTCCTCCAGGCCTCTGGCACTTTTGACAGGTCCGCCGACTCTGCTAGAAGCCTATCCTTTGCCACCAGAACCTCAATAGGGGTTCGGCTCGAGTCGCCTCCCTCCGAGGTACACATCATTCGTTCTCGGGCCGGACCCCTTCAATCGAAGCGGATTCCCTGACGTTACTGCCGCTTTTCGGAAGATGCTCGTCCTAAATTAAGAAAACTCCAGAATGACTGTTTCCGGGAGGCCTGTGCATTCAGGCCGAAATCACGAGGTACGTTTAAGACTAGCAGTTTTGCCAGTATCGCAGTTACGGCCTTGCTCGTATCGTCTCAATAGTCGATCACAGTTGATCGCTCGTGCAGGAGGTGGATCTATGGTGCATCGAGTGTTCAGAACTTTTTGCGGCATCCTTGGCGGACTGACTCTACTCAGCGTAGCTGCCTTTGCACAAGACACCAAGCCAGGGAAACTCAAGATAAAGGTTT
>JAWOLO010000519.1:0-3938 GCA_033853375.1 Terriglobia bacterium
AATTCTCCCGAAGCGCAGCGCGCACAGCGGTTCGGAGTACCTCAGCTTGCGGCTTCCACCCGAGGAAATCGAGCATCATAGCGGAAGTCAGAACTGAGCCAAGTGGGTTCGCAATGCCCTTGCCGGCGATGTTCGGCGCCGAGCCATGAACCGGCTCGAAGAGAGAAGTCTTGCCTGGATGTATGTTTCCTGAGGGGGCTAGCCCGAGGCCCCCAGCGAGCTGCGCGCCAAGGTCGCTGATGATGTCACCAAAGAGGTTGCACGTCACGATGACATCGAACTGCCGCGGGTCGCGGACAATTTCCATCGCTAGCGTGTCGATAAAGAGGTGACGCGAGTCGATGTCTGTGTATTCTTGGCGGACTTCTTTGAACACGCGCTGCCAAAGCCCGTGCGCGAAAGGCATAGCGTTCGATTTGTCGCTCATGCAAACGCGCTTCAAGCCGTTCTGCCGCGCATACTCAAACGCGTAGCGGATAATGCGTTCGACTCCTTTTCGGGAGTTGACGTCTTCCTGAACGGCAATCTCGTCGGGCGTGCCCTGCTTAAAAACTCCTCCAACTCCGACATACAGCCCCTCGGTGTTTTCACGAAACACGATCAAGCGGATGTCTTTTTCGGTGCGATCACGAAGCGGCGTGAGCCGGTCATGGAGCAGCTCGACGGGACGGGCATTGACGTAGAGGTCCAGCTTGAATCGTAAGCCGAGCAGAATGTCGGCAGCGTGCTGGTTGGAGGGCACTCGCGGGTCGCCCAGCGCCCCGAAGAGGATGGCGTCAAACTCGTCGCGCAGCAGCTCAACCGCGCCCGGCGGCAGTGTCACGCCCTCGCGCAAATACTTATCGGCGCCCCAGTCAAATTCGATGAACTCGATCGGCCGATTGGCGGCATCGCATACTGCCTTTAAAACCTTCACCGCCTGCGGCGTGACTTCGGCTCCGATGCCGTCCCCAGGAATCACCGCAATGCGCGCCTTCGCGCCGCCGTTACGCATGGGAATGCCAGGCAAGGTTCAAGCCTCCCGACGGCCGTGTGGTGGCCGTCTAATAAGCTCGTGCTCAATTTGACCGGGCTATTCTTCCATTAAAGATAGCCTCGCGCCAGTGTCGAGGAGACGTGAGGGCTAATCGCGGTCAGGATTCGGAATGGATCTATCGTAGTTTGGCAAATTCCGCGCGAGCGGCTTTGAGTACAGGGATGTCGGAGTCTGCCGTTTTCCAAAGTTCAAAGAAGCGCTGGTAAGAGTTGCGTGCCGCATTTGCGGAGCCTGAGATAGCCTGCGCCCGCGCCTGACCCAACAAAGCTAATGCCCCGGACCAGCAATTCCCAACGATGCCTCGGCTTTCGCTCAGCTTCTGAAATTCCGCGAGAGCCTGCGCACCCTGTTTCAGGGCCAGGTAAGCCTCGCCGCGCAGATATGCCGGCACCATGCACGTGTAACTCAAATTGCCGATGAGCTGTCCGCGCTCGTAAGGCTTCGCAGTCTCAAGCAACTCGACCGCCTGAGCGGGCTTCTGATTCACCAGATTCACCTGTGCGCGAATCGTCGGCAGCCACGCGGATTGCACGATAGTATTCGAGACATTTGCGGCGGCCAAATCGTCAAGCATGGATTTGGTCCTGCTTACATCTCCTGAGCGCGCCAGGACAAGAATCGCGAGTGTTTGCGCATCGCGGCTATTCGGGGCAAGATCCAGCACTTTATCCGCACCGGTCCGCGCCTCTTGCATTTTGCCGTAGGCTGCGTCACGCAGCGCGCTGAGGCCCTCCCAGATGGCTGCGGGCTCGGCAAGGTTTGCCGCTTGCGCTACTTGAACCGCGCGCCGAGAGAGTTCGCGCGCCTTCTGCAGGTGGCCCGCGTAGGCCTCGGTGTCTGCCTGCAAAGCCAGCATGGCGTCTTCGCCACCGGCCTTGCCGACCGACCATTCCATCTCGTGCTGCATGCCGTTGTCGTCGCTTCGCAGGAAAGCCAGGGCATAAAGGGCGGCATGCATGGCGGGATCGTCCAGCTGTCGAGAGAAGCCCAGCTTTAAGACGCGCGCGGCTTCCTCAAGACGTAGAAGTGCGATGTCGGCGGTAGCCACGTTTTCATACCAGGCGACGCTGCCGGGGTCGAGGTTCAGCGCTTGCGACGCAAAGATCGCTGCTTGCCCGTAGTCCCCAACGAGGAAATACTCCGAAGCCAGATTGCCTTTGGCGATGTCGTCCCGCGGATAAAGCTGGACCCATTGTTTGTAGCTTTGAATGGCTTTCTGGATATCTCCGGTGCCGAGGTCGTAGTAGAGCGTGGTGATGTGCAGGCGGTCCCGCACGGTTTGCCGATCGGCGAGCTCGAATGCCTGGCGGATGTTGTCCGCCGCTAGCGCGTTCTGGTTCAGATTGTAATAACTCACTGCAAGATTGGAATGGGCAAGAGCAAACCGCGGATCCAGTTCAATTGCCTTCTTGAGGGCCGGAACAGCCTCAAGAGAACCCGACTCATGGGTTAGCCGCCGGCCTTGAGCAAAGGATTGAAGAGCTTCCACCGACGAACTGCTGGCGCGCTCAAGCGGCAAATTGAATTTCTTCAGCGAATCCGCAGGTTCGCCGAGCTCGCTTCGTAACTTAGTGGCCGCGTCGCCAAGCGCATGGACCACATCCCCTTTTCCTTTTGCGTCATTCTTTACGCTGGCAATCTCTTTCGAATCGGCGCACTGAAACGTGCTTAGTTTTAGAGCATAAGCGCTGCCGTCTTTAGCAATGGCCCCCGTCAAGAACGCGGTTGCGCCCAGTTGCGAGCAGAGCTTAGGGGCAAACTCGCGCGTAATAGGAGTGTTTGCGGAAATTCCTTGGGAGCGCAGTGTTTCATCCACTTTTTCCGCAGAAATCAGATTCAACAGGGGCGACTGCGCGAGACCGATGGACAAAGCCTCTCGAAGTGAACCGTCGAATACTGGATCGCCCGTGGAGTTGGCAAAGTCACCGATGAGCAGGCCGTCCCTGTCTGTAAGCTTGATGCGGTCGCCGGAGTACCAGAAACCTCCTGCCACCAGCAGGATGAGAATCAGCGCGGCCAGGATGAGCTTGGTCCTCACGGAATGGAAGCCTTTCGGAGTGAGAGCGAACTAGCACCCAACGGGCTCGTGTCCCAGTCGGATCCTCAAACCAATGCTTGTAGGAGAAACCCAGAGGACCACGCCGACTTAGTTTGATGGTAGGCGCTCAAAACTACACGCGTCAATGCAGTTGAAAGTCGAAGGTTACGTAACGGTATTAGCTTTCACGACAGGTGCGCGGCTGGATTCAATCCAGTACACGCCACCCAGCGCCATAACTCCGCCGATTACCTGCATCCATGAACCTTTTTCTCCCAGCAGGAGAATCCCCAAAATGGTCGCCAGTATCGGCAGGAGGTAGGTGAACGCAGCCAGTTGCGACGCTTCCAGGTAACGAAGCAGCCAAAAATAGAACACGTAGGCCAAAGCCGAACTGAAGACCGCCATGTACGCCACCGCCGCCCACGCCCGCAAGGGTTGGCGCCAGTGGCCCGTTGAGAAGAGAGCCCATGCTTCATGAATTGCCACGGGAAGTACGATGAGCGCGCCTGCAAAGTGGTTAAACGCAGTCATTGTCAGTGAGTCGTACTTCTCCGCTACGCGCTTTCCAAGCACCGCATATATGGCCAACCCAATGGATCCGGCCATGGTGATGGCGTCGCCCTCGACCGATGCCGAATGCGCAGAAATCCCATTCTCTGAAGCAAGCACAGCGACTCCGGCCAGGGCCATAAGCATGCCCACAACTTTGTGACCGGTTGCGCGTTCAAGGCCGAAAAGGACCGCCAGAACGAGAATATAGATTGGCCCCAGCCCTACGATCACTGCGGAATGGCTGACGTGCGTGAAATGCAAGCCGATCGTGAAGCACATCTGATTTATGGCCACGCCGAAGAAACCAAG
>JAWOLO010000520.1:0-13817 GCA_033853375.1 Terriglobia bacterium
GTGTTCAGCGCATCAAGGGATTCCGTGGGCTCGGGAAAATGCGTGTGAATGAGCGCTTCCCCGCGCGCCGGATAACGCAGCCGCGTGCGCAGGCTTTCCGGCAAAACATCCGGCATGCGCGGATCGAGGAGCTGCACGGCCGCGTACATCGCACGGCGAATCTGTTTCGAGCTGAACGTGCCAATGGCCTCGTAAATTGGCACGATGCGTCCCACTTCCGTCGAGTCCATCTCTTCGCTGTTCAGCAACTCGATTTGAGGATTGATCATTTCCAGGCGCGCGGGACGCAGCCGATCGATCTCCGCCTTGCCGTGAAGGATCAGGAGCTGACCGGGCTTCAAGCGGCCTTCGAGGTAGCCTCCATGAAAAAATTTGCAAGGCAGAAGCCCGCCGGCCTCGTCCTGCACCAGCAAGTGGTAGATGGCGTCGCGGCGGAAGCGCATGTTTCGAAGGGCCTGGCCGCTCATCACACGCGCGCGAATGGTGTACGTCCCGTTAGGTTGGATGTCCTTCACTTTTGAAAAATGAATGCGGTCTTCGTAGCGGAACGGGAGGTAGCCGAGAAGGTCTTCGAGCGTGTAAATGCCGCGCTCCGCGAGCAGTTGCGCGCGCTGAGGGCCCACGCCCTTGATCATGCGCACTTCGGTGCTGAGGCCCATGGCCATGGCTAACTCTTTATATCATTGCGGCTGCGCGAATGTGGCTGGCACGAAACTTGCGCCAGGGGCATGCATACCATAAAGTGAGGGATTCGTGTTCTTGCAAGGTGCGTCTAAGCGCAAGTGACGGAGGCTCCACTTGGCGGGTGAGCGTCTGAGCAGTTCGGAAAAGCGCGCGCTGATTCTCTGGGTAGCCGCGGGAATCCTCGGCTTACTTTTTGCCTACAAATATTTCTTCCAGGCGTTTCCCGAAGCTTCCGTCAATTTCCAGATTTCGCGAACAGAAGCGCTCTCGCGCGCGCAAAAGTTCGTAACCGGCCTGGGCGAAAACGTCAGCGGGTACAAGTCTTCGATCATCTTTGATGTGGACAACGACGCCTGCACAACCAACGTCATTCCAGAATGCACCAAGTTGTATTTGGAGCGTGAAGCCGGTTTACGCGAAGCCAACCGGCTCATGTCGTCTGAGTTGAACATCTGGTATTGGGACGTTCGTTTCTTCAAGCCGCTCCAAGAAGAGGAATTCGAAGTGCGCGTCAGTCCGTCCGGGCAGATTGTCGGTTACAACCACAAGATCCAGGAAGCGCGCGCAGGGGCCTCCCTCGAACGCAACCCGGCGCAATCTGTCGCTCAAAACTATCTCAGCGCAAAACTTGGAATGGATCTCCGCGGCTGGGACCCGCGCCCCGACGAGTCCAATTCGAAAAAGGAACCGAATCGGACCGATTGGACGTTCACTTGGGAAAAGCATGGTTTTCGAGCAAAGGACGCACCATACCTACTGCAAGTGACTGTACAAGGCGACCGCATTGGCGGCAGCAAAGAAATCCTGAAAGTTCCTGACGCCTGGCAGCGGAGTTACTTGCGCCTGCGCTCCACAAACGACACGTTAGAACTGGTTTTTACGGTTCTTTATATTGCGCTGCTCGTGTTGGCGGTCTGGTACGGAATCAAGCTCACGCTGCAGGGGCAAACGCGCTGGCGCGGAGCGATTTTGCTGGGCTTGCTGGTTGCGGCATTGCTCTTTTTGCAAGGTCTGAATGAGTGGCCGTTGTGGGGCGCCAGCTACGATACGCGAGTCTCCTACGCGACATTCCTGGCGGGAAAGGTGGGCAGCTCGCTCTTGTTCGCCGTTTTATCAGCGCTGACTATCACCTTGGTTCTCCCCGCTGCGGAACCACTCTATCGCTCTTCGTGGCCGGAGCGCTTGCGGCTCTCCAAGACTTTCACACTACGCGGACTGCGCTCAAAAGAATTTTTCTCCGCGTCCGTCGTGGGGCTGTCTCTCGCCGCTGTGCACATCGGCTACGTGGTGGGATTTTACGTACTGGCCAATTGGCTAGGCGCATGGGCGCCCCAAGAAGTCAATTACCAGGAGTCCGTGAATACGCTTTTCCCGTGGATCTCCGGCGCGGCGATCGGTCTGCTGGCTGCTACCAACGAAGAATTCACCTTCCGCCTCCTTGCCATTCCTTTCTTCGAGAAATTCACGAAGTTGCGCTGGGTCGCGGTCATTGTTCCCGCGTTTCTTTGGAGTTTTCTGCATAGCAACTATCCGCAGGAGCCAGCTTACGTGCGCGGCATCGAGATCGGGCTGATCGGCATCGTCGCGGGAATCGTGATGCTGCGTTGGGGAATCCTTGCGACGCTGATCTGGCACTACACCGTGGACGCATCGCTCGTGGGCTTGTTTCTCCTGCGTTCGAACAGCCTTTATTTCAAAGTGTCGGGCGTGGTTGTGGCCGCTGCGGCCTTTGCACCGCTGCTGTTCGCAGGCATTTCCTGCCTGATGCGGGGCGGATTCGAAGCGGACGCGGACCTGCGGAATAGCGCAACGCCGCCACCGAATCTGGATCTAGCTCTGGCTCACCCTTCCGTCGCCGGCATCGCCGCTACGCGCCGCTACGACGCGCTCTCCGTGAAAATGATCGCGTTTCTCGCGGCTTGCCTGCTCGCGGGAACGCTAATTACCTGGCGGCTGAAGCCCGAATCCATCGGCGATTATTTGAAGCTTTCCGTAAATGCAAAGACGGCCCGTGCCAAGGCAGATGCCGTGCTCCGCGCACGCGGCGTGGATCCAAGTTCCTACAAATGCGCGGTGATCTTCGCGGACATCGTCGATCCCGTGACCAACGAATTCCTTCGCGAACGCGTCGGTATCGCCCACGTCAATGAAATCTACGACAAGCAAGTACCCGGCGCCGTCTGGCAGGCGCGCTATTTCCGCGATAGCCAGCCGGAAGAATACGCCGTCAAACTCAATCCAGATGGTTCGCTTTTCGCGCTGCAGCACAAGATTTCTGAAGACGCGCCCGGGGCGTCGCTGAAGAAAGAAGAAGCCGTGGCGCGCGCGGAGAAATATCTACGCGAAGAAAAAAAGGTGGACCTGAGCCAGTGGACGCTCGTGGAAAGCGATTCGGAAACGCGCCCACACCGCGTGGATCATCTGCTGACCTGGCAGCAGAACGCGCCAATCGATTCGAATGCCTCACCAGCGGCAAGTGCGAGCGGCCATGCGTACATTCGCGTCCGCATAGCCGTGCTCGGCGATGAAGTCACCGATTACCGGCGCTCGTATTTCCGGCGTTCGGGCTCCGCCGACGAAGACGAGCCTGCAAGCGAGGGCTTCAGCACGTTCATCAAAATTCCCGATGACTGGCGGCGCAAGCAGGAAGAAACGACGCTCCCGCGCGAAACGCTTACGTTTGGGCCCATTGTTCTTCTTGGCGGCTTAGGCCTCACCGTGCTCATCCTCTTCTTCAAGAATCTGCGATCTGATGCGGCTCGCGCGATTCCGTGGAAGCGGCTTTCGCTCTGGGCCGCCTGGGCGCTCGTTTCCTTTTACGTGGTTTTTGCCCTGGGCGACCGCATCCCGAACTTTATGAACGCTTACAACACGGCGATCCCATATAAGACAACGCTGGGAGTTCTCGGGATTACTGCGCTTCTTGGCGGTCCGTTCAGCTTCGGCTTCCTGGTGCTACTCTTTGGAGTTGGGTGGTATTACGCCAAGGTCGCATTCGGAGAAGAGCGCCTTATCGGCTGGGCGGGAATGGCCGGGTCGTACTACCGGGACGCGCTTTGGATCGGCTTGGGGGGCAGCGCCGGGCTGCTGGGCCTGGAGCGGCTTCTCGCAACCGCGTCGATGCACTGGCCCACCGTGCATCGCTACTTCGAAGCTTCCTTCGGGCAGGACTTCGATGCGATTCTTCCTGCTGCCGCGATCTTTGGGAGCACTCTGCTGAGCGGCTTGAGGATGACTGCGTATGTTGTGATCATTGCATCTTTCGTGGCCGCCAAAATCAAGCGAACGTGGCTTCGCGCATTATTGTTTGTTCTTGGCGCGCTCGCGGTGGTCGGCGGAAGCTGGGGCAGCCCGGCGGACTTTGCAAAACAATTTCTCGCGCGACTCATCCTGCTCGGCGTTCTAGTTTTTGGCGCGCGCTTCGTGATGCGCTTCAACCTGTTGGGATGTTTCCTGGTTGTTGCGGGGACATCTCTCGCGAGTGGAGCCGCCGAGTTGCTGGCCCAGCCGGATACGTTTTACCACCGAAATGGGTACGGGATCCTGCTCATGTTGATTCTGCTTTTTCTCTGGCCGCTCGCGGCGTGGCGGCTGAACGCAATGAATCTCGGTGGGACGACAGCCGGACCTGAGGCGAGCACCTGAGGGAAACAACTCAATCTGCACGCAGCCGAGAACCCGCCAAGACGCTTCTCCCAAAATGGCCTCATTCGGTGCCCTTTTTCGAAACAAAATCCACAGCATTGACGTTGTTAGAGAGGGGAGCTACGCTCACACTTCGAGTATTCGTCCGTCCAAATTGGATGAAACCGCGGTAGCCAGCCTCAAACGAAATGCAGGGTTATGCCCTAACCTGTTGTTCTGCAATCGGTAAGTTGGCCACGCGCGAAAAGAAAGCGAACAATGCCGCTCCCCAGATGGGCTTTTGCCTTGGCCGATGAAAACGGTTGCTCGGGCAGCACGAACGCCGCCCTAGCCTCGGTGACCTCTTTGCCCAATCTCGACGAGCGCGCACTAGTGGCGGAAGCGCAGGCTGGCAATCGTGCCGCTTTCGAGGAATTGGTTCGCCGCTTCGACCGCGACGTGCTGCGCCTCGCGCTGAACCTGATGAAGCGCCCCGAAGACGCTCGCGACGTTTATCAGGAAGCTTTCCTCAAGGTCTACCGCAACCTGCATCGCTTCCGCTTTGAATGCAGCTTCTATACCTGGCTTTACCGCATCGTGACCAACGTTTGCCTGGACCACCTGCGCCGCAGGCAAGCCCGCCCCGAAGATCAAGCGCCGGAGCTCAATCCCAACCATCGCGAAGAGGGCATCACCGATTTTTTTGAACGCCAGCGCGAGCACCGGCCCACGCTGGACCCGGAACGCTCCATGATGGGGTCAGAGATCAAGGCGCGCATCGCCCGCGCGATGGAGCGCCTGTCGCCCCGCGAGCGTGTCGTCTTCGAAATGAAGCACTATCAGGGCTTGAAGCTCCGTGCCATCGGCGACGCGCTCGGGACGACTGAGGAGACCGTGAAGAATTCGCTTTTCCGCGCCACGCGCAAACTCCGCAACGAGTTGGGAGGCTTGCGATGAGCCCCTTCGAAAAGAAAATGAACTGCAAGGACGTGGCACCACTTTTGGTTTTTTATGTGTGCGAAGAAGTCAGCGACGACGAGCGCGAGCTGATCGAAGCACATCTGGTAAATTGCAAGGCGTGCTCCGAGCAGCTTGCTGAAGAAAAGGAATTTCACTCCACCTTGGTTTCGGCTCCGCAATCGGCCGACGAACTTGACGCCTCGGGAGTTCTTCTTTCTCAGTGCCGCAGCGAACTTGCGGAAGCCCTGGATGATCTCTCCGCGCCTCCGCTTCGGGAACATTGGCGGCCCTTCGGCTGGCTGCGCCGCTGGATGGCACTGCGGCCGGTGTGGAGCGGGGCGTTGCTGGTTCTCGTGGGCGTCGTGGCAGGAGCGCGACTTGTTCCGTGGCTACAGCAGAATTCGAGCAATACCGGACAGGTGATGAACGTTCGTGCCCGGCAGCCGCTTACTCCCGATCAGCTTTCCAAAATGGTTTTAAGTGGCGTGAACATTTCTCCCTCCACCGGTTCCGACTCTCCCACCGTTCAATTGCAACTCAGCGCGGAGCAACCCATGGTGCTCACAGGCAGAGTGGACGATTCGAACATGCGTCAGGTTCTGACCTATGTGGTCGAAAATAGCGAACGGTTCGATGCCGGAGTGCGGCTGGATTGTTTGGATGCGCTCAAGGCGGCGGTCCGCGACCAGCAGGTTCGCAGCGCTTTGCTCAACGCGGCGCGGAAAGACCAGAACCCAGCGGTGCGCATGAAAGCTTTGGAAGCTTTGCGCGACACGGCGCAGGAAGACGATGTTCGTGAGGCGCTGCTGGAAGCGCTCCAGCATGACAGCAATCCCGGTGTGCGTGTGGAGGCCGTGAATTTGCTGGTAGCCTCGCTGGACGGCGAGCCGTCGGCGTCTGACACTGCTTCTCCTGCTGCTGCGCCGGAAGCGCCGGTCGTAACGCCCACGCCTGGTCCACGAGCAGAAGACTTAGACGCTTCATTTGAGCACGTAGTCAAAGTGCTTCAAGAGTTGCAGCGCCGCGATCCCAATCCCTACGTTCGGCTGCGCAGCGCTGCTGCCCTGCGGCAGATTGGGCCGCGAGAAGTGCAGTAGTGCGCCGCACGGCAAGAACATATTTTCGCGATGAACCGGAACTTCGATAAAAAGGTTTTCTTCCGGGCGCGCTCTGCCGCGTCACTTTGTACACTGGCAGGGCTGTTTTTGGGGGTGCCCTACTGGCTGCCTACCTTGGCTTCTCCCGCGAAAGAGCCTGCATCACAACCGGAAAACCCAGGTGTGCCGCGCACTTCCATCTTTCGCTCTGGCATCCTCGAAACCAAAGAGGGATTAACGCTACGGTTGATCGCCGACCTGGGCTCGGTCAACATTACGCAAATCGAACCAGGCGCGGCGCCCGTGGTGCGTTACACGGTGCACGTCGAAACGGACGCGCGCGGCGCCCTAGCGACGCAACTGCTGAATAACTACTCCTTGAAAGCGGGAACCTTTTCGACCGGCGTGGAAATCGCCAGCACGCTCTTCCCGCAGTCCACCCACTACACCAACGCGCAGTTCTGGGTGCAATTCGAAATCGCCGTGCCGCGCAATTACAACGTCGAAATCAACACCGACGCAGGCGACATCACCACCGGAGACATTGGCGGCACCGCATTCTTGAAAACGCAAGGCGGAAACATTTCTGCCGGACGCATCGGCAGGCCAGGCTTCCGCGAAATTTCTCACGGCCGTCCGGTCGCGCGGCTGGAAACCGAGGGCGGGCACATCAAAGTCCTCGACGTTATGGGAGACCTGACTGCATTTACCGCCGGAGGTCACATTAACGCGGGCAATATCACCGGTGACGCTTCGCTGCACAGCGGCGGAGGGCATGTTCGCGCCGGGAAGATTGGCGGACGCGCCGATTTGGAAACTGCAGGCGGCAACATTACTGTGGGCGAGGCTGCAAGCTTTGTGAGTGTGCGCACGGGCGGCGGACAGATTGATTTTGGGCAAGTGCGCGGCTCGGTCCGCGCTCAGACGGCCGGAGGCGGCATCCACATCATGTACGTCTCCGGGCCTATGGAAGTGGAATCGAGCGGCGGAAGCATTTGCGTGACCGGCGCATCCGGCGCCGTGCAAGCCGCCACTTCCGGCGGCAGCATCACGGCCTGGATCAATCCAAGCGCGCCGCCAGGAAACGGACCGGTGCGCCTGGAAGCTCCCTCGCAACTCGCTTCCAGTACCGGCGATATCATCGTCTATCTTCCGAGAAATCTGGCGGCCAACATAGAGGCGCTGGTGACCAACGGCACCGAGCAACATATTGAAGCCGACTCTGCTCTGCACCTGGTCATGCAAGGGCCCACAAACGGTCTTGGCCCCGTCCATGCTATGGCGGTGTTAAACGGTGGTGGCGCGCCGCTGAAACTGCGAACCACGGCTGGTAAAATCCATCTGCAGTACATAGATTCCCAGGTGGCGCTTCGCGAATCGCTGATACGTGAACAGGCGGAACGCCTCAACAAGCGTCTAACCGAAGCAGGTCTTGCTCCGGTTTCTTTCCCTCCCACGATGTGGCCTTTGCCCGCCACAGCGAATCCTCCGCCGCAGTCACAGATTGACCTGCAGAACGAGAATGTCGATTGGCTCGAGAAATGGATCAATAGCCTGGAGTTGACTTTCCGCGGAAGCATCAGCGAAGACACGGATGATTTCTTGAAGCGGCTTACTTATCACCCGGATCCCTCCTATCCGGCTCTTGCCCAGCGCGCGGGAATCCACGGCTTTGTGACCCTTCAGGTCAAGCTTACGAAAGACGGTCGCATCGAAGTGCAAAAAGTTTTGGAAGGCGAGCCGGTGCTGGCCGATGCGGCAATCGACGCCGTGAAGCGTTGGCGCGCCAGACCGGCTTGGCTAAAAGGAAAGCAATGTGAGGTGATCTCGACGGTCAAGTTTGATTTTCAGTTGCCGCGCTGAGCAACCGGTGTTCCAACGCAAACGATTTTGTTTGGGGTCCTCGGTTCTGTAAGTTGCAGGTTCAAGGAGGTAGAACGTTATGTCACGTCAAGGTTTCCGCGCGACAGTTTTTTCTTTTTGCCTTCCTCTCATGGCCGCACTTTGGGCTGCTCCCGGCTACGCTATCAGCAAAGACTTCGATCAGACGTATCCGCTCCAGCCCTGCGGCACGTTCGAATTGCAAAATGTCAACGGCCCCGTGGACGTGCAAGGCTGGGACCGCAATGAGGTGGAGATTCGCGCCGTGAAAACGGCGAAGCAGCAGGAAACCGATCTGGAACGCGTGTCGATTGAGGTCAGCGCGCGGCCGGACGCCGTCGCCGTCTCCACGCGGTATCCGCAAAACGAGGGCGTGGAAGTCATGGTCGAATACACTATTCACGTTCCGCATCGCGTTCACGTCGAACACATCGGTACCGTGAACGGCACGCTCCGCATCTCCGGCTTGGACAACGTGGAAGATCTGCACACCGTCAATGGGGACATCGACGTGTTCGAATCCGGCGGGAACCTTCGCGCTCACACCACGAATGGAAACGTGCGCGTCGAACTGACACATGCCCCCGATAATGGCGGCGCTACCGCGGAAACCACGAATGGGTCGCTGGTTCTCGCCGTGCCTTCGGACCTGCAAGCAGAGATCGACGCAAAATGCATGAATGGAAATTTCTACTCCGAGCTTCCCATTTCCATGGAAAGCACGGACCGCCCGCGGGAAATGCACGGTAAGCTCGGCGCCGGCGGAGCCCCCATTCATCTCCGCACCGTGAATGGAGGAATCCGCTTGATTGTCCTCCGTTCCAGCGTCTGACAAATTCCCTGCTGCTGCGTCTAAGTGCTGAGGAGGATGGGACAAAAAATGAATATACGAAATCTCTTGATTACAGGAGGGGTCGCGGCACTCAGCCTCGCGCTGATCGCTCTGCCCGCACCTCCTGCCAATTCGCAAACACCTTGCCCGGACGATTCCACTCTTGCCCGGCTCGAACAGAAACTGCAACAGCTTCAGGCCAAGCTGCAAGGAAATGAAGCCGCCAAGCTCGCCGAGTTGAACGCGAGGTTAGCCTCCTCGCAAATGGCTCTTGCGCAACATCGCCAGGCAATAGAGCAATTGGAAGGCCTCCAAGGGCTGACGGATGACGATGGCCTCCCCGGATTGCTCGATGGCGAGGACGCTAGCTGGCTCGGTGTGGAACTCCGCGAAGTCACCAGCGAAACCGCCAAGGGCATGAAGCTCCCCGCGGAACGCGGTGTGGTGCTCAGTTCCATCGTTCCAGACAGCCCCGCCGCGAAAGCGGGCCTGAAAGAAAACGATGTTGTAACGGAAATCAACGGGCAACGCGTCGAAGGCGTCGCGCAATTTCGCCGAATGATCCGTGAGATTCCCGCGGGACGCACGGTGCAGCTCACCGTGTGGCGCGATGGGCGCGCGCAAACCTTGGGCGTCACTCTCGGCAAAGCCGAAGAGCGCCGCCATTCGTTCAGGGTTTTCACTCCAGGGCCTGGCGCTCCCGGAAGTTTCACTTTTAGCATGCCGGAAATCCCCGCGATCCCACCGATGGAATTTGATGGGTTGAGATTCCTGGGCCAGCCACGGCTTGGCATTGACGCGGAAGACCTCAATGGTCAGCTTGGCACTTTCTTTGGTGCTCCCGACGGCGAAGGCATCCTCGTTCGCGAAGTAAATCCCGGTTCAGCGGCGGAAAAGGCCGGGCTGAAAGCGGGCGACGTCATTACTTCCGTCAACGGCGAGCGCGTCCGCTCGGTCGGCGATTTGCGCGAGAAACTTGCCGCCAAGGGCGAAGCGAAGGACAAGGGTCAAACTTTAAAGCTCGGCGTTTTTCGGAATAAGAGCGAAATGTCGCTGACCGTGGAGTTGCCTGCGCCTGCTCCGCGGACGAAGCGCTTTCTCACGCATCGCACTAACATCTGAGCAAGTCTTCTTTCGGAAGTTCTCCATCGTCAGTGAAGAAGCCTTGCTTTCGGGGAAGAAGGCCTGTCCGAAAGCAAGGCTTTTCTTCTTTTAGCGTTTGTGCCCGCCGGGGCTGATCCTGCCGACAGTTCAGTGCTCTTCTTCGGATAGGGACACAAGCGCAGCGTCAAACACCGCATAATGGCGGTGATGCTCTTCCGGCTCATTCAGCGCAGCGCCCTCACGTTCGACCCACGCGTGTGCTTCCAACTTCTCGTTGTCTTTGCGAATGCCAATCCGCAGCCGCGAAATTATCCCCTGCCGCCCGAGCAGCCACCAAAGCGTCAGAGACTTGGCTAGGCAAGAAGGATGAACGACACTATGCCGGTCCGCGGCATGGACCATGTGGGCCGTCAAAGCCGCTTGCTTCTTTGCCAAACCATCGTCTATTCGAACAGCAGCATGCGAAAGGAATTTCTGCAGTGAAGATTGAGTGGAGCGAAATCCGCGGAGCTTCAAACTCAGCGAAACCAGCGGCAGCATCACGGCCGCGCGCAAAAACAGCGCTTGCGCAGGGCGTTCCAGCGCGCTAAACCTCCGCAGGCTTTCCAGCATCAGCGGGCAAGACTTGCAGCAAGCCGTGTTCGACGAGGTGGCTCAAAAGTTCCGTCAAATTTTCGCGCAACTGGTCAGGCTGGACGTCATATTCCGCGAGGAGTTCCTGGTAGGCGGCATCGATGTTCGGTGAAGTCGTCAGTAGTTGCCACATGCGCGTGCCGGTCTCATCCAGGCCAAAGTACCGTTCGGTCTCCAGATTGAGCAAAACCGATTCCTGGTCCAAAAGCCGCACGAGGACGTGCGCTGGCGCAGCGGCCCGCTCCTTAAAGGTCAGCATTGGCACGGCTCTTTCTGAGATGAATGGCCCACGACCTCACGGGCAAATCGTTCTCATTTCGCACATTATTCTACCGGGGATTGACTGCCTTGGCTACGCAACCCCAGACTACCTAAGTCGTTCCGACCGCTGCAAAGGTCTTAATGCCCGACCGCAGCTTTGCGTCGGCCCCAAAAAATAAAAGGCCAGTCCCTTTTTTCGGAACTGGCCTGAAAACACTAACAATTGTCGGTTAGGACTTCTTCTTTCTCACGTTGACCTTGGTCTCGATACCTGGCGCCAGTTGCTGCAGCATTTCCAGGCCTTGCTTGGCTTGCTGGCCATATGTGCCGTTGGGATCCAATTCAAGGGCCTTTTGGTAGGCTTCTACTGTTCCGGGGGCAAACTGAACTTCCTCCTTGTCTCCCACCTTTTTTGTAGTCATCTTGCTTACCAGGGAAGCACCCAATAAATACCAGGCCTGTGCGCTCTTGGGATCCAGTTCGACAGCCTTCTGCAAGGGCTCGACAGCATCGCTTAACCGGTTTGCATTGTACAGGCTTATACCGAAGTTCCTCCACGAGGTCGCTGCGTTCGCCGGGTCGAGTTCCGCGCTCTTGCTATAAGCTGCCTTGGCTTCGTCGATTTTTCCCAAGCGCGCCAGCACGTTGCCTAGGTTGTTGTAGTATCCCGCCAGTTGCGGCCCCTTTAGCGCAGGGTTGGCCTCGGCTGCGGTTATCGCTTGCTGATATGTTTGCGCAGCATCCTCGTTGCGTCCGGCTGTGTCGTAGGCTTCTCCCAGCTTGGCCCACAGCAGGTGCAGATTCGGATCCTTGTCGCCCGCGGATTCCTGTGCGGCTTTGTATTCTTTGGCCGCCTGATCGGCAAGATCCGCCAGCTTCTGCTTCGCCGCATCACGCTGGTCCGCAGGGGCTTTCTGCAAATCCGCCTTCGCCGCTTTCTCCTGCTCCAGAATGGCATTCCCTGCCGTAAAGTGCGCTTTCATGCCCTCGAACTTGGCTTTGGCTTCTTCCTGCTTCTTCATCTGCTCCTGAGCAGCAGCGCCCTGCTTCGCCATGATGTCTTTGAAGTTTGCATCCGCCTGGGCCACTTCTCCGCTGGCCACCCTCACCTTTGCAAAATCATAGGGTGGCTGCTTGTCGTTCGGCGGAGGAAACGCCACGATGGTGAGCGTGTAAATGCCTGTGCGCAGATTAGGAATAGTGTATTTGCCGTCGTTGTCGGTCTTGGCCGTCTCTTTCGCGCCTTGCTCGCTCACCGCTTGCACGGTCAGCCCGGCCCAGGGCTTCCCGTTGACGTCCATGATCTGCCCGCCGATCGAACCCGTTTGCGCGGACGCACGAGGCGCAGCCACAGAAAAGAGCGCTGTCGCAAGAATTGCCGCCAGTATTACTGACTTATTGCAAATCTTCATGCTCCATTCTCCTTTTTCGCGAGGAGCTGGTCCCGAACCTCCGGACCCTTTTCGGCCCCATTATCGCTCTTGTTTGCTCTGGATTCCAAGTTTACCTGCAGTAGGCAGGCCTGCCTGCCCCCGCGCTGCATGTCCGTAAGAAGCCAAGCTCAACGCCCCGCGGAAACTACTCTCCGGTACGGGATTGGATCCGTCGCTCCTGCTTCGGCAAACGCGCGCAGCCGCAGCAGGCAACTGTCGCAAACCCCGCAAGCCATTTCTTCTTCCTGATAGCACGACCACGTCAGATGCAGCGGCGCGTTTAGTTGCAAGCCGCGCCGGATGATCTCGCTCTTCTTCATCAGGATGACCGGCGTCACGATCTCAATCTCCGTCTCCGGCCGCGTCCCCACGCGAATCAATTCCTGAAACACTTTGTAATACTCCGGCCGGCAATCCGGGTAACCCGAACTGTCTTCCGCAACCGCGCCGATATAGATCGCGCCCGCTCCAATCACCTCCGCCCAGCTCACCGCCACCGAGAGAAAATGCGCGTTGCGAAAAGGCACGTAGGTCACCGGAATCGCGCTGCCCTGCGGACCCGGTGCGCCCAATTCATTCTCCGGCACGGCGATTTTCTGGTCGGTCAGCGCGGAGCCGCCAATCGCTCGAAAATGATCAAGCTGCACGACTAGCCGTTCGCGCACGCCGTAGAAATCCGCGATTTCTTCAAAAGCCCGGCGCTCGCGCCGCTGCGTCCTCTGCCCATAGCCGGCGTGAAGCAGCGCGATGTTTCCCGCGCCATGTCGTTCGTGTGCTATCGCGGTGCTGGCACACGAGTCCATTCCTCCGCTGAGCAGCACCACCGCTTTTCGTAAATCGCTCATCTTGTTGTTTTTTTTTCCTTACTTCGTTACGTCGCTACTTCTTTACTTCGTTTTTTTAGACGCCTTTTGTCGCCGGATCCCAAATAAATTTATGCAACTGCAGCCCCAGTCGCACCGGCAGGCCATCCGCCAAAATCCATTCCGCCAGCAGCCGTGGCTCAAGTCCCTGCCATTTCCCTTCCGGATCTTCAAACACCGGCGAAAACAAAACTTCTCGCACCCGTCCCGCCAATCCATGCTGCCGCGTGAAGTCGCGCGCAAATTCATAATCGCGCCGTGTGGAAAGCACAAATTTCACTTCATCCTTTCCACTCAGCTCTGCCAGATTCTTCATGTCGAAGGTATCCGGCTCGCCGGAGTCCGGGCACTTCACGTCCACAATCTTGATCACTTCCTTCGGCAGCCGCCCGATGAAGCGCTCCCCACTCGTTTCAATCATTACGGTGTATCCCGCCGCCAGCAG
>JAWOLO010000521.1:0-28430 GCA_033853375.1 Terriglobia bacterium
GTAATCCGCGTCTTTACGACACGGCGGTCATCCTTCTGCCGCTCGCGCGTGATCAATCCTTGTTTTTCCAGGCGGTCCAGAAGCCGGGTGATGTCCGGATCGTGGGTGATCATGCGCTGACCAATCCCGCGGCAGGCCAGACCTTCGGGGCCGGCGCCGCGGAGGATACGCAGGACGTTGTACTGGGTGCCAGTCAAGTTGGCGGAGCGCGTCAATTGCTCGGCTTCCTGGCCAAGAGCATCGGCGGCCTTCAGCAACGCGAGAAAGGCGCGTTCTTCCAGGGAGGCGGGCGGGCGCTGAGACTTATTTCTGGAGCTCACCAGGAGAGAATAGTCGTGTAAACGACTATTGTCAAGAGGAAAATATTGGTATTGGCGAATGCGGCCTTGCTCTTTTATGCCTTGCGCAACGGACGCAACTGAATTTCGCTCAAAAAGCTTCCCGGCCTTTGGGTCACGATGGTTTCCACGGCGTGGGCCACGTCTTCCGGATGCAACGTTTTGGAAGGATCCTTGGGCCGGCTGCCCGAGAATTCGGTGGCCACACTGCCCGGGCAAATTACGCTCACGCGGACGCCCTGTTCGCGCAGGTCTTCCGCCATACAGCCCGAGAGGCCGATCAGGCCCCATTTGGAGGCGCAATAAATCCCGCCGCCTGCAAAGGTGTTTCTGCCGGCCAGGGAACTGATATTGATAATGTCCCCCGAACCGCGACGGATCATGGAAGGGACCACTGCTCGCGAAACTAGAAACGCGCTTTTCAGATTGGTATCCAGCACCCGATCCCAATCGGCCTCAGTTTTCTCGTGCGCGGGGCCGAAGAGACCGATCCCTGCGTTGTTCACCAGAATCGTAATTGGACCAAGCGCAGCTTCCGTTCTTGTGACGAGTTCGGATACTTGCCTGGCATTGGTGACATCCGTCGGGCGAAAGAACGAGCGGGCACCGAGCTTTTCCAGACTTGCCGCGGCGTTTTCCAGCGCGGCGCAGTTCCGGCCGCAAATCGCCACTGCCGCGCCAAGCGTTGCCAGGCGATGCGCGATGGCGCGGCCGATGCCGCGGCTTCCTCCTGTGATCAGCGCGACGCTTCCCGCGAGCTGCTTCATTTCACCAGGTTCGTTATTTGCGGCATTTATTCCAGCCATGAGAATTCTTCCTCGCGCGGGCCACTCTTTTTGTGCGACACTCATCTTATTATCAGAGATTTTTGCGGCGGCGGCTATGCTGTTCGCTGCAGCGAAAATGATTAAGAAGTGACCCCGCAGCAAAAGGAAAAATCATCAGGAGCTTCGTCGAGGATAACTGCTTGCGGATGTTACGCAGCTTTTCCTATAATCCCATGGTTTTCCGAGACAGAATGATTCCCGGTGAAAGAATTCCGGGTTATATCGGAACAAAAGTTGGACGCACGGAATCTCAGCGAGGAGAAACCGGAATGAATGGAAAAGGGAAGTGGATGGGCATTGCGCTGGTGGTGGCGCTTTGTCTGGTGCTGGGGAATTCGACCAGCCTGCGGGCACAAGCGCCTGCATCTGGGCAAGAGACGGCAAAGGCCCCGGCCTACACGCTGGTCGAGTACAACGCGGAACAGGCGTGCGCGGCGGAAAAGGTGCCCGCGACACAGGTCAAGTGCCTGGATGATTTTGTAGGGAAGTATCCGAATTCCGCGCTCCTCGTTTATGTTTACCCGCTCTACGTCAACGCCTATAACCAGCTAAAGAATCCGCAAAAGGTGATCGAGTACGCGGACAAGCTCGTGGCGATGGGCGACAAAGCGGAACCGGTAGTGCGGTACCAGATGCTTTACGCTCGAGCGCTTGCTTATGCCGGCCTTCCGCCAGCAGACCAGACCGCGGCGGCAGCGAAAGCTCGGGAAGCGGCTTTACTTGGTCTAAAGACGCTCGACGAAGTGAAAAAGCCAGAAAACGTATCTGACGACGAGTTTAAGAAGCAAAAGCAGCAGCCGATGATTCTTTTCAATTATACGGCTGCCACTGCAGCAATGTCGGCCAAGGATTATCCAGCGGCGATCGAGTCCTATAAGGGGGTTTTGACGCTGAATCCCGACGACCTCAGTACGAATTACAACCTTGGAAAGGCCTACATGGCCATGACGCCGCCGCAGTGGATGGACGCTTTCTGGTACTTCGCAAAGTCAGTTACCTCCAAGAGCGCTACGCAGAAGCAAGCAGACTCAGTAAAGAAGTATCTTAAAGGGCAGATTGCAAACTATCAGGGCGGGAACGTCTGCGACAATCTGGTCGACGGGGAGCTGAACGAACTCTTGCAGCTCGCGGGCAGTTCTGCCGATCGTCCCAGCAGCTATTCCTTGCCCAGCGCTGCGGACATCAGCGCGGTTCAGAAAGACATGACCATCGCTTCGGTCTTCAATGACCTGAAGGCCGGGGGCGACAAGAGCAAGCTGACTTGGCTTGCCGCATGCGGTCTGGAGTTTCCGGAGGTTCCCGGCAAGGTCATTGCAGTCGTCCCGGGTGACCCGCTCATGCTGAAGATTGCTTTTGTAACCAGCGACGCGGAATTCGATGCCGCCACCACTCCCAACATGGATGTGAAAGTGGTTGGCCAGCCGGAAGCGGCGCGCGTTGAAAAGGACAGCGCCGTCCACTTCACAGGAACTTTGGTTTCTTATGATCCCGATCCGTTCTTCCTGCACTGGGACAAGGCTAAAGTGAAAGCGGAAGACATCCCGAAGGAAAAGGCTGCGCCCAAGAAGCCCGTGCGCCGGCCCACCCGGAAGCCGAGCGGCCACTAGGGACGCTCGAAAGCTTGCAGTTTCAGCAAAACGGCTCTCCGAGATGGAGAGCCGTTTTGCTTTTCTGATTTAGTCGAAGTTTTTAGAGTTGGACTCTCGACTCGGCTCGGTCCTTAAATGAAGACAACACATAAAGGCGAGGCTTCGTTACTGAAGACTGAAAACTGAGAACTGGCAAGAGAGGATTGGCTTCAGTGTGGCCGCCGCCGGTGCCCGTTCGTGTCCAGCTTATATTCCTCAATCTTGCGGCTCAACGTATTGCGGTGAATGCCCAGGAGTTGCGCAGCGCGGGACTGGTTGCCATTCGCGCGATCCAGTACGCGTTTGATGAATCGCTTTTCGAATTCTTCGATGGCTTCGTCAAAGTAGATTCCCCGCTCGACCATTTGATTGACGAGCCCTTCCAATTGATCTTTCACGATAACACTCTCCGCAGGGATGTTTGTGCATGGGGCCCGGTTGCTACGTCAATTCATGTCCAGTCAAAATGCGGTACGCTTCGCGGTATTTCTCACGAGTGGCGTCGACTACTTCCGGTGGCAGCTCTGGTCCGGGCGGGGTTTTCGGCCAGCGCATCCGTTCGAGGTAATCCCGCACAAACTGCTTGTCAAAAGAAGCCTGAGGTCCGCCGGGGCTGTAATGGGCGGCGGGCCAAAAGCGCGAAGAGTCCGGCGTCAGCGCTTCGTCAATCCAAATCAGGTCATTGTTTAACAAACCGAACTCGAATTTTGTGTCCGCAACGATAATTCCGCGCGGCTCCGCATGGGCCGCAGCACGCCGATATAGTTCCAGGCTGACGGCGCGAACTCTCTCTGCAAGCTCCTTGCCAACCATCTTTTCTGCCTGCGCAAAGGTGATATTTTCGTCGTGGCCGCTCACCGCCTTCGTTGCGGGAGTGAAAATCGGTTCCGGCAATCGGCCTGACTCGAGCAAACCTGTGGGCAGAGCGATGCCGCAGATTTTTCCCGTTGTTCGATAATCCTTCCAGCCCGAGCCTGAGACGTAACCGCGCACCACGCACTCGATCGGCAGAGGTTTCGTCTTTTTCACGAGCATCGAGCGCCCAGCTAATTCTTCCTTGAATCGGTCAAACGGCGCGGGAAACTCCGTCGCGCTGATGACATGATTGGGAATGACGTCTTTCAGAAGGTCGAACCAAAAAAGGGAAAGTTGTGTGAGCACGCGTCCCTTATCGGGAATCGGCGTTGGCAGGATCACGTCAAAGGCCGAGAGCCGGTCGGTGGCGACAATTAACAGCTTGTCGCCCAAATCGTAAATGTCGCGCACCTTTCCGCGCGTGCTCGGCGTCAATCCGGCGAACTGAGTCTCCCGTAGGACTTTCATGGCTGGAGCAGAAGACACAGCAAAAAACTCCCCGACTTAGTGTTCCGCATTCTAGCGCACGGCATCGCGAAGTCAAACCCGTCAACAGTGGAAAAGTGTGCGAAACGTAATTGCACGAAATACAGTAGAAAAGGTCTATGTAGGCGATAAAAAATACTTAGAAAAATTTTCAGGGCTCTCTGTTTTGTATTGTTTCCTGTTTGGGCAGAAATATGCGGACGCCGCTCTGCTACGCCGCGGAAGCGGCCGCTTTCGTGTTCGGATTTTCGCTCCCCGTTTCTTCCCAGCGCACGCTGACGAGCTTGGACACGCCCGGCTCCTGCATGGTCACGCCGTACAGTAGCGGCGCGATTTCCATGGTCTTGCGGTTGTGCGTGACAACGATGAACTGCGTCTGACTGCTCATCTCTCCGATCAACTTCGTGAAACGCCCCACGTTCGCTTCGTCCAGCGGCGCATCGACTTCGTCCAGGATGCAGAAGGGGCTTGGCTGGTAGCGGAAGATGGCGATGAGCAGTGCCAGCGCCGTCATGGCCTTCTCGCCGCCGGAGAGTAGCAGCACGTTTTGCAGTCGCTTCCCTGGAGGAGATGCCACAATGTCGATGCCCGCGTCGCCCGAGCTGTCCGGCTCAGTCAAGCGCATCTCCGCCATGCCGCCCCCAAAAATCGCATGAAACGCATCGGAAAAGCTCTTGTTAATCGCCTGGAACGCATGTTCAAACTTCTCCTTCGTTGCCTGGTCGAGTTCGACGATTGCTTGCTGCGTATCGGCAATCGATTTCAGTAAATCATCGCGCTCGCGAGTCAGGAACGCAAACCGCTGCTCGCACTCGTTGAATTCCTCAAGCGCCATCATGTTCACGGCACCCATGTTCTCGATGCGCTGTTTCATCTCGCGATAATTCGCTTCCGCGGCGGCCAGTTCTTCGCCGCTCATGAATGCCGTTTCTGTGGCAATCAAGTCCTCGGGCTGCGCGTTTACTTCGCTCAGGCAAGTCTCGCGCAAGTGCGCCCGGTCCGACTCGTTCTTCGCGCCTTCTACTTCGGCGTGATTTTTCTGCTCGCGCAGCTCTTGCAGTTCTTGCCGAGCCATACGCAGGTGATCTTCTGTCTGCGTCACGCGCGTCCGCGCCGACTCCCACTCTTGCTCGAGTTCCTTTTGGCGCGCTTCCAGCCGCAGTTTCTCGGCGCGCAACCCTTCCAGTTGGTGCGCCAGCTCTTCGCTCTGTTTCGCCAGCACCGCAGCTTCATCGCTGATGGACATGACCTGCTGCTGCAGCACAGTCTCGCGGCGTTCCATTTCCGCGCGCTCTTCGCGAAGTCGCGTTGCTAAAGCTTCTGCTGCAGCCAGCCGCTCGTTAATCGCAGCGAGTCCCGCACGCGCCGTGGCAAGCTCTTGCTGTTCGCTTTGCACCGAGCCGCGCAGGCCAACCAGATCTTCCGCCAGACGCGTGCTTTCCGTTTCCGCTTCCGAGCGATTGAGCGCCGCCGCGCCATGCTCGTGCTTGGCGCGTTCTGCACGCTGGCGCGCATCTTCTGCTTCTTTGCGCACGCGCGCCAGTTCGCCCTGGCAAACGGCCAGTTCCGTTCCCAGGCGCGCCAGCTCCGTCTGCATGTGGCTGTGCCGGTGCTGTGCCGACATCACTTCGCGTTCCACGTCGCGCTGCTTCGCGTTGATTTCTTCCAGCGCTTGCTCCGTCGCGCGAAGTTCCGCCGCCACCTTTTCCAGCGCCGCCTGCTTCTCATTCATCTGGTGTTCAAGCTGCAACACCTCGGCGTTCAAAGCGCGCAATTCACGCTTCATGCCCAGCGGCCCCGCTTCGTCGGGACGTCCGCCAGTGACCATGCGTCCTTGATAACACGTTCCATCAGGCGTCACGAACGCGTACTGGGGATTCTCCCGCGCCAGCTTTTCTGCCGCCTTCACGCTGTCTGTCAAATACGCGCTGCGCAGCCTCGGCAAGAACTGCTTCGCCGCCGCTCCCAGCGGATCGCGGAATTCCACCAGCTTGTCCATCCGTGAAATGACGCCATCTTCTGGATGAAAATTCGCAATTGGCTCGTACTCATTTTCGAGCCGCAAGTTGCGCAGCGAATCCACGAAAAACGTGGCGCGGCCGCCCACTTCATCGCGCAGCATGGAGATACCTGTGCGGGCGTGGTCGAAAGTTTCGACCACGACAAATTCCAGTTCGTCGCGCAGGAACTGTTCGATGGCCGCTTCGTGCTTTTCCTCAACTTCTGCGTAATCCGCCAGCACGCCCACAGCCCGGAACTGTTGCCCGCCGCCGCGCTCGTTTGCCGCAAAGAGCTTCTGCACCGTCTCGGCCGTGTAGGACCGATCGTTTAAAATCTGCGTCAACGTCGAATGCCGTGCACGCACGCTCGCCAGGGAATCGCGCAGCGCGTCCGCTTCTTTCGTCAAGCCATCGCGCTGCTCGCGCAGGCTCCCAATTTTCTCCTGCAAGTCCCCGGCATTTTGTTTCAACGCGCTAAGCTGTCCCGAAACGGCCTCCAGCTCATGAGCCGCGCGTTCCGCGTCATCGCGCGCGCGCATCGAGGTTTCCAGTACTTCGTGCTCGTTCGTTTCGAGTTTTCGCAAAGCCTCGGTTTGGTGCACCAGCGCTTCTTCCGCTTGCTTTTGCTCGCCGTGCAGCCGGAGCAAGCTCTCGCCTGCTTCCGATGCTCGCTGCCGTAACGCCTCGATGCGGCCTTCTGCGTCGCGAATCTGTGCCGCGCGCTGCTCGGCGCGCTGCAAAAGCTCCTCGACGCGCCCGTTCAGCGCGCCAGATTCTTCGCGCAGCAGCGTCACTGCCTGCACTTGCGTCGTGCTACGCGTCTCCCATTCCGCTGCTTGCGCCCGCGCCTGCTTCAGTTCCGCGTCCATTTGCGCGTGACGGCCTGCCAGTTCCTGAGCGCGTTGCCGGTTAAACGCAATACGGTTTTCGCTGCGATCCACTTCCAAGGCCGTCAGGTTCAACACGTTCTGGTTCTGCCGGATTTCTGCATCCAAGCCATAAATCCGCTGATTCAGCTGGTCCTGCTCGCCTTCCATTTGCAGGATGGCTGTCGCGCGCTGCGTCTCTGCCGCGTTCAACTCTTGCAGTTGTTTCGCAATCTTCTCGGCCGCGGCGTCCAATTCGCGCGCCTTGCCCGCCAGCATCTGCCGCACGATTCCGCGCATCTGCTCGCGAATCTCCGAATACCGCCGCGCCTTCGCCGCCTGCCGTTTCAGCGAACCGAGTTGTTTCTCCACTTCCACGACGATGTCATTCACACGCGCCAGGTTCACCTTCGACGATTCCAGCTTCGCTTCCGCCAACCGCTTCTTGGTCTTGAATTTCGTCACGCCGGCGGCTTCTTCGATGATGGCGCGCCGCTCCATCGGCTTGGTGGAGAGGATCAACCCAATGCGCCCCTGTTCGATGATGGCGTACGAATCCGGTCCCAGCCCCAGGCCCATGAACATTTCCTGGATGTCGCGCAAGCGGGCCACGCGCCCGTTGATGAGGTAATCGCTTTGCCCGGAACGATACAGCCTCCGAGTAACCATGATTTCGCCCGGCTTCGCAGCCGATGCCGGCTTCTCTTCGCTCTTCTTCTTTCTCTTGAATAGCTTTTTGAATCTGCCGCCTGATTCTTCCGCGTTTCCTATTGGAGGATCCGCATTGGCCGCATCTTGGCTCAACTGCGCCCCATCGGGTGGTGCCGCTGCCGTCGGGGAATCTCCTTCAGCCTGGTTCTTCTCTGTGAACTCTGTGTTTCCCTCTGCGCCCTCTGTGTTAATTCCTTTCTTTTCTTCTGCTGCGCCCTCCAGCACGAACCGCGCCGCTTCGGCCAGTTCGGGATCTTCCATTGTGATGGTCACTTCGGCCATTCCCAGCGGTGGCCGCTTCGTTGTTCCGTTGAAGATGCAATCCGCCATGCGCTCCGCGCGCAGAGACTTATGGCTCTGCTCGCCCAGCACCCAGGAGATGGCGTCCACCACATTCGATTTGCCGCACCCGTTCGGCCCGACGATACACGTTGTCCCCGAGCCGCTGAACGTCACCAGCGTGCGTTCGCAAAACGACTTAAAGCCAACGATTTCGACTTTTCGCAGCTTCAGCAAGGTGTCCCCTTTGCTCCTCGAATTGCGTGCTTTGTAGTTCGATGCGATCCGCCCAAGTCCTGTTCGCCAGCCGGATACGAGAAAAAGTACGCAATAAGAGACGGCTTCGTTTGCCTCGAGGGGAGGGTCTTTCGAGCGTCAGGTCGGTCCCACACCCTGGGACCGCCCGCAAAGCCGGCCAGATCAGGGCCGACTTCAAAACGTTTGGCAGGTTCCTGTTCAGAGCCCAGCCGCCTGGCGCAAGGATGGCGGTACGGGGAAAAACCTTAACACGATGTCTTTATCGTGTCCAGCCCTACGCTAGTCCTTGTGGCCACTTCGCCACCGCCACAAAGCGTTGGAGAAAGGCGTTTTTTTTTTTGCTGGGCTTAGTTCGCTTCTCTGTAGAGTCTTATTCGTAGCGCAGCACAACCACGGGATCCACGCTCATGGCGCGGCGAGCGGGGACCGCGCATGCAAGTAGGGCAATGCTGCCGAGCAAGGCCATGACCCCCGCTAACACCAGCGGATCGAAAGCTCGGACGCCGTAGATTTGGCTGGCCACCGCGTTTTGCAACGAGGCCGCGCCGGCAATCCCCAAAACGAATCCCATGGCAACGAGTTTGAATCCTTCCCGCAAGACCAGCCCAAGAATGCCCGTTCGCGTGCTGCCGAGCGCCACGCGAATGCCGATTTCGCGCGTGCGTTGTGCGACCAGATACGCCAGCACTCCATAGATTCCAAGCGACGCCAGAAACAACGCGACTCCACCGAAAGCGTTGGCCAGAAGCATGGAAGTCCGGCGAGAAGACAAGGAGAGGTCGATGCGCTCCGGCATGGAATGGATGTCGAAAAGCGCCAAGTCCGGATCCAGTCGCGAAATTTCAGAGCGCATAGCGCGGAGAACTGAGGCCGAATCGCCCGCGGTTTTGAGTGCAAAGGTGAAAGTGTTGTCCGGCTGTTGGAGATAGCTTAGATAGTACGCGCCGACGGTAGCGCCGGAGTCGTCCAGGTTTTCATAGCGCAGCGTATGCGCGACGCCAATAACGGTAAACCATTCGGTCTTTTCGTTGACCTTCAGGAGATCTTTGGGATCGCTGGGGAAATACATTCGCCGGCCGATGGGGTCGCTGTTTGGCCAAAAATGGCGCGCCAGGCGCTCATCCACAATGATCACGCGCGGAGCCGTTTCGTTGTCGCGATCATCGAAGGTGCGCCCCCGAATCATGAAAATGCCCATGGTTTCGAAATAACCGGGCGTCACAGTGATGTTTAGGGGAGAAATTAGAGACTCGCCCGGCTTCATCTGATAGCCCTCGGCGAGAATCACGCTGTCATTGTGATTGTTGCCGAGTGGAATCACTTCCGTCGCTGCGGCAGAGGAAACTCCCGGGATGCCACGAATCGCGGAAAGCGCGCGGTTCATGAAGTTGCGCAGCGCTTCTGGCTGGGAATATTTGGCGCGAGGCAGCGCTACCGATGCGGAGACCACCCCGTTCGGGTTGAATCCGGGATCCACGTGCAGGAGCAGCCGGAAACTTGCAAGCAGCAGCCCCGCGCCCATGAGGAGGGTGAACGCAAATCCAACTTGCGCGGTAACTAGCACTTGACGCACCCGGCGCGATTTCTTCCCGCTTGTGCCGGTGCGCGATTCCTCGTGAAGCGCGTCGTTAATCCCGATTCCGGAAATGCTGGCAAGAGGGAATAGTCCGACAAAAAGCCCCGCTGCCAGGGACAGCGCCAGGGAAACGAGGACGACGGTACTATCCATGTGGACTTCTCCGGCGCGTGGGAACTTCTCCAGCCCGATGGCGTCCAGTGCTCGCAACACACCTGCGCCGAGAGCAATCCCGGCTATGCCCCCGAGTAAAGCCAGCCCTAAGTTTTCCAGAAGCAACTGGCGCACGAGCTGAGCGCGGCCTGCCCCCAAAGCGATCCGCGTGGCGAACTCCTTCCGCCGAATGGCCAGCCTCGCCAGCGCGAGATTGGCGATGTTGAGCCCGCCAATCAGCAGGACCAGAAACGCCCCGCCCCAAAGCAGAAAGAGAGTGTCTTTCACGCCGGCGATCAGCATATCTACGAGAGGCTTCACCGTGGTGTGAAACCCGGCATTGATCAGGACTTCTTTCAATTCGGGGAAGCGTTCGAGGTTTTCCCGGTTCAAGGCATCGACTTGCGCTTGAGCCTGCTGCAGCGTGGCCCCCGGCTTCAAGCGTCCGATGTTGTACCAGTTGTTGCTGTGATGCACGGTCTTCTGTTCGGCCGTGAACGCCAACGGCATCCACAGGCGAATTTCTGGCTCAATGAAATTAAAGTTGGGCGGCATCACCCCGACGATCGTAAAGGGCCGTCCGCTGATCCGGAGAGTGCCGCCGAGAGCTGATGGGTTTCCGGCGTACAGCTGCTTCCAGAGACCGTAGCTAAGAATCACTTCCTGATCGCGCCCGACTTCGCCATCCTCTTCCGTGAACGGCCGCCCAATCATCGGAGTTACGCGCAGCAGATGGAACCATGAGGGGGTCACCAGCATTCCGCGAATCTGCTGTGGCGAGCCATTCAGCTCCACCGTTTGATTGCGCGGGCGAAAGACAGCCTGGCTCTCAAAAACCGTCATTGCCTTGAGCCGGTCGAAATAGTCGCCGGAAGCGCTGTTGTTGCTGCCCCTGACTCCGGCATTAGGGTAATCGTTGGACATAATGAGGATGGAGTTGGCGTCGGCAACAGGCAACGGACGCAAAATGACCGAGTTCACAATCGCAAAAAGGGCGGCGTTAGCGGCGATGCACACCGCAAAGGTGAGCAGTACCGTGAGCGCAAAGCCCTTGTCCCGCCATAAAGAACGAACTCCGTATTTCAGGTCTCGCCAGAATGCATCCATGATTTGCACTCCCCCCTGATTTGTGCTTTCTCTGCAGCAATCATGTTGACCAAATTCTTCGTTCTAACGTGCCGCGGCAAAGGATGTTGCACGGACCGGCGCCTGAGAATCAGTACGTATCGCCCAAACCCAAAGTTCCCCATGCGATTGCTCCTGGGTGTCCGAGGATGGGATATGCGATACGGCAGCCGCCACTCTAAGGTGCGTTTCCGCATTGCTCCCCGTCAAACCCCTCGGATACAATCCATTGCTTCTCTAATCGATCAGAAAGAGCACCGAGCGCCGATGCACGAAATCCAGCTCCACAACACTTTGACTGGAAAAGTCGAACCTTTCGTCCCGCAAAAGCCGGGCGAAGTCCGCATGTACACCTGTGGCCCCACCGTCTACGACTACGCCCACATCGGTAACTACCGCACCTTCGTTTTTCAGGACATTCTGCGCCGCTTCCTCAAACTGCGCGGCTACAAGCTGAATCACGTTATGAACCTGACTGACGTAGACGACCGCATCATCGCCAACGCCGCCGCAGCAGGGAAAAATATCCGCGATTACACCGAGAAATTCGCGCAGGCTTTCTTCGCCGATTGCAAAACGCTCAGCATCGAAGCACCCGAGCACTGGATTCGCGCTACCGACCACATCGAAGATATGGTGAAGCTCATCCAGCGCCTTCAAGCGAACACTTTCACCTATTCCAGTGAAGGCTCCATCTACTATCGCATCGCCAAATTTCCGAACTACGGCAAACTTTCCAAAATCGATCTAACCGGCATTCAAGCTGGCGCACGTGTGGACAACGATCGCTACGAAAAGGAAAGCGCGCGCGATTTTGCTCTCTGGAAAGCCCCGAAGCCCGGCGAGCATTTTTGGGAAACGCCCATCGGCCCCGGTCGTCCCGGCTGGCACATCGAATGCTCCGCAATGGCCATGAAATATCTCGGCGAAACGCTCGACATTCACACCGGGGGCATCGATCTCGCCTTCCCGCATCACGAAAACGAAATTGCGCAAAGCGAAGCCGCCACAGGCAAGCCCTTCGCTCGATATTGGCTCCACGCCGAGCATTTGCTGGTAGAAGGCGAGAAGATGTCCAAGTCGCTCGGCAACTTCTTCACCCTGCGCGATCTTTTCGCCAAAGGCTACAAGCCCTCCACTCTGCGCCTCTGCCTAGCCAGCGTGCCCTATCGTAGACAGCAGAATTTCACTTTCAATGGCCTCGACCAGGCTACGAGTGCTATCGAGCGCTTGCGCAATTTCGCTGATCGCTTGAGGCAAGGAAGATTTCCTGCAGGCAAGCAAGAAGGCATGGCCGCGCGAATTGCCAAAGCCGCCGAAGACTTCGACGCCGGCCTTTCTGACGACCTGAATACCGCCCGCGCCCTTGCCGCCGTGTTCGACCTCGTGCGCGATGCAAATATCGCCATGGACAAAGGCGAGTTTCGCCAGGGCGATGTCGCCGCGACGCAGCAATTCTTGGCCACATTCGACAGTGTTTTCGCCGTACTCGAAGATAACGACGAGCAAAAACTCCAAGCGCTTGGCTATGGCAGCACTGAGGCCGAATTAGGCGACGCGGAAATCGAAAAACTCGTCGCCGATCGCACTGCTGCAAAGAAAAGACGCGATTTCGCGACGGCGGACCGTATCCGCAAGGAACTCGCGGATCGTGGTATAATTTTAGAGGACGCGAAGGACGGCACCGTACGCTGGAAACGCAAGTGACCTTGAATTTCAAAACTCGTCCTCAGAACCTCCCGGGTTTCTTCCCGCCGGCCGCCGCGCGGCCCAACCTCTTCGGCGTTGACTTAGCTTAGGTTTTTCGCAGGCGGGTACCGGAATTTTCCGAGTCCGATTCGCAATTTTCGCCTGCCTTCTTCCCCTCGTAGTTTTGATGGGTTCCAACGTGATTTCTCTCCTTGGAGGAAGAAATGCCAACGACTTTGGAAGTAAAAACACCTCGCCTCATCACGGCGTTGCCCGGCCCGAAAGCGCAGCAGATCATAGCCGCCGACGCCAAGTTCATGTCGCCGTCACTCACCCGCGAATACGCTCTGGTGGCCAGGAAAGGCCATGGTGCCATCGTCGAAGACGTCGACGGAAACACGTTTCTGGATTTTGCCGCGGGCATCGCGGTGTGCTCGACCGGACACTGCCATCCGAAAGTGGTGGAAGCCATCCAGAAACAAGCGGCGGAACTGATCCACATTTCGGGAACGGATTTTTATTACCATCACCTGCCGCAACTTGCCGAGAAGCTTGTGGCTACGATGCCGGGCAAAGAAGCCAAGAAAGTATTCTTTGGGAACTCCGGCACGGAAGCGGTCGAAGGCGCCATCAAGCTCGCGCGCTACGCGACGAAGCGCGACAAGCTCATCGCGTTCTATGGCTGTTTCCATGGTCGAACGCTCGGTGCACTATCCCTGACGGCGTCGAAAAATACGCAACGAAAAGGTTTCGGCTCGCTACTCGGTGGGGTCGAGCATATTCCGTTTCCCTACGCCTACCGCTGCCCGCACGGCCACACTGCTGAAACCTGTGGCACAGAAATTCTGGAGCTCCTCGAACAGCAAATGTTCAAGCGCTTGTTTGCGCCGGAAGAAATCGCAGCGATTATCATCGAGCCGATTCAGGGCGAAGGCGGATTCATTCCTGCGCCTGCATTTTTCCTGCAGGAACTGCAGCGCATTTGCAATCGCCACGGCATTATGCTGATCGTGGACGAGGTGCAGTCGGGCGTCGGCCGCACCGGCAAGTGGTGGGCTTACGAACACGCAGGAATCGAGCCGGACATCATCTGCATCGCGAAAGGTATCGCCAGCGGCATGCCGCTAAGCGCGTTTGTCGCTAAAGAAAGCGTGATGAAGTGGGGCCGGGGATCGCACGGCACAACCTATGGTGGAAATCCCGTGTGCGTCGCTTCGGCGATGGCCACGCTCGATCTCATCGAACACGGTTACCTGGAGAACGCGCGCAAGATGGGCGATTACATCTTTGGCCGCATTCATGATTGGCCGAAGCGCTTCAAAATTGTCGGCGACGTGCGCGGCAAAGGGTTGATGATCGGCACCGAAATCGTGCGGGATCAGAAAACCAAGGAAAAAGCGGCCGACCTGCGTGATGCGGTGGTCAGTAAAGCATTCCACAAAGGGTTGCTGACGCTCAGCGCGGGCGAGAACACCATTCGCGTGTCACCGCCGCTGCTGATCGACGAAGAGCAGGCCGACTTCGCCATTCGCACGCTCGAAGAGTGCTTCCGCGAACTCGAAAAAACTCTTTAACACAGAGACCACAGAGAGCGTATAGGTCACAGAGTTCACAGAAACGATCCCGCGGTTGTCAAAGAAAGAAAGCTGGCAGCCGCGGGATTTTATTTCCATTGGCTGTAGTTCACCGAAGAGATACGATTACGCTGCGAGAATTATGCCGATCTTTTCCCGATTAATGTTTCATGCGGTGCGCTGGGCGGCGCGGCGAGGTCTGCGCGAAGAAGAGAATTTCGCGAGCGAAGCCAAGAAGCTGGAAGCGCGCAGCACCGGCGTGCGCGGAGAAACCTACGCCTACTGGTATCTGCGCCGCCATGGCTACGTATTTGTCGCGAAGAACTACACGCCACGCGGAATCAAAGGCGAACTCGATCTAGTCGGCTACGACGGCAAGACGCTCGCCTTTGTCGAAGTGCGAACGCGCACGAGGAAGCAAGATGCCACGGCGTTGCCGGAACTCAGCGTAACCAGAGAGAAGCAGCGCGTGGTCGTCCGCACCGCACTGCGCTTCCTCGCCGAACGCCACGTCGGAGAATGTCCTCTCCGCTTCGATGTGCTAGCAATCGATAATCGGCCGGGCCTGCCTCCCGTCGTCCGCCTCCACAAAGACGCCTTCAGCCCGGACCTCAAAAGGCAAGGCTGAAGAACAGCGCGGATCCGGACTCACAGTGACGAGAGCAGTTTGGTATCACCATGCGCGGATACAGAATTCCTTGCCAATTCGGAGTGAGCCTATAGAATGCTGGGCGAAATCGCTCCCAGGGGAGTGAGAATGTGGAGAGGAGGTTGTGTCCTCATGATTCGCGAAAGAAAGTGTCGCCCTGATTCCTTTGCGCATTTTGTTCGCTCCACCTTGTTTGTCTTTGTGTTGCTTGCTCTTGGCGTTGGCGCGCGAGCGCAGGAAATGGATGTTCCGAGGAAGCTTCAGGGGTTTGACGCGTACATGGAGCAGACGCTGAAGGATTGGAACACGCCGGGCGTGGGCGTGGGAATTGTTGTCGGAGACAAGTTGGTTTTCGCGAAGGGCTATGGCTATCGAGATTACGAGAAGAAGCTGCCATTCACCTCGAAGACATTGCAGCCGATCGCGTCGAACTCGAAATTGTTCACTGCGGCTGCGGCCGGGATGCTGGTGGAAGAGGGGAAGCTGACGTGGGACAAGCCGGTGCGCGAGTCGGTGCCCGAGATCCGGTTTTACAACGAAGAGCTCAATAACAACGTGACGCTACGCGATATGTTGTCTCACCGCACAGGCGTGACGCGGCACGACTTGATTTGGTTCAAGTCGCCGTTCACGCGCAAGGAGCTGTTCGAGAGGCTGAAGTATCTGGAGCCGCAGGAGCCGATGCGCGAGACGTTCCTGTACAACAACCTGATGTTCGCGGCTGTGGGACAAATCATCGAAATCAAGTCGGGGAAGAAATGGGAAGACTTCGTGCGTGAGAGAATTTTCACTCCCCTCGACATGCGCACCACGTGCTACACCATCGCCGACATGCTAAACCAACCGGACCACGGCGTGCCGTTCCGCGAAAAGCGCGATTCCTTTGAGCTATATCAGATTCCTTACTACGAAGACACAGAAGGCGTGGCTCCGGCGGGCGCGATCATTTCGAATATTGACGAACTGTCGCACTGGCTGATCGCGCTGATGAACGATGGGAAATATAACGGGAAGCAGGTGTTGCCCAACAACGTGCTGAAAGCCACGCTGCAACCTGCCATCGCTTTGCCCAATGCTGCCGGTGAGGCATTAGGCTATTGGGAGCTGCTGAATGCTGCGTATGGAATGGGACGAGAAACCGCTTCTTATCGCGGGAAACTTCTCACCTTTCACGGTGGCGACCTGCCGGGATTCCACTCGCAGATTTCATTCATGCCCAACGACAAAATCGGCGTGATTGTCTTGGTTCAAACCGACCACAGCGCGCCGCTCTACAACATCATTAGTTACAACGTGTATGAGCGGCTGCTGGGAATGGATCAGACGCCGTGGAGCCAGCGGCAGCTCCAACAACGGCTGGCCAACAAGAAAGCAGGGACGGAGGCGCGAGCAAAAGCAGGCGGAGACCGCGTGCCAAACACGAAACCTTCGCACGCACTCGGCGACTACGTGGGCGAGTACGAGAATCCCGCGTACGGCATTCTGAAAATCGGATTGCAGGGGGACCAATTGCAATTCGGTTTTCATGAATTTCATTTTCCAATGAACCATTTCCATTACGACCGGTTCGATACGCCGGATGACGAGCAATACGGAAAGTTTTCGGTGAACTTCCGGACGAATCCGCAGGGAGACATTTCTGCAGCGGTTATTTCGCTGGACCAGGCGGAAGCTGTGTTCTCGCGCAAGCCGGAAACACTGGATCCGAAACTTCTGGAAAAGCTGGCGGGAACCTACATAACCCCGAGCAAAGTGAAGTTTGAAGTGCTTTATCAGCCTGGCACCGGGCTTGCGCTATTATTTCCGGGTGGAACTCCAGAAAAGCTGATTCCGGTCAAAGGGTTGCAGTTTCGGACAGCGCAATTTTCCGACATTATTTTTGAATTTGTCGTGGAAAATGGCCAAGTGAAAGCCCTGAAGCGGAGAGATCCGTCGGGCGAGTTCACATTTCCCCGTCAGTGACTAAGCGTCCTCGTGCGAAAAAGCACCGCGGCATGAGATGATAATGCGGAACGCCCAGGGGGCCGGACGAAGTGGGTAGAAGTGTTTTGCGTAGTCACCTCCAGGAATCGTCCAGAATCAATTTATTGGGGAGGAGAGAGAGTTGCCGGAGTTACGCAAAGATCCCATCACGGGTCGATGGGTGATTATTTCGACAGAGCGCGGAAAGCGGCCGAACGACTTCCTGCGCGAGAGCGTAATCGCGAAAGAGCCGAAGAATTGCCCGTTCTGCGCGGGAAATGAAGCCAAAACGCCACCAGAAGTGCTGGTGTACGGGCGAAACGGCGGCGGAGCGAACACTTCGGGCTGGAAGCTACGCGTGGTGCCGAACAAATTCCCCGCGCTGGGAATCGAGGGGGATCTCGACCGAGAAGGCGAAGGACTCTTCGACAAGATGAACGGAATCGGCGCGCACGAGGTGGTCATCGAATCGCCGGACCACGCGGCAACGCTGGCGACGCTTCCCGAACGCGCAGTGGAAGATGTGCTGTGGGGATACCGTGACCGCATGCTGGACCTGAAGAACGACAGACGGTTCCGGTACATTCTGATTTTCAAGAACCACGGAGAAGCGGCGGGAGCAACGGTGGAGCATCCGCATTCGCAATTGATCGCGCTGCCGATCGTGCCGCGGCGGGTGCGTGAAGAAGTGGATAACTGTTGGCATTATTACGACGAGAAAGAGCGCTGCATTTTCTGCGACATCGTCCGGCAGGAGCGGGACACCGGCGAGCGCATGATCGGCGAGAATGAACAATTCATTTCACTGGCGCCATATGCGCCGCGCTTTCCGTTTGAAATGTGGCTACTGCCCAAAGTGCACAGCTCGTCGTACGAAAATAATCAGAGCTCGATTTACGCCAGTCTGGCACGAATGCTGAGGGACACGCTGATGCGGCTCGATGAAGTGCTGGACCGGCCCGCGTATAACTTCATGATCCACACGTCGCCGATCGGAGAAGAGATTAACGATCACTATCACTGGCACTTCGAGATTATTCCGAAGCTAACGAAGGTGGCGGGATTCGAGTGGGGGACTGGGTTTTATATCAATCCGACGCCGCCGGAAGAGTCGGCACGGTTCTTGCGCGAAGCGAAAGTGCCCGCACTGACGGAGAAAAAGTGAGGATCTTCCTACAAAACGAGGAGTCGCGGGACGTCCAGGGAGATTCCGTAGGTTTGTTATAATTGGTAACCTTAATAAGGATTGGCGCGGTACCCAAGCGGCCCAAGGGAGAGGTCTGCAAAACCTCCATTCGTGGGTTCGAATCCCACCCGCGCCTCCAAACTCAGGCTAGCGTTTTCATTTAGTAGGCCGTCCCTTCCGCAAGGGTACTTGATTTGTACAGATTTTTTCAGAATCTAATAAGGGAACACCCTTTCAGGCAAGGGCAACATCGGCCTCGAGTTGCTCTTGTCGCGAGCGCACCCAAGGGTTGTAATGCCGCTCTGTGACGCGCACGCTTTGTGCTGTACACCGCGCCTTCTGGGGCAATGACTGAGATGCCGGTGTCGAGCAGCGTTATGTTTCTTACGGACAACCGGCCCTGGTGTTCTTCGTGCATCCGCCTCACGTGTAACCACGGAAAGATCTGCTAGGCATGTCAACAGGTGGACGGCTCTAATTCCGATAGCACCGCTTGCCAGTAAACAGTGACATTGCGGGCTAGTCTCCAATTCGGTCACGAAGCTCTCCAGGTTGGAGTCGCGGTGGACGGGAAACGGCCCGCGTAGGGCTATTCCTTAAGGGAGCTAGGGTCAGACAGGTTCTTCGGCGACTTTTGATTCAAATAGGCGATCATTTTTTGCGCGGATGGCGGAACAGCCACGGCGCCCTTGAAGACAATCGATTCTGCTTCTATTTTCTTGCCATAGACCCGCTGGTTCGCATCGTTGTCTGGGCGCACCGTCGAGCCTTCCAGCGACAAACCTGCAAAAAGGCCACGGGCGCGCGAGTAGCTCAAAACTTCCGCACGCAGGGTGACATCAGTAGACGCGCTGGCAGTGCGACCTTTCGGACCGGCGGCCGCAGACGCATCGGCGCCGAGTTTCACTTTGCTTTTCAAAATGGCATGCGCGCCCCGTGGATTCATTACGAGCAGTACAAAGTCCGTGGCCTGCCCGCCCAGCTGTAGTCCAAAGCTGCCACCCTCCAGAGCCATCATCGTGGGGGCGCTCCAAGGGCCAGTGTAGCCCTCGCCGGTTCGGCAGGTCATCGCGCCGCGGCCGTAGCTTGCCCCGAATACAAATGCGGCCTTGATCACCGACGGGTAGACGACAATGCATTCCGCTTTGTCTATCAGGTCTTGCGGTATGTCATCGGGGACGTCCATGATTTCTTTGATTACCGTTCCGCAATTCTCCAAGCGCTCCAATTCCTTCTTGTTGCTCGCTGCGGACAGTGGCAAAGCACCTATGAACAGCGATAGCAGGACCGACAGCACTCGCTTCGTCATTTGTCGCCTCGCTTCCATCTAAGTCCCTATGAACCCGCGGACAAACCGCATTGTACACCGGTTCCGTACGCAGATAGCGCATTTGCAGCAACGGATCAATTCCTAATTCCTGCTTTCATACAAAAACCTGTCCAGGTTGGAGTCACGTATCTCCCCTTCAAGAAACTCGAGGCACGTGTCGCCAAAACGGTTTGCCGAATTTGCGTAGGCTGGCTCCTCGGGCTTTTGGCCGAAATTAGAGCGGAAACGGGCGCGGTATGAGAGAATCACCCAAAGTCATTGTCGGCACGAGCAACCATGCAAACTGAGCGGCGGCGTGTCCCAAGGAAGATGTCCCGCTGGATTTCCTACCTCGAGTTTGAGGCGGGAAGAGGGGGAATCATACTCGATGCATCGGAGGAGGGACTTGGGTTCCGAGCGGCCGATGCGATTCAACAATTAGGCCCAAGCCGGATGTGGATATGGGTCTCTCCTCGCCCCGAGGATCGGATTGAGATCACGGGCAACGTGGTATGGACGGATAGCTCCAACAGAACTGGCGGTTTACGGTTCTCCGAGACAGGCGCAGATAGCTGTAATCAAATTCGTAACTGGCTGTGGCAGCCAAGTGTATTGCAGGTATCTCCCCAATTCCAACAGCTTCCCTGGCCTGCGAGGTCAGCGGAAAAGCCGCCCGAAGTGAGGCGTGAAACCCGCCATAATGCGAACCTTCTGCGCTCGCCAATCGAAGTTGACGAAGCGCGGCCAATCGGGCTACGTCAAATTCTACATTTGCCTTCTCTTTTTATTCCGAACTTGCCAGGGCAATCACAGGCTTCTCAAGCCTCTCAGGGGCGAATCGCATATAGGCTTGCCACGGGATTCCTTATCAGTGTACTTATGGTGGCCGTCGTAGTGCTCCTTGATATGTTTCGTCCGGATGTGGGGGCTTTGCTGATCCATCTGGGAGAAAAGATCACCGGGGGCGGCCCGCAACGGCAGACTTCCTCTCCACTACGGAATTCGTCTCCAGTTCCAGCACACCCTTCGCCGTCCACCGAAGCGAAGCCAGATGTACTTCAAAAGGAGGCCTCGGGGGATTCCGCCCTGCCTCCTGATTCCTCCAGGCAGGTCAATTCGCAGAGCCGAGGTCTGGCAATTCCGCGCGTAAGGGAAGCCCCGGACCGTTCGCCGGATCGCCGGTCGCCGAATTCGGGGCAGGATAGAAGCGCGGAGGTAACGCGTCTTTGGTCGGCGGTTGCGTTGGGCAACTCCTCCGCGGAAGTCGGCCTGGCGCGACTTTATTTGAGGGGAGACGGGGTTCCCCGAAATTGCCAACAAGCAGAAGTCCTTCTGCGGGCAGCCGCCAAGGGTGGAAGCGCCGAGGCTCGACAAGAATTGGAGAAACTGCGAGTTAGCGGCTGCCGGTAATTTTTGCGGAGGATGAGCGCGAGAGGTCGAAACCCTTGACCATCACCAAATTGAGAGTGAACTTCACGGGGCTTAGGAGCGCAACGGGCAAGGCGGCATGCGGGTTTTAACTGTGGCCGCGTTCAGGTCTTTGCCTGATTAAAAGGAGGATGCAAATGGGGAAACGCGCAATCGAAGAAATGCTGCTTCTTGACCATCAGGACCGTGCTCTCAGTGGAAAGTTGGCGCACATGTTCGTGCCATTGCTGCAAGCTGCCCTCGGGAAGCAACTCTGGGAAATCAGCACCAATCGCCAGGAAATGTCGCCGCACTTGAGAGACCTCTTAGAGGCTCTGCGAGATGCGGATTTGGCTCGGCAAGCGCTTCGGGAAAAGGAAGAGAAAGCGCAAGAGGCTCTCATGAGGCTGATGAGAGGGAAGAACATCGAAGTACCACTCAGCGATCATCCAAAAGAAAAGCACTCGCCGCTGCGGTAGACCGGATAAGCTGCGGCTATTGGAAAAGGAACATGTTTTTCTAGTTCTTGCTTCGATACATGAAGCTATCTAGGTTGGAGTCGGGTATCTCCCTTTCGACATTTGCCAACCTCCGAGCCGAGTACTTCCGCTTCGATGGCTGGCCTTGATTCTATTTGATTTTGCGGCGAGCATCTCACTTGCCGCAAATCATTAGCTTATTGGCAGTTTGCAAAATCCCTGAGCGGCCCTGCAAACTCCTGACGAGCTTGTTTCGGTCTAAAGACATGGGCATTGGTCCACGGCTCCTATGTATCTAAGCCTCTTCTCGTTTAACTGTTTCTCTTCCATGATGCTTCACGCTAAGAGGTGCGGCCTGTCGGTCAAATGAGTCAGCAGGTTCGCGGTGATCGTTTTCATTGCCCAGTGCGTGCAACTCGTTAGACCCTTTTCCGGGCATTGCCCGCCAAGGCACTTCCACCACCTCCCAAGGGCGTTGGGGACGGGCCGCCTCCATTCAGGGCAAAGGGATGTTGGGGTGTTTCAGGCGGGGCCCTGAACTCGGAGGCAGCCCCCTCCTGCGTGCACAATAACTTCACGGCTTTATAAAACAATCCGGTGAATCACCCAAACAACCCTAGGAGAATGATTGAGAGCGGAGGGGACGAAATGCTTGATTTCCCAAGAGGTTAGGCTTGGATTAACCCGCGCCGAATCGCATAGCGGACCAAGCTGGCTGTTTCATGGATATCTAGTTTGCGCATGAGTCTCGCCCTGTGAGATTCCGCCGTTTTCACGCTGATTCCAAGTTGCCTGGCGATGTCTTTAGTGGACTTTCCCTCGCCAACCAATTGGAGGACTTGGCGCTCGCGCGTTGAAAGAGGATCCGGTGAGACGTACGTTTTAGATAAATAGGCGTCCACTACCGCTCGCGATATGCTCGGGCTGAGATAAACGGAGCCCTTACCAACTTCCCGGATGGCATGAACAAGATCGTCTGCAGCCTGGCTCTTTAGTACATACCCCTTGACCCCGGCGCGGAGCGCCTCGGTTACGTATTGATCTTCGTCATGTTGAGTGAGAAGAATGACCTTGGTCTTCGGTGTGGATTTCATCAACTCGCGGGCGGCATCGACACCGTTTAGGAGCGGCATGGTAATGTCCAAGATCGCCACTTCTGGCTGACCCTTTTCGGCTAGACGCACGGCTTCTTGTCCATCGGAAGCCTCGGTTACGACTTGGATTCCTTGCTTCTCCAGCAAGGCTTTCAGCCCCTGACGGATCAACGCATGATCATCCGCAAGTAGAACGCGAGTGGGCATCGTTCTCCGGCAGGTTATGAAGTTCGGGTGACCCCAGGCAATCAGGTTGTTGCTTTCTTTCGCTTGGGGCGAACACCCTAACCGGTTCAAAACTACCCGGGCGCTCACGTTTTCAATATTGCCTAATCCACTGAAGCTATTGCTTTTAGGGGTGTTGCCTAAGGAGAAATGAATTTCTATAAGGAACTCCATTTCCAGGCCACGCCCAGGGTCGGAAGGGGGTTATAAAATGGGAATCGTGGGACTCTAGGCTCTAATCTCTCAAGAGCCCGAACGCCTCTTTGGCTATGGCGCAGATTGTGGGGCGGAATGTGTTCAACAAGAAGGAGCGGTTTGAAGCGACTGGCATCCTAGGTAACTCTGAGGACTGAACGACGACGTACTCAGAGGAGCAGGCCGGGGGATTTCCTACTTTGAGTTTGAGGCGGGAAGCGGCGGAATCGTCCTCGATACTTCTGAAAAAGGATTGGCGTTTCAGGCAGCCGATGCGGTTCACCAATTGGAGCCCAGTCGTAATTCGACTCGGTGAGAAACTCAGCGGGAACCAGAGTCCGCAATCTCAAAATTCTTCGCCGTTACAGGGGGGGCCGGCGCCAGCCCCCTCTCCCAACAAGCCAGCTTCAAATGCATCTGAACAGGAAACGCCAGGGAATTCTGCTTTACCCAATTCGTCCGCACAAAACAGTTCACAGACTCAAGTCTCTGAGATTCCCCAAGCCAAGGACAGCGCAGATCATTCGACTTATTCGCAAGGTCCGCATCTCGCTCAGGGGAGAAGCACGCAGGCAACAAGCTTGTGGTCTGCCGTAGGGGCAGGAAGTTCAGCAGCGGAAGTGGATCTAGCGCAACTTTATTTAAAGGGCGATGGAGTTCCTCGAAACTGCGAACAAGCAAGAATCCTTCTCCGAGCTGCGGCCAAGGGCGGTAGCCGCGAAGCGCGCCGACAGTTGCAAAAGCTGCGGTCTTACGGGTGCAGGTAGTCTTGCCGCGAATCTTTGTAAGGGGAACTTGCGACGACAGGCGTGCGAATCTGAGAACGCTTGAAGACCAGCAGAGCCCCCCAGGTTGTTTCAGGGCTGAACCACGCCGCGGCGCACCGCGTAGCGCACAAGGCTTGCGGTCTCATGAATATCCAGCTTTTGCATGAGCCTAGTTCGGTGAGACTCTGCGGTTTTCACGCTGATCCCGAGAAGCGAAGCCACGTCTTTTGTGGACCTTCCTTCCGCGATGAGTTGTAACACTTGCCGCTCTCGAGCAGTCAGCGGATCCGAAGGCATTTGCGATTTCGTACGGTAAGCCTCCACGACCGCCCGCGAAACACCCGGGCTCAAATAGAACTGCCCATGGGAGACCTGCTGGATGGCGTGAACCAGGTCGTTGGCCGCCTGACTCTTCAATACGTATCCCCTTACCCCGGCTTCGAGGGCCTCTCGGATGTATTGGTCTTCCTCGTGCTGGGTGAGCAGAATGGTTTTCGTCTTTGGGCAGGATCGGCTTATCTCCCGCACTGCGTCGATGCCATTCAGAGTTGGCATGCTAATGTCGACTACGGCGATGTCCGGATGCAGCGACTCTGAATAGCGGACAGCTTCCTGGCCGTCGGAGGCCTCCGCAATGACATGCAGCTTCTCGCGCTCGAGCAGGGATTTCAAGCCCTGCCGAACCAACACATGATCATCAGCTAGCACTACTCGAATTGACATGGTCGTCCTCCATGGGAAGTCTGATTAATAGTTCGGTCCCGCGTTTCTGCGATGATTCAATCCAGAGAGTTCCGCCGATTGCGCTTAAACGCTCCCTCATCGCAATCAGCCCTAATCCCTTGCGGCCTGTGGAAGCTTGGACCGCCTGCGCGTCAAAACCCGTGCCATCATCACGGATCGAACAATGCAGTACCTTGTCCTTTAGCCACGCTCGAATCCACATACTTTTGGCGTTGGAGTGTTTCACCGCGTTGTTGAGCGCTTCTTGTACAACCCTATAAAGCGTGGTCTCGACGGTGCCGGGCAGACGGCAGGAAATCTTTGCTTCGATGTGGATGGGGAGGTTCGCGCGCTTGGAAAAGCCCTCCGCCAGGAAGCGGATGGCTGGAATCCAGCCCAGATCATCCAGGATGGTGGGCCGCAACTCGTGAGAATAACGGCGCAAATGTTTTTCGACTTCCGTCAATAAACCCTCGATCTGAGTGAGCTGGTCATGCTGCTTCTGAGGTAGTTCCCGTTTCAAATCCGCTAGCGCCAGGTGGACAGCCACGAGCAACTGTCCCGCCTCATCGTGGACGGAGTAGGCGATGCGCTTGATCTCTTCTTCGAGTGTTTCGTTCAGTTGGCGCAAGGCTCTCACTGCATCCTGAAATCCGCGCTGCGCCATCTCATAGGGGGAAACGCATTCCGACAAGAAATCACAGCTCGCGTTCACCAAATGTGTCTGAGATCTTCTGTCGGGCGAACTCTGGAACAGTTCCCTCAGGATCTGATGATGAATCGAGACCAGTTCCAGCAAACTCTTGCGTTCCGCGATGGCGCGACGCCCAAGCTCGTACGCCTGGCCCAACACGGCTTCGCCTCCTCCCATGGCGTACTCACGCAAGGTTGCGGCGTATTCGATTTCGAACTTGATCTGCTCTCCGCTCTTTTGTTCTCTAGCCGGCTTCATGAATGAATTCCCGTTATGCGCAAGGCCAATACGAGAGCATCGTCGCTTCCGTTACTAAAGCCTCTCAGAATCCTGTCTGCGGCGCGTTGCGGATTCTCGAGGGCAGAAAGCGTTCTGGCGAAATCCGTCCGGACACCGTCAGTGGCGAACACCAGAAGGTCGCCTTGACCCACCGGAAGTACGGCGGCCTGCAATTGTGGCAAGTGGTCGCCAACGACGCCGCCTCGCAGCAAGAGAGTTTCCTGTGCATTGCCCTTTTTGTCCGCACGAACTAACACGCCGTGCACATTTCCCACGCCCAGCCAAGTCATCAGGCCATGTTTCGTGTCGACCGAAGCAAGGCTCAGAACCACCCCGCGGGTCGTCCGCAATTTCTCGTGACATGCCGTCACGAGAGAGATAATCGGTTCGCCGATCCCATTCCTTAAGACGGCAATCGCGGCCTGGGCGGCATTGGCAGCCTCTGCCCCGTGTCCGATCCCGTCGACCGCGGCGATGAGGAGGCCGGTGTTATTGCAGCAGACCAAATGCTGGTCACCTGACTCGCGTTCGCCGGGGAGAACGAACTTCGCTACTCCATATTCGGCCATGGGGCTTTTTATGGTCTCCATTTTTTCACCCCGACCTTAGTCCCTTGGCCTGGCTTGGAGACAATTTCAAAATCGTCCATCAACCGGCGCACGCCCGGCAATCCCAGCCCCAAACTCCCCGAAGTGGAGAAGCCGTCTCGCAAGGCCTGCCCGACGTCTGGAATACCTGGACCACTGTCTGAGGCAGTGACCGCGATTCCTACGCGGTTGCTTCCCTGGACGTCTTTCAGGACGATTTCACCACTGTGAGCATACGAGACGATGTTTCTCGCAAGTTCAGAAATGGCCGTGGCAATGAGCGTGGCGTCCCCCGAGGAAAAACCGAGTTCCAATGCTAAGGACCTGCCCTTTTGGCGAGCTAGGACGATGTCCTGGTCTGAACTGATGGTCACCCGGATTTCCACGCGGGACACTTAGGCTCACTCTCAATTCATCGTTTTGAACTTCTGGTTCAGATAAGCCAAGCCTTCCTCCAAATCGAGGGCTGTGGCGACACCTTCCAGAGTCAAACCGAGCTGCACCATCGCAAACGCGACTTCCGGTTGGATTCCCACGATGACGGTTTCCGCCCCGCGCAAGCGGATCATGTGGGCGATCTCGCGTAACGTTCGCGAGGCAAAAGAATCCATGACGTCCATGGCGGTCACATCAACGATGACACCGCGGGAACGGAATCTCACTACTTGCTGCACGAGGGCGCTGCGCAGTTGGTTGAGGTCTGCGTCGGAAAGAGCAGCCTGAAACGTGGCGATCAGGACCTGCCCTTGCTTAAGAATAGGAACTTCCACTTTGCTCTTTTCCCTTGGTTAGAGCTCAATCCAGTTCAGCTCGGCTCGGCCAACGCCATAACTTTGTAACCCAACAGCCGCTCGGCCTGTTCGATACCCCCTTGCAGGTCGCCGACGGTGTTCATTTTGCCGAGGTCCACGCCGATGGTCACCAGAGTCTGGGCAATCTCCGGAGACAAGCCGGTGACAATGACCGTCGCGCCCAGCAAGCGCGAAGCTTCGACGGTTTGCACCAGGTGGTTTGCGACCGTAACGTCCATCGCGGCCACGCCCGTGATGTCGATAACCACGACTTTTGCGCGATTGGTACGGATCCCGCGGAGCAGTTGTTCGGTCAACTGTCGTGCGCGCTGCGGGTCGATCACGCCGATGATCGGGAGAATCAGCAGACGTTCGCGCACTTGCAAGACCGGAGTAGAGAGTTCGCGAATCGCTTCCTGCTGCTGGCGAATGACGCGCTCGCGTTCCTGGACGAAACCGACAGCCACGGTGTTGGCGATACGGTTGGCCGCAGGCTCGTACGCGTCAAGGATGCGGTTGAGTTTCTTGAAATCCGTTTGGTACTTCGCGAAGAGAGAGCGCGCCAGCACGTCGCGGAGGAGAAGAACAATGCCGACGACTTCGTGCGTCTCGACGCCTCGCGGAATGATGCGTTCGGAAAGGTTGCGCGCGTAAGCCTGCAGAGCTTCGAAAGTTTCGGTTTCAAGGGCTTCCACGTAGCTGTCGTACACGGACGTGGCTTCGGCGAAGATCTCTTCCTTGGTCATGGCCGTCAGCAGGCGCGTCTCCGAAATACGGCCGACCCACTCCTCGCGGAGCTGTGTTCTGTTCTGGCGGAGGTGTGCCACCAGTTCTCGAAGCAGCTCGGACGATTCATCTCGCTTGGCCATAAGATTCCTCTCCTCAATTGAAACCGCACGGGATCCGGCGGCTCACACCCCCGCTGGTGCAGAAACATATAGGTCAATACCACCCGAAACCTAGTACCTCAAGCAAGTAAACTCCTGAAAGCGACTCAGGTAAAGACCCTAATTCCCGAACTAATACCGCCTTTTGTTGGTAACAATTTGTGCTTTATCTCATATTGAGACGACATCGTGCCAAGGTACGACCTTACGGTATGTTCATGAATCTATCTCCTGTTAATGCTGGAGTTTTAGCGCTTCCCTTAGGATAAAGGGAAAGACCTGACGGCAGGAATACTCCAGAAAAAGCTGCAGATTGCGGCTCAGGTAATTACCTTAGTCCTTGGCAATTAGCCACAAACAAGGCCAGCCTTTAGCCTAGTTGCGAGCATACCTCGCGGCAAACGCCTCGTATCTCACCGAGAGCTCGGGCCTGACTCTGGCACTCCAACTGAATATATTGGCAAAGCATTACCCTTGGTTCGCTGAGTAGCAGGTTTGGCTTGTCCGCTTTGCCTTCCTGATTCAACATGCATTGCATGGGGTCGATTCTGGAAGTTCGGGATTTGCGAGTTACCTATCGCTCGCGCGGTGCCGATCATTTCCGAGCGCTCGATGGCGTTAGTTTCAGTCTTGAGCCCGGAGAGGTGATGGGTGTTCTCGGAGAATCCGGATCGGGAAAGAGCACGCTCGCCGCATCGCTCGTAAACCTCTTCCGTGCGAACTCCGCCACTGTGTCGGGATCTGTGTTGTTTGAAGGACAAGATCTTCTTGAAGCGAAACCGGACGAGCTTCAGAAAATCCGCGGCAAGCGCATTGCGTTGATTTTCCAGG
>JAWOLO010000522.1:0-9306 GCA_033853375.1 Terriglobia bacterium
AGGCGGAATTTATTTCATGACCGAGTACGGTTCGCAGTGACGCTGACGGGCATCGTGTTTGCGCTGGTGCTGATCACCATTCAATTCGGCTTGTTCCTCGGATTCGCGACGACCACTTCCAACAACATTGACCATTCGAACGCGGATTTGTGGATTGTTTTTCACGGCGTGGGGTATTTCGACACGGGGCGCAATTTTTCGGAGCAAAAGTTTTATCAGGTCCTGTCGACGCCCGGCGTGAAACGGGCGGAGAAGTACATGCAGTCGTTCGGGCGCTGGAAGCGGCCGGACGGGCGAGTCGAGAACATCCAGGTCATCGGATTCCATCCGGGAAGCGGGTTAGGCGAGCCGTGGAATATCGTGCAGGGAAGCACGGCGGACCTGAAACAGGAAGATTCGGTTTTTGTAGATGAGCTGTACCGAGAAAAGCTGGGAGTGCAGAAGATCGGCGACCGCGTGGAAATCGGCGACCATCGCGCGCGCGTGGTGGGATTCACACGAGGGATCCGGTCGTTTACGACATCCCCGTTTGTGTACACGACGTTCAAAAGTTCGCTGGATTACACCAATCCGACTTCGAGTGAGGACAGCACCGCCTACATTCTGGTGAAGGCGGCTACAGGAGTTTCCCCAAAAGAGTTGCAGAAGAGGTTGCAGGCGCGATTGACCGATGAGGATGTGTATACGACGGCAGAGTTTAGCCGGAAGACGCGATTTTACTGGATGTTCACGACAGGCGCAGGGCTGGCAGTGCTGACGGCGGCGCTCATGGGGCTGATTGTGGGCGTAGCCGTGGTGGCGCAAACGATTTATGCAGCGACGATGGATCACATTCGGGAGTACGGAACGCTGAAAGCCATGGGCGCGACGAACCGTTATTTGTATCGCGTGCTGATCGAGCAAGCGGTATGGAGCGCAGTGCTTGGGTATGGGCTGGCGATGATCGTGGCGCACTTCATCGTGGAAGGCAGCGAGAAAGGCGGCGCGGTGATTTTGATGCCGTGGTCGATGAGCGCGGGAATGCTGGTGCTGGCCGTAGTGATGTGCATCGCTGCGGCGCTTGTCTCGATTAACAAGGTGACGAAGATCGATCCGGCAATGGTGTTCAGAGGATAGAAAAGCGAAAAGGAGAATTGGAAAAGGGGAACGGCCATGATGCAGGAGCAGACGTCCGAGGTCATACGTGCGAAGGGATTGACGAAAGTGTATCGGGAGGGAACGACGGAGTTACGCGCGCTACAGGGCGTGGACCTGGAAGTACGCGCAGGCGAGTTAACACTGCTGATGGGACCATCGGGAAGCGGGAAGACGACGCTGCTTTCGATTCTCGGCTGTATTTTGCGAGCGAGCGACGGAAAGCTGGAAGTGCTCGGAGAAGATGTGGGCACGCTGCCAGAAAGCGAGCTGCCTCGAATCCGGCGCGAGGCGATTGGCTTTGTTTTCCAAGGATTCAATTTGTTCCCTACGCTGACGGCGGCGGAAAACGTGGCGCTTGCGCTGGACGTGCGGGGAGTTGGCGGAGCGGCGGCGCAAAGACGCGGAGAAGAACTGCTGGCTGAAGTCGGACTTGCTCATAAGGCGCGGTTTTTCCCGGCGGATTTGAGCGGCGGGCAGAAGCAGAGAGTCGCGATTGCTCGGGCGCTGGCGGGTGATCCACCGATTCTGTTGGCGGATGAGCCGACGGCGGCGCTGGATTCAACGAGCGGACGTACGGTGATTGAATTGTTGCAACGGCTGGCTCGAGTGCACGGCCGGGCCGTGGTGATGGTGACGCATGACCCGCGCGTGTTGCCGTTCGGCGACCGCATCATCCACCTCGAGGATGGACGGATTTTGCGGGAAGAGAGAAATCTAGCGAGTAATGTCGATGAAATAAGTGATCCCTCATTACTGGGTTTTGGCGCGAGCGCAGAGCAGGCAAGGCTTGCGCACGAGATTTCGATTTAAAGGAAAGGGGCAAGCTCATGAGGAGATCCCAATATGTGTTGCTGGGGACAGGAGTCGTGGTGGCACTCTCCACGGCGGGACTGCTGCGAAGCCGCGGAAGGGAAGCGTCTTCGCCGTCGCCAAAGACTTCCCTAATCGATTCGGCCGTGATCGCGGCGCCGGGGCGCATCGAAGCAGTCTCTGAGGAAGTGCGCGTCAGCTCAGAGCTGAGCGGGCGGCTAAAAGCAGTGAATGTAGAGGAAGGCGACCGCGTGCAGCGCGGCCAGGTGCTGGCAGAAATTCAAAATGAGGATTACCGCGCTCGCGTACAGGAGGCGGAAGCGGAATTGGCACTGCGGGAAGCGGAATTGCGGCGAACGGTGAACGGCGCGCGAACCCAGGAGCGGCGCGAAGCAGAGGCAGCCATGCACGCGGCCGAGGCCGTGTTGAACAACGCCAAGAGCGAAGCTCTGCGGCGGCGTGGGCTGGCGGACCGGAACGTAATTTCGCGGGATGAGGCCGACCGGTATGAGCGGGCCTATCAGGTGGCGCGTGCACAGTATGAGGAAGCGGCACAGCATTTTTCGCTGGTTGATGCAGACGCGCGTGAAGAGGACCGCGCGCATGCTGAAGCGGCAGTGGCCACAGCGAAGGCGCAGCTTGCCGAGACGCGCGCATACCTGGAAAAGAGCTACATCCGAGCGCCGATGAACGGAGTCATCTTGCGGAAACTGCGGCACGCAGGAGAAAGCGTGTCGACGCAATTCGATTCGCCGGTGGTGACGATGGCGGACGATTCCATCCTGCGTGTGCGATTGGACGTGGACGAGAGCGACGTCTCAAAACTGAGGGTGGGCCAGCGGGCATATGTGACAGCGGAGGCTTATGGAGACCACAAATTCTGGGGCAGGGTGGTTCGTGTGGGGCGGATCTTGGGGAAAAAGAATATAAGGACGGATGAACCGTCTGAGCATGTAGACACGAAGATTCTTGAGACGCTGGTGGAATTGGATTCCGGGCAGAGACTGCCGCTGGGGTTGCGCGTGGACTCGTTTATTGAGAGAGGGGCGGATTCTGAGGGCTTGGCACAGAAAAAATGAACATTACATGATCGACACGGGTGACCATATCTTGTCATTCTGTATTCGCTGATATAATGACATATGCCCATATATGGCCACGTATCGATTTCTTGTGCCCTTGGCAATTGAATCTAAAGCATGTAGATTCAACTTGTTAGAAAAAGTGCAAAGCTCACATCGATTGGAGTCATTCATGCATGCACTATGTGGAAACGGGAAAGAATCTATGCTACGAATTACGACACAGAAAAAGCGCGGCAAGACAGTCCTAAGCATCGAAGGGCGGTTGGCGGGACCGCTGGTCGCGACGCTGGAACAGTCCTGGCGGGATCTTCGCGGGGCTTCCCCCAACGAAAAAGTGTACGTAGATCTATGCGGCGTGAGCTTTATTGACGCCGCCGGAAAGGTGCTGCTGAAAGAGATCCATCGGCAGGGCGGGGAATTGATTGCGGAAGGCTGCCTGAATCAAGCGATCGTGGATGAGATTGTCAAAAGCGAGAAAGAGACGAAGAGCCAGAGCCGGAAGGAGCGCCCGAAAGGATCGCACATTGTTTTTTACATTGCGCTGTTCAGCTTGCTGATGAATGCAGCGACAGCGCACGCACAGACAAGCCCGAAAGCGCAGACGCTGCCTGCGGCTGCACCCAACGAACCGTTGCGGCTGACGCTGGACCAAGCCGTGGCGCTGGCGCTCAAACAGAATCCGACGGAACAGATTGCGATTCTGACCGCGGCGCAGAGCGAGCAAGACAAAAACATTGTGCGAGCGGACTTACTGCCGCAAGCAAGCGCACGCATTTCCGACGAAGCCCAAAAGGTGAACTTATTGGCACAGTTCGGAGGGAAGACGCCGTTCCCGGGATTCCCGAAAACGCTGGGACCTTATCAAGTGTTTTCGGCGGGCCCAAGCGTGAGCGCGCCGGTGTTCGATTTGTCGTTGTGGCAGAGATATCAGGCGGCGCGGAACACAGCGGACGCGAGTAAAGCAAACAGCTTGTCAACGCGGGAGCAAGTAATTCTGCTGGTAGTTTCGCAATACATCGGGACGCTGCGCGCCGTGGCGAATGTGCAGGCATCGCAGTCTCGCGTGGACCTAGCGCAAGCACTCTATAACCAAGCGGCGGACCTGCAGAAAGAAGGAGTGGGCACGGGAATCGATACGCTGCGCGCGAACGTAGAACTGCAAAACGAAAAGCAGCGGTTGCTCGAGGCGGAAAACGACCGGGAGACATCGCTCTACGGCTTGAGCCGGCTGCTGAATCTGGATCCTCGCCAGAAAATCGAACTGGCAGACTCGCTGAATTTTTTTGATACGCCGCAGCCGGAAGTCGAAGCCAGCATCGAAGAGGCCCTAGCGAACAGACAGGAGTGGAAAGCCCTGGCTTCCCAGATCAAAGCGGCCGAGGGCGAGAAGAAGGCGGCGCAGGATTCGCGGCTGCCGTCAGTACGGTTTGACGGGACATTCGCCTATTTGGGGACTTCTGGGAACACCACGTTGCCGACTTACACGTACCAGGGAAGCGTGAACCTGCCGCTGTTTACGGGCGGAAGGATTCGCGCAGAGGTTGTCAGGGCCGACCTGGAGATCCGGAAACTCGATGAGCAGCGCGCGGATTTGCGAAACCAGATTGCGCTGGATGTGAAGACAGCACTGCTGAACCTGGATTCAGCGCGCAACGAAGTGCAAGTGGCAAATCTAGGAGTGCAGCTCTCGAAGGAAGAGGTAAACCAGGCGCGCGACCGATTCAACGCCGGCGTGGCGAACAACATTGAGGTGATTCAGGCACAGGATTCTCTATCGCGTGCGAACGACAATCAGATCGCGGCGCTTTATCGGTTCAATCAGGCGCGAGCGGATTTTGCACGATCGATCGGACAGATGGAAAAGGTTTACGCGAAGTGACACTGGGGGAGCGATGAGCGTCGAGATAGAAGTTGGACTGGAAAATGCGGCGAGGGCGCCGAAGGTCACGGAAGATCTGCCTTTGGAAGAATCCCCGAAGGGCTTGGCCAATCCGAGAACTAAGCGCCTGCTTTTTGGCGCAGGGGCGGCGCTGCTAATCGCCTTGACCGGATTGTATCTCTACTACCACGGTCGCGAGTCGACTGACGACGCTCAAGTGGACGGGCACATCACGCCAATCGCTTCGAAAGTGTATGGGCGCGTGGCGCAGGTATTGGTGGATGACAACCAAGCGGTGAAAGCAGGCCAAGTGTTGGTAAAAATTGACCCGCGCGATTACCAGGCGGCTGTGGACCAGGCAAAGGCCTCCTTGCTGCTGGCGGAAAGTGAAGCAAGGTCGGCGGGAGTCGATGTGCCGCGGACGCGCGAAAACGTATTGAGCGGAACGACAAGCGCGGATGCGCAACTTCTGGAAGCGCAGGCGAATTTGGCGCGCGCGCAAACGACTTACGAGCAGGCGCAGACCGCGGATTTGGCATGGGCCCAGGCCAACGTGGAAAAGAGCAAAGCTAACGCGGAACTGGCCAAGGCGGACTTGGCGCGCTACCTGCCGCTGATGGAAAAGGGCGAAATCTCGAAGCAGCAATACGACGCGGCGAAGGCCAATGCCGATGCCACAGCGAGTGCGCTGAAGGCGGACGAGGAGAAGTTGGCGCAAGCGCAGCGCAACGTGGATGTGGCCAAGGCGCAACAGGAAGCGGCCAAGGCGCGCGTGGAAGAGGCGAAGGCGGAAGTAGCCTCTGCGAACGCGAACGTGAAGCAAGTAAGCATGAAGGCTGCAGATGCGCAGGCAAAGATCGCGAAAGTGGAGCAGGCGCGGGCAGCGCTGGAAGCGGCCCAGCTGAATTTGAGCTACGCGGAAATTACGGCGCCGGTGGATGGCGTGGCGACGCACAAGCAGGTTGAGCCGGGGCAAATCGTGCAAGCCGGGCAAGGGCTGCTGGTGGTCGTGCCGCTGCAAAACGTATGGGTAACCGCGAACTTCCGGGAAACCCAATTGAAGAATATGAAGCCGGGACAAAAGGCGGAAGTGAAAGTGGACACCTATGGCAAGACGTTCAGCGGGCACGTGGACTCGATTGCGGGCGCGACCGGGTCAGTGCTGAGCCTGCTGCCGCCGGAAAATGCCACTGGGAATTTCGTGAAAGTGGTGCAGCGCATTCCGGTGAAGATTGTGCTGGATCCGATTCCGGCGGAAAAAGCGGTGCTGCGTCCCGGAATGAACGTGGACGCGACAGTGATCACGCGTTAGCGGGAATAAACAAAGGGCGCAGAGCGGTCGTACCTAAAAAAGTGTGAGGCTCAAAGAAAGGGAGCCAGGAACGCGACGGCGATGAAGCACAGGATTCTATCCAAGCTGAGGATGCCGGACGGGTCGATCAACCCCTGGGTGATCGCGCTGACGGTGACGCTTGCAACGTTCATGGAAGTGCTGGATACGTCGATCGCGAACGTGGCCCTGCCGCACATCGCCGGCAACCTTTCAGTGGCAGAGGATGAATCAACTTGGGTGCTGACGTCCTACCTGGTTTCCAATGCCATCATTCTTCCGCTCTCGGGCTGGTTTTCGGGGCTGCTGGGACGGAAGCGCTTTTACATGTTGTGTGTGGCGCTGTTCACGGTCAGTTCGTTCCTGTGCGGCCTCGCGCCGAGCCTGGGCGTGCTGGTGCTGTTCCGGATTTTGCAAGGCGCGGGCGGCGGCGGATTGCAGCCGAGCGAGCAGGCGATTCTGAACGATACCTTTCCGCTGGAGAAGCGCGGCATGGCGTTTGCTGTGTATGGCATCGCTGTCGTGGTGGCGCCGACGATTGGGCCGTGGCTGGGCGGTTGGATCACGGACAATTTTTCGTGGAGATGGGTGTTTTACATCAACGTGCCGGTGGGAATTCTTTCGCTGCTGCTGACCAGCCTTTTGGTCAGCGATCCGCCGTACATGAAAAAAGCGAATTTGAAGGCGGGATTCCGGATTGACTACATCGGGATCGGATTGATCAGCCTCGGCCTCGGCAGCATGCAAATCATCCTGGATAAAGGGCAGCGCGAGGATTGGTTCGCTTCGAACTTCATCATTGGATTTTTCGCGCTAATGCTGGTTGGAATCATCGCGGGAATCATTTGGGAGTGGCGCGAGAAAGAGCCGGTGGTGGACTTGAGGATGCTGAAAGACCGCAACTTCGCCATTGCTACGCTGGCCATGTTTTTCCTGGGATTCGTACTGTATGCGAGCACGGTGCTCATCCCGCAGCTCTTGCAACAGTTGATGGGCTACACGGCGCAACTCGCGGGGCTGGCGCTCTCTCCGGGCGGAGCGGTGATTATGTTCATGATGCCGATCGTGGGGATTCTGGTGTCGAAGTTGGACACGCGGATTCTGATTACGTTTGGCTGCGTGGTTTCGTCCCTGGCGTTGTTCGTGATGGCTGGCTGGGACCTTGGGTTGGACTTCCGGCATGCCGTGGAAGCGCGCATGCTGCAGGGCTTTGGGCTGGCGTTCCTGTTCATTCCCATTAACGTGGCAGCCTTCGCATTCGTCCCGAAAGAAAAGACGAACATGGGGACAGGAATTATCAACCTGGCGCGAAATGTTGGAGCCAGCGTAGGGATTGCGTTCGTGACAACTATGCTGGAGCGGCGGGCGCAGCTTCACACGGCGCGGCTGACGGAACACGCCAACGGATTGAGCGCGGCGTATCACAATGCGTTGCAGGGCATCCAGTTCAGGCTGGTTTCGGCGGGCTCGACTGCGGCGCACGCCTACACGCAAGCGCACGCAATGATTTACGGCAACATCGAGCGGCAAGCCGCGATGCTGGCGTTTCTCGATGATTTCAAGATGCTGGGCATCGTGTTCTTCGCGGTGATTCCGATTTTGATGCTGCTGAAGAGGCCGAAAATGCGTGGGGGCAGCGTGCCGGTGCACTGAGAAAAGAGTTTTTTCCTCGTGAAACGTCAAACAGGTTTCACGGGATGAGTTTCATTGAGCAAGTTTCATCGACTGGGGGGACACAATGGCGACACAAGGAGCCGTGGCAATACAAGGAAGTGAGGAGAAGCTGATTCGCGCGGGACAGCGCGGCGATCATCAAGCGGTGGAAACGCTCTTCCGCCGCTATCACCGGCCGCTGTTCCAGACGGCGCTGCGCGTGCTGGGCAACACGGAGGATGCGGAAGACGCGTTGCAGGATGGGCTGCTTTCCGCGTATCGCAACTTGAAGCGCTTCGAGGGCCGCTCCCAATTCTCCACGTGGCTGACCCGCATCGTGATCAATGCGGCGCTCATGCGGCGGCGCAGCGCGAAGGCGCGTCCGGCGATTTCTCTGGACGAACCGCCGCGCGAAGATGAGCTGCCGGCAACGGAGCGCTTTGCGGACAACGGGCTGACGCCGGAGCAGGTCTTCGAGAACACGGAAATTCGCGAGATGCTCAGCGAGAATCTCGACCAGCTCTCGCCGCTGCTGCGGACGGCGTTCGTGCTGCGCGAAGTGCAGGGCTACTCGACTGGCGAAGCCGCGAAGAAGCTGGGCGTCACCGAAAACACGCTGAAGGCGCGTTTGTGGCGCGCGAGGCACCAGCTCGCGGAGCGGCTGGGACGCCGTCTACGGCGAATGCGGGACGACATCACAGGCGGCGGCATGGGCGACGCCGAGTGCAGCTACTGCTAAACATTGGGTAGAGAAGTAAAGGAAGTTCAGGAAGCAAAGGACCAAGAAGGCCGGCGAATCAGACGGCCTTCTTTTTTTAGCAGGGGACTTATTGGATATGCAAGCTAGCGCGACGCGGCAACGTAGCGGCCGAGGACGCGGAGTTCGCTGGTGGCTTTGCGGACTTCGGCGAGAGCGTGGTCCAGATTGGAGGCATCCTCTGCCTCTAAGTCAATGAAGAATTGATATTCCCAAGGGCGGCCATGAATCGGGCGGCTTTCGATCTTCAGCAGATTCACGCCGTGTTTCGCAAAAGGCTCAAGGGAAGCAAGTAGGGCGCCGGGGCGATGCGCGAGACGCATGGCCAGGGACGTTTTGCGCGCGTCAGCAGATAGCCAGGAGGCAGCTTCTTTTTCTGGAACGAGAAGAACGAAGCGCGTGAAATTTTCGGGATTGTCCTGGATGCGTTCCGCAAGAATCACACCGTGATAATGCTCCGCGGCGCGACGTCCGGCGATGGCGGCGCGAGATTTGTCTCCAGCAGAAATCATTTCGCGGACACTGCCGGCCGTGTCTTCGGCGGGCACGCGTTTCCACTTCGGATGCGCGGCAAAAAAGCGTTCGCATTGCGCCAGGGCCATGGGATGCGAGGCCACCGAGCGAATATCATCCAACGAGGCTCCCGGAAGCACGA
>JAWOLO010000523.1:0-4530 GCA_033853375.1 Terriglobia bacterium
GACCCTTCCGGATTGAGCTGCGCGGGCCTCACGACATGCGCTTCCACTTTCTGCTGCGTCCGCGGATTTTCCAGCATGAATTTCGTTCCTGCTTCCAGGCCCTGGCGCAGAACGATCATGCCGCCGTTGGCGCTGACCGTGTGCGTGTGTCCTTCAATGGGCTTGTCCCTGCCTTGCAGGTGTACCAGGACCGGAATGCGCAAGAGCACGCGCTGGGCGCGGCGGCGCTCCTCGGCCGTAGGCTGGCGCTGTAGAGCAGGGCGAACAGCAGAAGCTTGGCCGGGCTTGGGGAGCATGCCGGGCTTAGCGTATGGACTTGGCTTCACAGTTCGAGTCCCCAGAAATCCATTTCCGGCGCGACCAGTTCCACGCCATATTCCCAGCCATCGGGTCGCGATTGCCCTTTCCAAACGATAATGGCCGCGTTGCTGGACTTCGTTGCCAGATTGGTGAGGGCCACGCGCTGCTCCAGTCCCAGCGCGTGCGGCAGCACGACCATGCAGCCGTAAGGATTGATGATCCGGGTGTGGGCCTCCGCGCTCGAACGCTTGCCGGAAGCTTCGTCCCATTCCAATCGCACCGGAACGCGGGAATTCATGCGTCGGCCGCGGCGCCTCTCCGTGGATTGCCCGGGAGCGTTTTTGCTTTCACGTACTTTCGTGGGCATTCTTCCCTCTTAAGCGCCATGCTAGAGTTGAGCCGCATAGGGGTCAATGGTACGAAAATGTATGCACGCGCAAAGGAATAGCTGTCCGAATGGACAGGTGGAATCATTGGAATAGGACAGGCCGTGAAAAACCTGATTGTCAACGCGGATGACCTAGGATGGACGGAGGGGGTGAACCGGGGCATCTTGGACGCTTTTCGCGGCGGGATTGTCACAAGCACTTCCCTGCTGGCAAACGGGATGGCGTTCGCCGATGCCGCAAAAGTCGCCGAGTCCGCGCCCGGCCTCGGGATTGGTGTTCATCTGAATCTGAGCGATGGGCCGCCAGTCGCCGATCGGGAAAGCGTCGTGAGCCTGTTAAATGACGATGGATGCTTTGCCGGTGGACCAGGGAGTTTGCTGTTGAAGCGGGCGCGGCGCGGACTGGTTCTCGACGAAGTAGAGGAAGAGTGGGACGCGCAAATTCATAAAGTGCGCGAATCGGGTATTCGCCCAACACACCTGGACGGCCATAAACACGTGCACATGCTCCCGGGACTCTTCGAGATTGCGTTGCGGCTGGCGAAGCAGCATGGAATCGAGGCCATTCGCGTCTCGCTGGAAGAATCGAGCCTTCGCGCGGCGCTTGCTACGGGCGGCAAACAGAATCCGGCTGTGGTGATGAAGCAAGGGATTCAGGCGCGCGCCTTGAAGTTGCTGGCACGCGACGCGCGCGAGCAAGCCGCACGCGCAGGAATTGCTACCGCCGATTATTTTTGCGGCATCGCGCAAACCGGCGAGCTCACGCGCGAAGGCCTGGAGTTTCTTCTGAAAATCTTGCCCGAAGGCACCACCGAATTGATGTGCCATCCGGGTTATGCCGATGAGGCTCTACATAAATCAGCAACGCGGCTGCAAGACTCACGTCAGAGGGAGTTGGAGATACTGACCGACACGCGGATTCGAAATCTTGTCGCTTCTCAGGGGATTCGCCTGATAAACTATGACCACGTGACCCAGCAAGCGTAAAGGGGGCCCGCAAGCCTCTGATGAGAAGCGATTCGCCCATTCAATTTTCGATTGTCGTTCCTTTCTTCAACGAACAGGAAAACATCCCACCTTTGTACATGAAGCTAACCGAAGTGATGGATGGGGTCGGCGAACCGTATGAACTGGTATTCGTCGATGACGGCAGCAAAGACAACACCTTCAAGGTGCTTTCCGACATTTACGAACACGACCGCCGGGTTAACGTCGTGCGATTGCGCCGCAATTTTGGACAGACGGCGGCGTTGAAGGCCGGGTTTGATTTTGCGCGCGGGGAAGTCATCATCTCGATGGATGGTGACTTGCAACACGATCCGGAAGAAATACCGCGCTTCGTCGAAAAAATTGAAGAAGGCTACGATTTGGTCAGCGGCTGGCGGCACCAGCGCAAAGATGCCTGGTTGACGCGGCAGCTCCCGAGCCGGGTCGCCAACTGGATGATGGCGAAGCTTTCCGGCATCGAGCTGCACGACTTTGGAACCACTTTCAAGGCCTACCGCCGCGAGATTATCCAGGAAATCCAGCTTTACGGCGAATTGCACCGGTTCATTCCCGCGCTGGCAAGTTCGAGTGGCGCAAAAATCGCGGAAGTGCCGATCGAAAATCTTCATCGCAAGACTGGAAAGTCCAATTACGGCATTGGCCGCACGATCCGCGTGTTCCTGGATTTGATGATCGTGAAGTTTTTGCTGGATTATTCCACGCGTCCGCTCCAGTTTTTCGGCTTACTCGGAATGTGTGGCACATCCGCCGGCATGGCGATCGCCGCGTATCTGGGTATCGACAAGATGCTGCACCACACGGACACGATCGCGGAGCACGGACCGCTGATGCTGTTGGCCGTCGTTCTGTTCCTGAGCGGCGTACAGCTCCTGTCGCTTGGGTTGCTGGGAGAAATCACCTCGCGAACGTATTACGAATCTCAGAACAAGTCGATTTACGCGCTGCGCGAAGTCAAAAGCCACCGCAAAGAAACTGGCGATTCCGCTGAATCCTCGCGCGCTTCGGGCAGTTCCGAGCGATAACGAGTTCTCCGTTCAAGACGGCCTCGGGCGATCCACAAGAGAGAGGCGGTGACGTGCAGCCTGGCGAATCGCAATTCGCGCAGGACGCCGCATCGCGGGGAGGTACCCGTGAACCGGGAACATTTCTACGCCTTGATGGGCGGCGAAGGCACGCTGGACTACGAACTGTATCTAAACACGAAGACGCTTCTTTCTTGCCAAAGCAAGTTTGAAGACTTTTGCAACAAGGACGAACTGCAATTCCAGATCGTGCACCAAATCGAAGAATTGTGGATGAAGTTGATCGCTTTCACGCTGCTGGATATTGACGAATACTTGCAGCAGGAAAACACCAACCGCGTCCTTACGCTCTTTCGCCGCGTGCACGTCGCGCAAAGATTGATGACCGAGCAACTGGCGCTGCTCGAGACGATGTCGCCGAAAGAGTATCAGGAAATTCGCAAGCGGCTGGGCAACGGCAGCGGCCAGGAATCGCCCGGCTTCCGCGTGCTACTGAAGATGTATCAGCCGCTGTGGAACTCCTTCGAAACGCACTACCTGAAGAAACACGGGCTGACGATCGAAAAAATCTACGACACCGAATATTCGCACGGCGATGCCTACGTCGTCGCCGAAGCACTTGCCGAATTCGATGAACTTTTCCAGAAATTCCGGCAAGAACACATGCAGTTGATTCATCGCACGATCGGTTTTGCCGCAAAATCGCTCAAGGGCCGGCCAGTGGAAATTCTGGAGGAAGGCATGCGGCAGAAATTTTTCCCAGAACTCTGGGAGATCCGCACAAAAATGACCGACAAATGGGGCGCGGAATACGGCGTAAAGCGCGAACCCCTCGGCGGCCACCACTAAACTTTTCAATCGATTGCGGGGGCTCACTGGCGGGCAATTTGTCGGTATTCGCCGCGGAAGAAAAGCAGCGGTTCCCCGCCCTGAATTTCCGCGTCTTCCACTTTACCTACAATAAGTGTGTGATCTCCCGCCACGTGGGTCGCGACGACGCTGCAGCTCAACTGCACCGCAGTATCTTCCAGGACTGGAACGCCCTCCGAGGTCCAGCGATAGCGCAAGCCCAGCCGGTGTTCCGCTTCGGAGTGCTGTTCGGGTTGCGCAAAGTATTCCGAAACCGCCTGCTGGCTCTCCTTCAATACACTGATCCCGAACCGCTTTTTCTTGTGCAGCATCGGCAGGATTTTTGCGCGCTCCTCGACGCAAACCAGAATCAGCATGGGGTTCAGTGAGACCGACGTGAAAGCGTTGGCGGTCATGCCGAAGACAGAGCCCGGTTCGCGCTCGACGGTGACCACTGTGACTCCAGTGGCAAATTGCCCGAGCGCGTTGCGAAATTCGCGTGCAGTCAGTGCGGCAGCCATTTTTTGGATTTTTGAAGATACCATATTTTCCTCGTTCGACTCTTCGACTCTCCTTTCGCGCAACCGCCCACGCCCAGGGTTTGTCATCCCGAACCTGCCTACCGCAGGCAGGCCCGGTCGCGCTGTTTGCGAACAGGGGTGAGGGATCTGCTTTTTGGTTCTTCGCGTTTCACTGCTGGAGCAGAGCGCGCGCTAGTTTGCGTTTCTGCGCGCGGGTTTTCATGACCGTCGGCAAAATCGCCACTTTCATCCCCAGTGCCTCGATGGCCTGCGCCTGCGCTTTGTCGACGGGATCAATCACGAACGTGCCGGTGAAATCTGCATACAGCTTGGCCACACCTAAAGCTGTTGCCTCATAGCCTAGTTGAGTCAGCATTTTGTCTGACGGCCCTTTGAGCGACTTGCCACCGACAATCGGACACACCGCATAGACGTCTCTCTT
>JAWOLO010000524.1:0-3393 GCA_033853375.1 Terriglobia bacterium
CGAGCGCAACGATGGCAAACACGGGCGTACGAAAATTGACGTGCACGACGGCGAGCTTCTTGAAGAACAAATTGTCGTGCGCCATGGCGTAGAAAACCCGCGGCGCGGTGAGAATCACGCTATTCGCTGCACTGAACGTGGAAACGAGAATGGTGAGGGCAACGATTTTGCCTGCCCACGATCCTAAAACTGCGCTGACCGAAGCGGCAGCGATGGTATCGCTGGCCGCTGTGGCAACCGGACCGAGCGCGAAGAGATACGCAGCAATTGCGATGAGATAAAGTCCGATCAGAACGAGAGAGCCAAGCAGAAACGCGCGCGGAAATGCTTTTTGCGGATCAATCACTTCTCCCGCGCTGTAGGTGCCAAATTGCCAGCCCTCGTAAGCCCAAAGGACGGCAATCATGGCCAGTCCAAAGCTCGAGAACAGGCTTGCTCCGTGTTGCGTAGCGCCCATTGCCGGGACGACTTCGCCGGCGTGATGCCCCAGCGAGAGAAGGACAGCACTCAAAATCACAATGACTCCGGCTTTGACGAGCGTGGTCCAGTTCTGCAGGTCGGAACTCTGTCGCGTGCCCCAAACGTTTACCGCCGTCACGATCGCAATTACGACCACGGCAACGAAAGTTTGCGCTATGGGTGAAATGGGAACGACTTGCGCGAAGTATTCAGCAAACACGCGGGCCAACGCGGCCACGGATCCGCTGGCAATCACGAGAAAGAGACACCAGCCATACAAAAAGGCGGGAGCGCGTCCGAATCCGTCGCGGATGTAGCAGTAGAGTCCGCCTGCCTCGGGATTGCTTGCCGCCAGCTCCGCGTAAGTGAGCGCTCCCAGAAGAGAAAGAACGCCGCCGACAATCCATACGAGCAGCGCGATGCCGACCGAGCCTCCAACTTGACGCAGAATCGGCCCCGGCGTGCGAAAAATGCCGGAGCCAATGACGGAGCCAATGAATAAAAGGAAGAGATCGCGCAACCGAAGTGTGCGAACAAGTTCGATCATCGGAAGCGTGCCGCGCCACATCGCGCGAGCAAGCCGCACGCATCATAACCGGAGATTCGAAGGCGTCAAGAAGAACCTTGCGGGATAGCAATCGGGGAAGGCATGAAGCAGAGCAAGAAAATGACGAGCGCAAGGAATGCGACGAGGCGCCGCCTGGCATCCAACGAGGCCGGGTCGTAAACGGGAGGGATGCGCAGAAAGCGCATCATCAATAGCAGGGCGCCCCAGATGTACCAACCCTCCCAAAGATGAAGCCAGCCGAGAGCGATTAACCCGATGGGCAGAGCGAGAGATAAAACGCGGTGCGCTCGCACGCTCAATGAACGCAGGATGTGGCCGCCGTCGAGTTGCGCTACAGGAATGAGATTCAGCGAGGTGACAAAGAGAGCCACCCAGGCGGCGCGGCCAATCGGCGGCAACAGCAACGCGTCGGGAGAAATCCCTGGATGAAAAGCCGATTCGAGAAGACGCATCAGAAGCGGCGTTCCGTAAATCAGTTCGGCATGCGCGGGATTTGCAAGCTCAGGCACGAGCTTGGCATGCATCACACCGTAGACGAGCGCCGGAATGGCGAAGACGAAACCCACGATGGGTCCCGAGGCGCCAACGTCGAACAGCGCGCGGTTGGTGCGCATCGGGGAACGAATCAAGATGAATGCGCCGAACGTGCCCGCGAGGTTGGGGAAGGGAATGAAGAAAGGGTAACTCGAGTGGAGATGATGGTAGCGGCACGCGAAGAAGTGCCCGAGTTCATGAGCGAGCAGAATCCCCAATAAGGTGGCGGCAAAGGGGAGCCCCGTCAGAAGGCCGGCAGGATTTTTGTAAAAAAGAGTGAAGGCGCGGAACAATTCATCGATGGAAACGGCCTCATTGTGAGAATACGCCACGGAAAACTGCGTGCCTGCCACGAGGCATGTACACAGCGTAAGACAAAAAAACAAAGCGGCGAGAACCAGCGATTTCGTTGAAGGGCGCCGCGGAACCTGCGCGTAATACCACTGGCGGACAAGATCGGAACTCCAATCCGCGCTAGCCGGTAGAGTCGACGGAGGATTCTGTGGCAGTGGGGGCGATGGAGTCACGAAGTGATTGGCGCGGCAACTGAGCGCGGCATTGATAGTACAGCACAGATGGACAGGTTCACGCTAGCGGAGAAAGAGGGGGAGAATCTCAGGCGGGGACTGCGGTGTAGCTTTTTGGAGCTTTGATGAAGCTAGGCGGGCTTCTTTTCGTCGTCTTTGCCTTGGAGTTCCTTGCCCGGCTTGAAGCGCACGGCTTTTCCCGGGGGAATGTTGACCTCTTCGCCGGTGCGGGGATTCCGCCCGATTCCGGTCTTGCGGGGCTTCACGCTGAAAACGCCAAAGCGGCGGAGTTCGATGCGTTGGCTGCGGCCAAGGGCTTGTTTCAAGGACTCAAAAATCGTTTCGACGGCCTGCTCGGCTTTGGTGCGGCTGATGTTTGTCGCGGCCACAACCGCGTTTACCAGATCCAGCTTAATCACGCGATCCTCCCGCACTTCCGAGGCAGATGCTAGAGGTAGCAGGGGCGGGTTGTCAAGCCGTGAAGGGTAATCTACACTGAACATCTTTTGGTACGGGGTGTTGCGTCGATTCGCAGCAATCATCGAAAAAACGGGTTCTGCTTGCACGCGCGATCAGCCCCGCAAAAGCCGAAAAGCAGATCTCTGCCCTGCTTGTAGCAGGCAAGCTGCGGCAGGCAGGCCTCACCCCGCGACGATTCTTTTTGTGAGCGCGGGGATTCGGGATGACTGACTTGGTCAGTTGCCCGCCCAAGGCAGTACATCAACGAAGCTGTACAAATCTTGTGGTTGCATCTCGGGAGGAATGGATGTCCGTCAAGCCAGACCGCTGGATCCGGCGCATGGCGCTGGAGCACAAAATGATCGAGCCGTTCATGGACCGCCAAGTGCGCGAAGGAGTGATCAGTTACGGGGTATCTTCGTACGGCTACGACATCCGCGTGGCGGACGAGTTCCGCATTTTCACCAATGTGAACACGACGATCGTCGATCCGAAGCATTTTGATTCGCGGTCGTTGGTGGAATTCAAGGGAGACGTTTGCATCATTCCTCCGAATTCCTTCGCCTTGGCGCGTTCGGTGGAATATTTCCGCATTCCGCGCAACGTGCTGACGGTCTGCGTGGGCAAATCGACTTATGCGCGCTGTGGAATTATTGTCAACGTGACGCCGTTCGAGCCGGAGTGGGAAGGCTTTGTGACGTTGGAAATCAGCAACACCACGCCGCTGCCCGCGAAGATTTATGCCAATGAAGGGCTATGCCAGGTGATTTTCTTTTTGTCGGATGAAGATTGCGAAGTCAGTTACAAAGACAAGAAAGGGAAGTACCAGGCGCAGGGGGGCATCGT
>JAWOLO010000525.1:0-6177 GCA_033853375.1 Terriglobia bacterium
GCACCACACCGCGCACATCACGGAACTGCGCAAACAAAAGGGCTGGTGAAAGAGAGTTCTCAGTCTTCGGTTTTGAGTGATCAAGAGTCGGTTCTTAGTTTTCGGTTCTTAGCTTTTTGGCGTTGGCTCTTGGATTGAGCTCGTAATTTTGGCTACTTCCTTCTTGGTAGTTCTCAGTTCTTGTCGCAGTTCCATTCGCCCCAAAAGCGGAGTGGAGTGGCGTGGCTTGCTCCGGCTCGTGTAGGATGATTCGTTGCGTAAGGAGAACGCATGAGCCGACTGGCAGGAACGTACGCGATTTTTGAGACTTCGCAGGGAAACATTGTAGTTCGGTTGTTTGAAAAAGAAGCGCCCAAGACAGTAGCCAATTTTGTCGGGCTGGCCGAAGGCACGAAGGAATTCACGAACGAGAAAACGGGGCAAAAAGAGAAGCGCCCGTTTTACGATGGCCTGATTTTCCACCGCGTGATTCCGCAATTCATGATTCAAGGCGGCTGCCCGCACGGCAACGGAATGGGCGGGCCGGGCTACAAGTTTGCGGACGAATTTCATCCTTCGCTGAAACATTCGAAAGCGGGATTCCTCTCGATGGCCAATGCGGGACCGAACACGAACGGCAGCCAGTTTTTCATCACCGTCGCGCCAACGCCGTGGCTCGACAACCGGCACACGATTTTTGGCGAAGTTGTAGAAGGCCAAGACGTGGCCAACAAGATCTCCAATGTGCAGCGTGATTCGAGTGACCGCCCACGCACGCCCGTCACCATCCAAAAACTGCGCATCGAACGCGTCGCCTGACTTGAAAGCAAAGGCAAGGCTATGCTTACGCCGGAGCGGCTCCTGCGAGTTACGATCGAATTAATTTTCACCCTGCTGGGTGTCCTAGTCGCGTGGCTTGCATTGCGCGGGCATTTTTTCGTAGACCGGCATGGCAAGACGTGGCTGATTCTGAGCATCGTGCTCCTGCTGTGGGGCTTGCGCGTGCTGTATAAGCCGGGCCAATGGTGGACGCGCTGGGAAAATTGGACGCGTGGGCTTTCTCTGGCGGTGCTGGGAGCCTTAATGCTGGCGATCACGCGAGTGCCTTTTGCCTGGGTCGGTCCCCTGCTTGCGGCAGGAGGCGCGGTCCTGGTGCTCCGTGGGATCATCGGTTCCGCGCTGATCCTGAAGCCGCGATAGAGGAATCTCTTGGAATTATCTGGCCTGAAGAGCCGCATCGTTTCCTTCTTCATCTTTCCTTTTCCTCCGCTATAATCCGCTTCAAAGACAGCCCTCGCAGGCGCAAGTAATCGCAAAGGGCCGTCATGCCCATCTCGATTGAAAAGGAGAAAGCACGTGCTGAAGGAATTCAAGGAATTTGCGATGCGCGGGAATGTGTTAGACATGGCGGTAGGCATCATCATTGGGGCGGCATTCGGAAAAATCGTCACATCGTTTGTCGAAGACGTCATCATGCCGCCGATCGGCAAGCTGCTGGGGCACGTGGATTTTTCGAACCTATTTCTCGTCCTCGGCGAGACGAGCAAGAGCTACAACACGGTTGCGGCCGCAAAAGCTGACGGACTCGTCACTTTGAACTATGGCCTGTTCCTGAACACCATCATCAACTTCCTGATCGTTGCGTTCTCTGTCTTTTTGCTGGTGCGCCAAGTCAATCGGTGGACGAAAAAGCCGGCGCCAGCGGTTGCACCCACGACGAAGGAATGTCCGCAGTGCGCGATGACGATTCCCATAGCGGCTAAGCGCTGCGGCCACTGCACGGCGCAACTAGTCTAAATTAAACGAGTCAAAGACAGGTAAACGCGGCCCGTTGCCGGCGGCCTAAGAGAGTTGCTTGCGTTTTTTCTGATTCTCTTCCAGGTGTGTGCGCAGCCGGCAGACAACGTCGTCTTCGTGCCCATCTTCCAGCTCCTTCTGAACTTCTTCGAGAGCGAAATGGACCACGTCGTGATGGTGCAACTCGAGAGGTGCAATGGAGTCGCTGAAGCGCAACCACAGCCGATGTAGAAGATTGATCTCGTTGGCCGTCAGGTTCGGGGCGTGGGGGCCGAGCACTTTATAGAGCTTGTCCCCGTTGGGCATGTGGATTTCGAGGTTGAACTGCGGTTTGGGATCGCCCAGCTTTTCCCAGGCTTCGCCGATCAGCCGCGCTTGTTCCTCGGTGCTCTCTCTTGAAGAACGGCCCAGGACAATCGTGCTGGATTGCAACGAAGCCGCCGCGCGAAGAATACCTTCGGAAAGATCGTTTGCCGCGACAATCGCCAAGCGAATGGATTTGCCGCGCTTTTCGGCCATGGACAACGCCTGGGAAAAAAGCTGCTGCTCGATGGCGCCAAAGAGCTGTTCGGCTTCGAGTTCGTATTCGCCGGAGGCGGCACGGCGCAACAGGCGCACGTGCAATACGACGACGTCCCGGCGGCCCGGTTTAACGCGATCGAGAACGTTGCCGAGGTGATACATCGCATGAATGTTGCTGACTGGAACGAGAATATTGCCGGGACGCGCGCCGACCGCCTCGGGAGTGAGTTCGCTCTCTTGTTCCAAGTTAAACTGATCCAGTTCAGCGAGAGCCGTACCGCGATCCTTTGTGAGCTTCTCGGAAAGTGTGAAAACGACAAAAAAGACAATCGTGAAGCCAACGCCGGAAAGCGTAGCGACCTGTTTTGTGAATAGATTGATGATGCAGAGCGCGAACAACGTAAGAGTGATCAGGCCCAAGCCCAGGGGGATTTCCACTTCCCCAATTCTGAAATTCAAGGGCACGCGGAATTCGCGGGTGCCAGGCTGCTTATATCGCAGGACCAGCACAGCCAGGCCCTTCATCGCGAAGCTCCACATCACGCCAAAGGCATAGGCTTCGCCGAGCAGGAAGATGTTTCCGCCGCTGAGAATGATAGTGAGCAACTGAAGGCCTACCACGAGATTCAGCATGCGGTGCGAGGTTCCGTAACGGCGGTGGGGCTGGCGGAACCATTGAGGGAGAATGCCATCTTCCGACACGCGGTTCAGGACGCCGTTCGATCCCACGATGGCGGTATTGACCGCTCCCGCAAGCATCAGAATGCCTACGAACACGACAAATGCCTGGAACGCGAGCCGCAAATGGTACGGCCCGACAAAATTCATGGCCAAGCCACTGATTAGATTGCCAAAATATTGGGGCCGGACCGAGTTAGGAATGATCATGAAGGCGAAGAAGGAGACTCCCGCGGTAAAGATCAAGCTGTAAACAAAAATAATGAAGCCGGCCTTTTCCAAGTTGCGCAGTTTGGGGTGTTCAATCTCGCGATAAACTTGTGCCAGAGTTTCCTCGCCGCTCATTGCCAAGACGGAGTGTCCCAGGCCAATCAGAATGCCAATGATCCCGACGGTGTATGGCAAACGCGTATGGCGCAACCAGCCGAGCGAGCTCTCCGAAAAAGTGAGATTGCGGGGAGAAATCCAAGGCGGGAGATGGGCGCCGCGCGTCCAAATGGTGAAGAGAGACCAGGCGACCATCATAACCACCATTGCGGTGGTTATGTACATGATTCTCAGGGCCTTCCCACTCGACTCCGGAATGCCCTTAATGTTTTCCCACCAGAAATAAATCGTAACCAGGCCCGCGAATACGGCGGATGTCAGATCCATCGGAAGAACCAGGTTCCAATGGGCGGAATGGAAAAGGTCGTTCAAGAACCCCGTCAGATATTGCCCCGCAGAAACGCCGCTGATGGGGCCGGTGAGGATGTAATCGAACATCAATGCGGAAACGCTAAACTTCGCCAGCGTGCCGCCCATGGCCTCCTTGACGACGCGGTAGACGCCGCCGCGTACGAACATGCTGCAGCTTTCGATGTATACGGACCGAACCGCGTAGGAAAAAAGCATGATGGCGAGGATGAACCAGGGGGCGGATTTGCCGATGGCTTGTTCGGCGATGGCGCCAGCATAGAAAGCCGAGGAACCGAGGTCATTGAGAACGATGGCGGCGGCGCGCCAGAAGGAAATGAAGCTCAGCAGCGCCGTGGTGGCTACCAAAACGCGAGGAATTCCATTGCCCCGGCTGCCTGCAGCAGGGTTATTGGGGATGCTGCTCATGTGTGGATTTTGCTAGCTCGCGGCCTAAAATGCTCGCATTTTTCGCGCCTGATGTCTAGCGGAGCAAATTCTTTGTTATATTGTTCCAAAACTGAACGGTTGACCTCCAACTAACATGCGCCTGAAGAAGGGCGCTTGTGGAAAGCAGATCGAACTTGCGGACGTAGGAGAAAATAGAGCAATACGCCCGCAAAGATGAGTCCTACACCTCCCCTTAGGAAATCTCCTTTGACGACGTTCACCATATTTGCCAAGACCTGCGTCGCGATAACCACAGTTGCCAGGCTCCATCCCCAAAACCGGCGAAGAAACCAGCCCGTACCCACGACCGCCAAAGCTGCGGCAAGCGCCAAAAAGCCCACCCCTACGCCACTCCCCCAGCGACCGAGCTGCTTGTACGCCTGTAGGTTCAAAGCCCACAGACAGTCGAGAAAGGTTCCTGGCCAAATCAGTGTTACTCCGGCAAAAGACGCCATGGCTGCACCAAAGAACAAGAATATGCCAAAGACTCTAAATCCTCGAAATGGGCTGGTTTGCGTGAGCATGAAGAGCAACGGCGCTTTCGCTAGGAACGAGATTTAACCGGCGGCCATCCGGAAGGCCTTCGCACACTCCGCACAAGGACAGATACTGCGAAGATGGTCGTAAGCGTAGATGCCTGTGGAGTGGCCGTCGTTGAAAGTAATCTGAATGGCGTAGTTGCCGACCTGCGTGGCGGCTTTGGCGCGCGGCTTCGGCTTGAACATGGGCAGTACCGGCGAAGAGGCCATTCCGGGTGCGAGTGATTTGAAGGCTTCTTTCTTGGCGCGCTCGTCGTTGCAAGTCGCGCAGGGGCACTCGTCGCGCAGATAAGCAAAATCGTAGTGGCTGGCGTGGCCGTCGGCCCAAGTAATGTCCACGCCAGCGCCGCTCGATATGTGAATCTTGACGCTGGTCGGCTTTTTCCGTGGATCAAGGGGGGTGGGCATTTTAGAAGTTCACTAGGCGATCCGAGTCGTGGGTCTTATCCATCCTTTGTAAAGCTCACGATTTCGTCTTCCCGTCGCAGCAGTCGCCCGGAGGAATGGGATTGCCGTGCGGGCAAGTTTTCGGGTGGCCCAAGAACGTGCAAATGCGGGCGTCGAGTTCCGGGCTGATGATGTGTTCGAACCGGCACGCTTGCGTGTGCGCCTCGGTTTCGTCGACCGCAAAAGTGTCTTTGAACAGACGCTCCGCCAAGCGATGACGGCGCACCACGTCGCGGGCGCGCTGGCTTCCCTCGGGAGTGAGCTGCGCCTCTCCGTTTCGCAGCGCGACCAAATGCAGATCCGCCATTCGCGAAAGGACGCGTGAGGCAGGCTCATCGGGGACGGTCGAAAGTTTTCCGGAGGCTCCCGTGGCGCGCAGGCGCGCGACTTCGGCGGGCTTCCCTTCCTCGCCGCAAACCCAAATTTGTTCGAGTAGATGGTCGAAGCGGATTTCGTCGTCGCCAGAAATGGATTTGCAACAGTCCGGCGTGTCCACAAGCGGGCAGTTGAGCGGCTGGCTGGGACCATGCAGCGCGGAGTCAAAATGCAAATGGCCGTGTGCCAACTCGATGCGGCGATCAGCTTGCCGCGCGATGTCCGGGTCGTGCGTGACCATTAAAATCGTGTGCCCCGCATTGTGCAGCTTGCGGAAGATTTCGATGACAATTTTTTCGTTGGCTTCGTCGAGATTGCCGGTGGGCTCGTCGGCAAGAATCAGCTTCGGCTGATTGATGAGCGCGCGTGCAATGGCCACGCGCTGCTGTTCGCCGCCGGAAAGCTGTGCCGGCAAATGCGTGAGCCGGTCGCCAAGGCCAACGCGCTTCAGCGCTTCCTCGGCCTCTTTTTCATCCGTGACGCTGTGAAAATACTGAGCCAGCATCACATTTTCGAGAGCGGTGAGATACGGGACGAGGTGAAATTGCTGAAAAACGAAGCCCACTTTCTCCGCGCGGTAGCGCACCAAGTCGTTTTCGCCGAAGTGCGCGAGATCCACACCGTCCACGATCACGCGCCCGCTTGTTAGCGTGTCCAGTCCGCCCAGAATGTTGATAAGCGTGGTCTTCCCCGAGCCGGAAGGGCCCATGAGCGC
>JAWOLO010000526.1:0-5004 GCA_033853375.1 Terriglobia bacterium
GCTCCCGGTCGGCACTATCCCGCTGGTCTCCACCATCAATATGACCGTGCGCTGAGGCGCACGTGGACGGTGCATCATGCCTTTCGGAATGACCACACCTTCTCGCGGGCCGAGATCAATGGTCCGCTCGTTCACGTCGATCAGAAGGCGACCTTCGACTACATAGAAAAACTCGTCGTCGTCATCATGCTTGTGCCAGTGATAGTCGCCTTCTACGACGCCAAGGCGCACCACGGATTCGTTCACCTTGCAAAGCGTCTGGTTGTACCACTTGTGCTCGCAAGTGTCGGCGAGCGTTTTCTCTGGTATCACCTCGAGCGGGTTGTATAGGATGTTCATGAATTGCTTGTAAGGGTAAGGTTGGACGGGACTGCTCATTTGAGATGCTCCTTTGTTATTGTTTTCCGGCTGGGACAATAGCAAATACGCGGGCTGGGAATCCTGAACCCTGTCTTGCCTTCGGCCACGCTGCGACTACAACGGAGCCCTGCGTGGGTAATTGATCCAGATTCGTGAGTAATTCGATCTGCCATTTATCATGCGCCAGGATGAATCTTTCGAGCGGAGCTTCGCCTCGCGTCACTGCGATTCCCGGATCGGTGTCCGTGGTATCGTGGCCTGAGGCAGTAACGCCACACACGTCATAGAGATAGGTGAGGACCTCAAGACTCCATCCCGGAAAGTGCGCAATACCCTGCGCGTCGCAATTGAACATTGCTTTCTGGTCAGGCCATCGCTTGGACCAGTCGGTACGCAAGGCCACGAACGAGTCACTTGGAATCCGACCATGTTGGTCCTCCCATGCTTGAATGTCCGGCATGGTTACGCAGTAGTCGGGGTTTGTGGCGGCCTGCGCAGAGATGTTGATCACCACGAGCGGAAGAATCATTTCCGTGATCGGGATCTCATCCTGAAAACGCAGGCCTTTAACGAAGTGCGCGGGTGGATCCACATGCGTTCCCCACTGCCCTACAAATCGATATTCATGGGCTAAAATTCCGGAAGGGCCGCGATTGTTATCGGCGTCATAATTGAAGAGTGTTCGGCGTTCCTCGGACGCGAAACAAGCACAATGAGGAATTGTCGGATCAAAAGTGTGCGTCAGGTCTACCCAACGACACGAGCGCATCACTTCAACTGCTGAAATCAAAAAGTCTTTCTTCACCTTCGCGTCGACGACTATGCTCATTTGCTTATCCCTCGGACTTCGTTCACTGCCTCGTCCCTGGCGCGAATAATTGCTTCGATCTGATGATTAAGGTTGGGTCTGGCGGGGGAAAATAAGCCATCGATCGCTGCGGCTCCAACAGTGAAGCCCCACGCTCTAGACGAGACGACCGCGGCGATTCTATTCGAAGAATCGATGCTGCCAGCGATGACGACAGGTATGCCCGCCGCACCGACTACGGATGTCATCAGCTGTGTGACGTTGCCGGAGTGGCGGTAGGCCAATAGATCTAGGCCGCATACACCATCCACGCTGGCGAGCTCCTGAGCGTGCGCGGTGATCTCGGATACCGTCCCCGTTAGCCTACTGGGGTGATCAACAACAACGCCGGGGAAAGGGAAATACTTGAGCTCCGAGCCGCGGATTACGTTCGCCACTTCATTTGCGCGTGTACCGCCGAGCAATAAATCGACCTTCAGCGCACAAGCCATCTCCACGGAGCGCATCTCGGCGGATTGGTCGGGGCTTACGACTTCGAGCGCAACTTTCTTGCCCTTATCACGGATGATCGTCGCCAGTTCGGCCAATGCCGGCTTATTCAGTCCTCCGACATCTTTGAATCCAACGATGTTCAACTTCGGATTCGAGATCCCCCGAGCGAGTTCTCGGGCGTTGGATACTGTGGAGTCATTTCTCGTAAGCATCAGGATGAACTCAGGGGGTCTCGTCCGTAGCGTCATGGGGTTCCCGACAGCAGAGCGGCATGGCGAACCGCCGCCCGCAAACTGCTATGGTCAGCCTGGCCCGTGCCAGCGATGTCGAATGCAGTTCCATGATCCACGCTGGTTCGAACGAACGGCAGGCCGACGGTCACATTTACCCCATGCTCTACTCCCAAGTACTTGATCGGGATGAGTCCCTGATCGTGGTACTGGGCGACCACGCAATCGAATTCTCCTTTGCGCGCTCTCATAAAGATCGTGTCTCCTGGCCAGGGTCCACTGGCGTCGATCCCTTCCGCTACGGCGGCGGCAATTGCCGGTTTCACGATGCGAGAATCCTCAGTGCCGAACATCCCGTTCTCACCGGCATGGGGATTCAGACCGGCCACCGCTATACGGGGCGACTTAATTCCAGTGCGAATCAAGGCCCGATTTGCAAGCCGAATCGTGCTGAGCTCCGCCTCGACGCTCAGGCGCTGGATAGCTTCTGCCAAAGGCAGATGAACTGTGACTAGGACCACTCGCAGTTCATCGTTGACGAGCATCATGGCGTAATCCCTAGTTCCGGTCAGGTCTGCAAGAATCTCCGTGTGACCGGCATAATGAATGCCAGCAGCACGCATGGATTCCTTGTTCAAAGGCGCCGTGACGATCGCCCCTATCTCCTCCCGCATCGCCATGTCAATTGCGGTGGTCACATATTCGAAAGCTGCGCGGCCTGAGCGCGCGTCAACGCGACGGATGGGAAGATCTGCGGGCAGTATGCCAACTGATAGAACCGAGATCTCCCCAGGTTTGCACGTCATTCCCGTAATACTCTCAATGACACGCACGCGTAACGGGAGCCCCAATTGCTGAATGGTCATGCCCAAGATCTCCGCATTGCCTACGACCACCGTTTCGGAGAGATCTTCCCCATCCGCAAACAACTTCGCGATGATTTCGGGGCCGATTCCTGAAGGATCACCCATCGTGATTGCGATCTTCGTCGTCATTGACTCGCTCCCCAATCACCCGAGAGAAGGACTTGGCATAGGTCGCGCAATACGTCGTCCGAGCCAAAACCTCCGGCCTTCGTGACGATCGTGAGTTCGCGCCGTCCGGCTCCACGCGCCAGCGCTATTCCCGGCATCACTTCTTTCTGCAAGTGAAGCCGACCTATGCCTGTGGCCTCCAAGACCGCGGACGCAGTTGCGCCTCCCGTAAGAATCAAACCATCTAGTAACCCATCGTCTACGGCTGCAGACGTAATTTCCGCCAACAATCTGAGCGCCTGCGACGGTTGAGGGTTATCTGAGAGTGCACCTAAGTTCGGTGCATCCGGAGATGAGAGCAACACAATACGCTTCGTGTGGATGTGTTCTCGGATTACTTGGAGAGTACCCGAACGAGCTGACTTGGAATCGGGTGAAACAGTTGCGGTTACGCCAATCACACCACCCTGCGATAGCAAGTTCGTCATTTGCAGCCGGGTTACCGGGTTCAGGCTTCCAGCCACGACGAGGATTCTGTGACACGGCGGAACCCTTAAAGATGTCGTGGGGCATACATCGGGTAGAACATCAGCGAGGGCTCGAGCAAGACCCGGTGACCCAACCCAGCAGACCGATGTCCAGTCGTTGATGGCGCCCACGAGTGCGGTTAGGTCTTCTTGAGTCTCCGAATCGACCACCACACATCGCGCCTCGGCAATTCTTTGCCTCGTCGAATGGACGTTGGCCAAATCATCGCGCCTAACGGTTATGATCGGGTCCAGTTCAGGAGAGTGAAGCAATGAACTGATGTCGCTGGAGACGACAGGATGCGTAGGGTCGGAACCGAACGCTGTCTCATGGATCGGGCGACCGCGAAGCAGTTGCAATCCATCACGGGTGATTCGATCACACAGAGGAAACGCGGGTGCGATGACTGCTGTCTTCTTACCTGTCTCTTGAAGGAGTGCCGCAAGCTCGACCGCAAAGTGCCCACGCAGCGTGGAGTCGACGGCCTTATAGATGACCTGCCCGGGATTCTTCACCTTCCGTATAACACATCGAGTCCGTCGCTCAGCCTCGGCTGCCGTCTGCGCTCGGGAATCCGTATCGACAGCTACGATGCCTTCGCGCGGCGGGCCTTCAAAGCTGTGAAAGCGATTGACAGACGTCGCATATCCGCGCCGCGCAAATTGGACCCCTACATCTGCTGCGCTGGTCAGGTCGTCGGCAATGATCGCTATCCTCACAGCTGGGGACCTCCAGTAAGATCGATCCTTGTAAAGCAGCTCGAATGTAAGCGCTCTTCAGGAGCGTGACAAACGATGTTTTTTCAAGCCGTTCTGTGAGAAAATCTGACAGTTCATCATAACGATCATTGCGCCATGCCTGATGCCCTCCCGCCCTTGAATAGTTTCCGTTGCTTCGAGGCCGCCGCACGCCTTGAGAGTTTTTCACGCGCTGGCGATGAGCTCCATCTCACGCATGGAGCAATCAGCAGGCAGGTCAGAATTGTCGAAGCAGCGCTGGGGGTTAGGCTTTTCGATCGCCGTAACCGTAGAGTTTTCTTAACAGAACCGGGCAGGACTCTGCTAGCGACCGTACAGAGCACATTCTCACGCTTGAGCGACACTTGTGAGGCGATTCGAAGTCGCTCTTTCGGCTTGATGGTTCTGTCTTGTGAGCCGACTCTGACCCAACGATGGTTGATCCCTCGACTCTCCAGACTTCAGCAGGAGATGCCCGACACGATAATCCACGTGCTTGCCGCCGGGGGACCGGTAAACTTCGAGCGCAGTCGCGTCGACTTCGCAATCCGCAGAAACGACTTCAGGTGGAATCCAGCCATCTACGCTGAATTGATCATGTCGGAAGATGTTGGCCCGGTGTGCAGCCCAGTCATTCTCCGGAAGGGACGCAGCTCCGTTCTCAAGCAGCCAGCGATTCATAGCTCGACTCGCCCTGAGGCATGGGATCAGTGGCTTGTCGCCACCGGGAGGCGTTCGTTATTGGGTAAGGCCCTGTGGTTCGAACACTTTTACTTGAGCATTCAGGCAGCAGTCGCTGGCTTAGGCGTGGCGATTGGCCCACGCCCCCTTGTCAAGGATGATATCGAGAGCGGTAGTTTAGTGGCACCCTTCGG
>JAWOLO010000527.1:0-5498 GCA_033853375.1 Terriglobia bacterium
AAGAAAAACTGGCGGTGCAGGCGTCGCTGGACGAACTGGTGGCGAGTTACGCCGCGGAAGAGCGCGGGATTGAGATTCGTGCGGTTGCGGGCGGGTACAAGATGTACACGAAGCCGCAGCAGCATGATGTGGTGCGGCGGTTTATTAAAAGTTTGCGGCCACCGCTCAGGTTATCGATGCCGGCGCTCGAGACGCTGGCGGTGATTGCTTACAAGCAGCCGGTGACGGCGCCGGAAATCTCGGAGATTCGCGGCGTGAATACTGCGGGAGTGATCAGCACTCTGCTGGACAAGCACTTGATTACCACGGCGGGGCGCAAGGAAGTGATTGGGCGGCCGATTTTGTACAAGACATCGAAAGAGTTTTTGATGCGGTTTGGGCTGAGCGATCTGGAAGAGTTGCCGAGCTTAAAGGAGTTTGAGGCCCTGGCGCGGGAGGCGCTGGGGAGCGATGAGGGATTGGCTCCGGTGGATGAAAGTTTGACGAATGAGGCGAGCATTGGAAAAGAAGTGGCGAGTGGCGAGTGGCGAGCGGCGAGCGAAGAAAAGACAGAGGAGAAGGGAAGTGCTGGTGGCGAGGCGGGCGGGGCAAGCGCCGCCCCTACAAATGATGAGCGGATGGTGTCGCCGGAGCAGACGGCGGCCAATCGTGAAGGAATGCCAGAGAATGGGAATGAGAATTCTCCTAAAGTAGCCGCTGCTGGGGAGTAAGACAGAACGAAACTCGAAACACGAAAATCGAAATTCGGTATAGGACCCCGATGCGCTGGTATACGGATTAGTCGGCGCGTTGTATTTCGGGTTGCGGAAGAAGAGAGATGAGTCTGCTTCGATCTAAGAACACTCAAGAGTCAAAAATGCCAACGCCGGGCTAAAGCCCGGCCTCTTACAAGTGATTTCGCGCCCATAACGCCAGGTACCATAGGAAAGTTCACCATCGTAAGAGCACAGCCAGGAGTGGCTGCGCTACATAAACCAAAAGATCAGACATGCGGGAGAGGTTGCAGAAGATTATTGCGCGGGCGGGGATTGCTTCGCGGAGGCACGCGGAGCAATTGATCCTGAGCGGACAGGTGCGCGTAAACGGGCGCGTGGTGACGGAACTGGGAACGAAGGCGGACGCGGCGACGGATCGGATCGAAGTGGCGGGGCGCGTGATTAGAGAGCAAGAGCGGCGCGTGTACCTGGTTCTGAACAAACCGCCGGAGATTGTTTCTGCGATGGCGGATCCAGAAGGCCGGAAGACGCTGAAGAATTGTTTGCGGGGATTTCCGGCGCGCGTCTACCCGGTGGGGAATCTGGAATACACGGCGTCGGGCCTGGTGTTTTTGACGAACGATGGCGACCTGGCGGCGGAGATGCTGAGACATTGGGGTGAGTTGGAGCAGGTGTATTTGGTAAAAGTGAAAGGGATGCTGAGGCTGGAGGAATTGGAGCGGCTGGGGAAGGAGATTGGCGTAAGGATGAAAACGGTGCGACAGCCGGATGCGACGCGGAGAAGAGCCGCGAATTATTGGTATGAGGTAAGGATGCGGGACACGAAGAAAGATGAAATGCGGAACGTGCTGTTTCGCGAAGGGCATCCGGTGGAGAAGATGAAACGCGTGGGGTTGGGGCCGTTGACGGTGGAAGGAGTGGCGGAGGGAAGGTATCGAGCGCTGGAAGAAAGAGAAGTAGCGGCGTTGAAGAAAGTGACGAGTGGCGAGTGGCGAGTGGCGAGAGAAAAAGGACACAATCGCGACAAGGGAGACGCCTGAATGGACGAAAGATCTTCTCGTAGGCCTTTAACGAACGGTGAGACCGCGATTCTAACTATGATCCAGCAGGGATACGGTCCGCAGAATACGCCTGATTTGGTTTTTTTCACGAATTCCGACGAGGCAGTTTCTACTGATGGAGCCTCGCCGCTCATGGCGAACCTGACGAATCTTGCTGCGTGGCGGGCCGACGGCACCGTACGCAGTGATGAAGAGCTTCGCAAGCAATGGCTGCGGCTTTGAATTGGGGCACATCAGGCAGAGGGGAGAATCACATTGAAGTATTATTCGGTGGCGGAAATGGAGATTACCGATCGGAGCTGGGTGCCGGAGTACGCCAAGAATGTGACGAGGATGGTGGAACAGCGTGGCGGAAAGTATCTGGCGCGTACGGCAAAAGTCGAGCGTGTCGAAGGAGAGCGAAAACTTCCACAAGTTTTTTTGATAATTGAATGGCCTTCGAAAGAAGCGGCGGAAGATTTTTATGAAAGCGAAGAGTATCGGCCCTTCCGAGCAAAGCGCATTGCGGGAGCGAAGAATGAGTTTTTGCTGGTGGCCGGGGAAGACATGACGAAGACGGCGCGGATTGCCGGGTAGTGTTGGAGCATCAAAAAAGAAGTGATCCGTGACCACCAGCCAAGCCTGTAAGAAAGCGGCAGCAGGGCTGCCCACTCCAAGGGGTTTCGGCGTTTCGTTGTGAATCAAACTATGTCGTTAGAACGGTTGCAGAAGATCATGGCGGCGAGCGGGATTGCGTCACGGCGCAAGGCGGAAGAGATGATTGCGGCCGGACGTGTGACGTTAAATGGAAAGGTGGTGACGGAGCAGGGAACGAAGGCCGATCCGGAGCAGGACGAGATTTACGTGGATGGAAAGCCACTGAAAAAGCCGGAGCGATTGGTCTATTACGTGCTGAACAAGCCGAAAGGATACGTGACGACGGTGAGCGATCCCGAGGGGCGGCCGACGGTGATGGATTTGCTGCCGCGGCTCGGAGCGCGCGCGTATCCGGTGGGGCGGCTGGATTATGCGAGCGAGGGTCTGCTCCTGATGACGAATGATGGAGCATTGGCGCAAAAATTGACGAAAGCGGGCTCACATGTGCCGAAGACGTATCGCGTGAAAGTCAGCGGGAAGCCGGAGGAGAAAGCAATTGCGCGATTGCGAGCAGGCGTGACGATTGAGCTGGAAGATGGTCGGAAAGTGAAAACGTCGCCAGCGAAGATACGGCTGCTGGAAGATGGCGCGAATCCATGGTACGAAGTGGTGCTGATTGAAGGAAGGAACCGGCAGATTCGAAGGATGTTTGAACGCGTGGGACATCATGTGGAGAAAATCAAGCGAGTGCAATTGGGGCCGTTGATGCTCGACGTGGAACCTGGAAAGTTTCGAGAATTGACAAAGAAAGAGGTTGAGCAATTGAAGCAGGCCGTTGGGGGCGGATAAGGAAGTAAAGGAGACAGAGGAAGTAAGGAGAAGAGCAAAGCCAAAATGGGCGTGACGGCTCAGGCAAGTCTTTTCGCGTGCCAGGAGCAGAAAGGCGGCGAAGGTGCGAGAATGGTCGGTGGCTGGCGCGCCAAGAGCTGAGAAAGGAACGAAGAAAAGAATTAACACCGAGGGCGCGGAGGTAAGAGCACAGAGGACACAGAGAAGGCACAGAGGAACGTAATAGCTGAGGCCAGAGAAGACCAAAAGCCATGACCAAGACGATTGAAGAGCTGATACCGGATTATCTGCGCGGGCTGCCCGTTTATGTTCCAGGGAAACCCATTGAAGAAGTTGAGCGCGAGCTGAACATTCACGCAATCAAGCTGGCTTCGAATGAAAATCCGCTGGGGCCGTCGCCAATGGCGATGGAAGCGGCGCGTAAAGTGCTGGCCGATTCGAACCGTTATCCCGATGGCGGAACGGTGCGGCTGCGGGAAAAAATTGCGGCGATGCATGAAGTGTCGCCGGACGAAGTTTTTATCGGGCTGGGATCGAGCGAGATTATTGATCTGGCCTCAAGGGTACTGTTGGGGCCGGAGACCATTGGATTGACGTCAGAAGGCACGTACCCGCCGTTTTCAACGGCGATTCGGGCAAATGGCGGCGCTGTGGAACACGTGCCGATGTGCGCGTTCGCGTACGACTTGCCGGAAATGGCGCGTGCGGTTACGAATTCGACGCGCATCATTTATCTGGCGAACCCGAACAATCCGACGGGAACGGCGTTTGGCGCACAGGAGTTCGAGCGGTTCTTAAGCCACGTAGCGAGCGAGACGCTGGTGGTGCTGGACGAGGCGTACATCCACTACGCGGAACGTGCGGACATGCCGCAGTCGGTGGAGCTTTTCCGGTTGCGCAGAAATTTGCTGATCCTGCGGACGTTTTCGAAAGTGTACGGCATGGCGGGGATACGCATTGGGTACGCGATAGGGGCTGCCGCGCTGGTGAGCGCGATGAACAAGCTGCGCACGCCGTTTAACGTGTCGGGAGTGGCGCAAGCCGCAGCGTTAGCGGCGCTGGACGATCACGAGCACGTGAAGCGATGTATCGAGGCCAATCGCGTGGAGAGAAAGCGGATTACGGAGGAAGTGGCGAAGCTGGGGTTGAAGCCGGTGAAAAGCGAAACGAATTTTGTGTTTGTGGAAACGGGGCCGGAAGCGAAGGCGATTTGCGATGAATTGCTCCGCGAAGGCGTGATCGTGCGGCCGCTGGCGTGGATGGGCTTCCCGGAAGCGATGCGCATTTCTGTTGGGACGACGGAAGAAAATGATAAGTTGTTTGCGGCGTTGCGCCGCGTGCTGGCGAAACGGAAGGGCAAGCCGGAGTTGACGGCGCGATAAAGAAAGTGGCCAGTGACGACCTTCCTGCGCAGGGTGGCGAGAAAACGGGCTTGGTGAAGCGTTCCTCTTCAACGTGATGAGAGTACTGATTCCAGCAGGATCGGAGTTTGGGGCGAAGAGCGGAGCAGATCCCATTGCGGAAATCCTAAACAAGTGTAAGACGATTGCGGTGGTAGGGTTGTCGTCGAACACGACGCGGCCGAGCCATGAAGTGTCGGAATACATGCAGCGCGCGGGGTACCGGATTATTCCCGTAAATCCCAATGAGACGGAAGTGCTGGGAGAAAAGAGTTACTCGCGGTTGGAGGATGTGCCGGAGAAGATTGATGTGGTGAATGTTTTTCGGCGGCCGGAAGACGTTCCGCCGGTGGTAGAGAGCGCGATTCGCATACGGGCGAAAGTCGTGTGGATGCAATTGGGAATTGAGAATGAAGAGGCAGCGGAGAAAGCATGGGCGGCGGGATTGGCGGTGGTCGAGGATGCGTGCATTTTAGTGGAGCACCGGAGAAGAGCAGAGATCAGGGAACAGAGATCAGAGAATAAAGAATAGCTGGTTATCTGCGATCCGCCTTTTCGGGTATAAGCCGGGAATGTATTTTCAAGCGCATGCCGTAGATCATTCTTGCGACTTCGGTGGCTGATTCGAGGATAGGAGTTGCCCCTTCTGGAGCAAGATATCCCAGCCGCTTCGCAATGAGGATGTGAGTCTCCAACTCGCGCAGGGAGCCGTTCGCAATTGCGAGGAACCTTGCGAACTCTCGGATGTTCCACCTACCGTAACCTTCAGCGATATTGGCTGGCACTGAGGTTGCCGCCCGCTTCATCTGCGAAACTAGCCCGAATTGTTCTTCGCGAGGGAAACTTAAGGAGACTCTGTAACAGGCCTCGACCAAGTCCATGGACTTCTGCCAGAT
>JAWOLO010000528.1:0-5151 GCA_033853375.1 Terriglobia bacterium
GATTCACTATAAAAATCGAGGGCAACATCGTCAAACGCTAAAAATTGCGGTCGAAATTCAGCGGAACTCAACAACCTTGCGTAAGTCTGTCAACAGGGGGTCGGACCTTTAGTCCGACTTTACACTCAACGCCACACAAGCGGAAGCTTTACCCCTGGGGAATTGATTTGCACTTCTCGTGCCGAATCTTCCCCTCGGCCTACCAGCTATGCATCGTGCCGTCAAGCTTGCGATTAATCGGCAAATATGCTCGCTTATACGGATATTTCGCCGCGAGTTTTTCGTCGATAACGACTCCAAGCCCCGGCTTATCGCCCGGATGCATCATTCCCTCGGAAAAGCTGTACGCATGGGGGAACACGCGCTCGGTATCTTCGCTGTGACGCATATACTCCTGAATCCCAAAATTGTGCACGCTCAAATCAAAATGGAGTGCCGCCGCGATGCACACCGGACTCATGTCCGTCGCGCCGTGACAGCCGGTTCGCACGTGATACAGTTCCGCCAGGCTCGCAATCTTCCGCAGGTGCGAAATCCCGCCCGCATGCACCACGGTCGTCCGGATGTAATCGATCAATTGCTCCTGAATAAGCAGCTGGCAATCGTAAATCGAGTTGAACACCTCGCCGACCGCAATCGGGGTCGTCGTGTGCTGCCGGATCAGTCGAAACCCTTCCTGCAGCTCCGCTGGCGTCGGATCTTCCAGCCAGAACAAGTGATACGGCTCCAGGCTTTTTCCCACCCGCGCCGCTTCGATGGGCGTCAGCCGGTGATGCGCGTCGTGCAACAGCGGCACATCTTCCCCAAATTCCCTCCGCAGCCGCGCAAACAATTGCGGCACAAAATTCAAATACAGGTCCGTATTCCAGACATCTTGCTGCGGCGCATTTTCCAGCGCCGGTTCGTAATACATTTTTCCGCGCCCCACGCCATAGGTGCTTGACAACCCCGGAATCCCGCTCTGCGCGCGAATCGCCTTGTAGCCGAGCTTCATGTACTCGGCCACGGCCTTGACCGTTTCCTCGATGTCGCTCCCGCTCGCGTGGCCGTACACCAGCACGCCTTCGCGCGACGCGCCTCCCAGCAATTGATACACTGGCACGTTCAGCGCCTTGCCTTGAATGTCCCACAGCGCCTGGTCGACCGCCGAAATCGCGCACATGGTCACCGGCCCGCGCCGCCAGTACGCGCCTTTGTAAAGGTATTGCCACGTGTCTTCGATCCGCCGCGCGTCGCGTCCAATCAGCAGCGGAATCACATGGTCCGTCAAGTAGCTCGCCACCGCCAGCTCGCGCCCATTCAGCGTCGCATCTCCCAGCCCGTAAATCCCTTCTTCGGTCGTGACCTTCAGCGTCACGAAATTCCGGCCCGGGCTGCACACAATCACCTTCGCATCCGTGATCTTCATCGTTCTCCTTGCCTCGCCTCCTGCGGTCACGCGAAGCAACACATATATCAGGTGCCTCCCCCCACTTTCAAACTCTTCTCCGTGGTCTCTGCGCCGTCTGTGTTTAATGCCTTCTTTCCACAAAGCCCAGAACGCTAACTGTAGCGCCCAAAAGGAGCAGCACCGCGATGGCAACCGCCGCGATGTACGATTCCGCCAGAATTTTGCGAAGGGAGCAGTTCATTGGCCACCGTCCTTCCCGCCACTCGCCACTTCTAGTTTGAAAATCCTTTCCATGAGGAGCCACTTTTCGCCGGGCTTGGCGTTGGGCAGAGGCTTTTGGAACTTCCACATCAACTCTTCCCACTCGCGGACTTTTGGATTCGCCGCGTCGGCCTTGGCTTTGGCCTCAAACGAAAATTTGTCGTCCACTTCCATCACCATGAACAGGCGCGCGCCGAGAAGATAAATTTCCATGTCTTCGATGCCGGCGTCGCGAATGCTTTTGGCGATTTCGGGCCAGATTTTTTGGTGATAGCGCCGGTATTCGGCGATGAGTTGAGGATCGTCTTTCAAGTCCAGCGTTAGGCAGTAGCGTTTGGTCATGGGTCCTCGGCTTTGGTCGTTAGAAGCATGCTGAAAAACCAAGAATTTGTAGCGGCGCGTTTACCCCGCTGCTCGCAGTGGCGTAAAGTCGCTGCTACATTGTGGAAAAGCAGATCCCTCACCGCCGTTCGCAAACGGGGCGACCGGGTTCGGGATGACAGCAAGATCGCTCTCAACAAACTCTTAGGCCTCGGCGGCGGGCGCAGCCTCCACCCTTGCCAAGACCGGACTCGGTTTATAGCCGCGCAAGGAGAAATACAGGATATAGGCGTAACACAGCAACGGAACGAAAAAGGCGCGCTGGATATTCGAGAGATCGGAGATCTTGCCCATGATGGGCGGCACCACCGCGGCTCCGATGATGGCCATGACCAGCAGCGACGAGCCGCGCTTGGTGAACGGGCCGAGGTTCTTGATGCCCAATGCGAAAATCGTGGGAAACATGATGGAGTGGAAGAATCCGATCAACACCACAGCGTAAATCGGGATTGCTCCCGTTGTGGAAGTGGCGACCACCGCGCAGGCCAGCGCGCCAAAGGAGAAAACGGCAAGTAGGTGTGCCGCGCGAATCGACTTCATCAGCGCGGAGCCGATAAAGCGCCCGACCATGAAGCCCACGGCGTGAAGCACCAGATATTTTGCGGCCGCGCGCGGCCCAAGAAGCGGTTGCGCATACATGACAAAGCGAATAACGAAGCTGCCGACGCCAACTTGCGCGCCAACATAGAGAAATTGGGCGATGACGCCGCTCACCAGATGTTTGTGAGCCAGCACTCCCGCCCAACTTGCGGAAGCTTCGGCTTCTCCTGGCGCGGCCTGCTCGTGGATTTCCGGCAAATGGGCGAAGTAAATCATGGCGGCGACAACTACAAAAATGCCGGCGATCACCAAGTATGGAATGCGAACTGTGGCCGTTTGCGACGCGCGATACGCCTGCAAGGCGGCCGGGCTGAGGTGCGCGAGTTCCGCTGCGGTAGGCACCTTCGCGGAGAGGATCATCGGTCCAACAACATACAGTGCCACCACGTAGCCGACGCCATTGAACGACTGCGCTAGATTGAGCCGGCGCTCACTGCTTTCCGGCGGGCCGAGAATCGCCGCGTAAGGATTAGCGGCGACCTCGAGGAAGCTCTGCCCACAAGCCAGCACGAACGAACAAAGCAGGAACAGTGCGTAAATCCCCAGCGAACCGGCGGGCACAAAGAGGAACGCTCCCGTAGCGCAGAGACACAGGCCGGTGAGAATTCCGCGCTTGTAGCCGATGCGCTCCATGGCGCGTCCGGCAACGATTGCCGCGAGAAAGTAGCCGCCGAAGAAGGCAACTTGGATGAAGGAGGATTGAAAGTCGCTCAGGCTGAAGGCGGATTTGAACTGAGGAATGAGAACGTCGTTCAGATTGACGCCGAAGGCCCACAGAAAAAACAAACTGGTGATGAGAATGAACGGCAGAACATATTTTCGTTCAGTGAGAGGAGCGGATGGTGGCGCCAAGGTTCCTCCGTGCACACGAATTTTTCCGGCTTTCGTGTGGCAACTTGCGACGCGCTAAGCGCGCCTCTACAACGACTAAGAAAAAGCAGATTCCTCACCGCCGTTCCCGGAAAAAACGCGGGACCGGGTTCGGAATGACACACTCGAAAATACAGATCCAGCGCACAGCGATGGGTCTGCTTTTGTTAGTTACAAGCCAGGATTCCTAGTCGGCTCGCCTGCCTGCCGCAGGCTGGCTCCTCGGAATGACAACCCGCGCTTCACGTCAGCGCACGGTCGAGATGCACGTAACCGCCGTCAACGAGAACATGCTGGCCCGTAATGTGGCTGGCCTGCGGCGAAATGAGAAACAAGGCCATCGCGGCAATTTCTTCCGGTTGCGTCATGCGCTTCCCTAGCGGAATTTTCGAGACAATGTGCTTCAACTTTTCTTCGGGATTGGGAAACGTATTGACCCACCACTGGTAAAGAGGAGTCATCACTTCCGCCGGAACGATCGCGTTGACGCGCATGCCGTAAGGGAGCAATTCGCAAGCCCAATCGCGCGTGAGCGAGAGAATCGCGCCTTTGGCAGAGGTGTAGCCGGAGGTTTTGCCCTGGCCGGTCATGGCCACTTTCGAGGCGACATTCAGAATGCAGCCTTGCGATTTTTTCAGCGCCGGCAAAGCGTAGTGCGTCATGTTGTAGTAATGAAACAGATTCAATCGCAGGGAGGCGACGTATTTTTCGGGAGAGCCGGTTTCGAGGCCGACGTTATCGTTCGCGCCGACGTTGTTGATGAGCACGTCCAGGCAGCCGAACTCGCCGAGTGTTTTCTCGACGATGGCAGCGCAATTTTCGGCAGGCAAAACATCGGTGAAAAGGAAGCTGCATTTTGCGCCGGCTTTGCTCAATTCTTCCTTGAGCTTCTTCCCTGCCTCGGCGTCTTTGTCCACAAAGACGGGAATCGCACCTTCGCGCGCGCAACCGCGAACGATCGCCGCCCCGATCCCCTTGCCGCCGCCGGTGATTAGAACCACTTTGTCTTTAAGCTGCAAGTCCACGTTTCGCTGCTTTCAACTGATAGAACTCAATTGCGTTGCCGCCGAAAATTCTTGCCTTCACATCCGCCGCACAATCTTGAATGTAGTCTTCGACAACTTCCACGACTTGCTGATAACTGGCCGCGAGCAAGCACACCGGCCAGTCCGAGCCGAACATCAGCCGGCGGGGCCCAAAGGCTCCAAAGACTACATCCAAATAGGGGCGAAAATCTTCTTTCTTCCAGCCATGCCAATCGGCTTCCGTGACCATCCCCGAAAGTTTGCAATACACGTTGGGATGCGCGGCAATCTTTTGCATGCGCGCGGCCCAACCGGAGCGATTCCTCGCTTTGATTTCGGGCTTCGCGATGTGGTCGATAACAAACCGCTGCTCGGGAAATTGGGCGACAAGTTCGAGAGCGGCGGGCAACTGGCGAGGATAAATGAGAATATCGTATGTGAAACCGAATTGATGGAGGCTGGCGATGCCGCGCAGAAAATCTTTGCGAACGAGGAAGCGATCGTCGGGCTCATCCTGAGCGACGTGGCGGAAGCCGCGCAACTTTGCGAATTGTGAAAAAAACTTCAAGCGCTTGGCCGCCAGAGGCGAGCACAAATCAATCCAGCCCACGACGCCGGCGATGC
>JAWOLO010000529.1:0-29430 GCA_033853375.1 Terriglobia bacterium
GTGATTTCCAGATGTTTGGCGCCCGCAGTCATTCTTTCGCGTCGTGGCCGCCCTGAAGCCACAAGGGGAACGCAATTATGGGTAACACAGCGGAGGAAAGCTCGTCAATGGAGCCTTGGTAGGACAGACATTCTTTCCTGTCAACCCGAAGCGACAGACAGGAACGTCTGTCCCACCACCCAGGCCCTAGCTCCCGGCCTTCGCAACGCTTGACCATAGCCAGTCTCCCGGATCGTGAACCAGCCCCGCCTTTACAGGATTATTCTCAATGTAGTGGATGATTGCATCTACGATCATTTTGGAAATGCTCGGAGTCTTCGTCCGCGTTGGCCCCGTGGATCCTGTATCCAGGAACCGGTCGAATGCCACAAACCGTTTCCCGTCTGTCTTTTCTGTGCAGTCGCGCCAGAAAGTGGCCGGTAACGATCCGGCCAACCCCAGGTGATGAACAGCGCCTTTCCTGCGGGCTGCCAATGCGGAAGATGCCGTTCATAATACGTCTTCGGCTCGCTCAGCATCGTGGTAGGACAGGCATTCTTGCCTGTCTTCTTCTCCTTCCCTCAGTCCTCTTCTCCTTCAATCCGACATGCGGCCCCCGCTCCACAACCTGATGTGACAGACAGGAATGTCCGTCCTACTAGGCCCAATAGGACCGATCCAGCGTGCGGTATTGAATCGCTTCGCTCAAATGCCGCGGCTCGATGCTGTTGCTGCCATCCAGGTCGGCAATCGTGCGCGCCACCTTTAGGATCCGGTCGTGCGCGCGGGCTGACAGTCCCAGCCGCGTGATGGCGTTTTCGAGCAATTTCTCGCCTTCTGCGGAAATCGCGCAGTGCTTGCGAATCATTTTCGGCATCATCTGCGCATTCGCGTAAATCTTTTTCTCGCCTTGAAACCGTTGCATTTGCCTTTCCCGCGCGTTAATCACGCGTTTCCGCACCGCCGCCGAATCCTCGGCCGACGACGGTGCGCGCAGCTCTTTGTACTTCACCGCCGGCACTTCGATGTGAATATCAATGCGGTCCAGCAGCGGCCCCGAAATCTTCGACACGTAGCGCTGGATCATCGGCGGCGTGCAGCGGCACTCGCGCGTGGGGTCGCCAAAATAGCCGCACGGGCAGGGATTCATTGCCGCCGCCAGCATGAACCGCGAAGGAAACGTCACCGAAATTGCCGCGCGAGAAATCGTGACCGCCCCGTCTTCAAGCGGCTGGCGCATCACCTCCAAGACGTTTCTTTGAAACTCCGGCAGTTCATCCAGGAACAGAACGCCGTTGTGGCCAAGCGAAACTTCACCCGGCCGCGGCACCGCGCCTCCTCCAATCAACCCTGCATCGCTGATGGTGTGGTGCGGTGACCGAAACGGCCGTGTCCCCACCAACCCGCGGCTGTCTTCCAAAACTCCCGCGACGCTGTGAATGCGCGTCGTCTCAATGGCTTCCTCAAGCGACATCGGCGGCAGAATCGTCGGGATGCGCTTCGCCAGCATGGTCTTACCCGCGCCAGGTGGGCCGATGAACAAAATGTTGTGCCCGCCGGCGCAAGCCACTTCCAGCGCGCGCTTCGCCGCTTGCTGGCCGTGGACGTCGCGCAAGTCCACCGAGTACTGCGCCGCCTCCGAAAGCATCTGCGCTGCATCCACTTTTATGGGCGTGAACGTCTCCGGCGAATTTACCAGGTCCACCGCTTGCGGCAGCGACTTCAACGCAAACACGTTCACGCCTTCGACCACAGCCGCTTCCTTTGCGTTCGCTTCCGGCACGGCCACGGAATGCAATCCAATGTCACGCGCCGCCAGCGCCGCCGACAAAGCTCCACGTACCGGCCGCACGCTCCCGTCAAGCGACAGCTCGCCCAGGAACATACATCGATCAAGTTGTTTGCCGAAAAACTGCCCTTGGCATCCCACCAGCCCCAGCGCCATGGGCAAATCAAATCCCGAGCCTTCTTTGCGCACATCGGCTGGCGCCAGATTGATGGTCACGCCTTGGCCGTACGGAAATTCGTAACCGCAATTCCGCAGCGCACTCTTGATGCGTTCCCGGCTCTCTTTCACGGCATTGTCGGGCAAGCCTACGACATTGAAGTCCTGCATGCGCGCGGATCCCACGTCTACTTCCACCTCCACGAGGTAGGCGTCGATCCCATACACCGCTGCGCTCTGCGTTTTGAACAGCATGGCGAGGGAAGCTCCTGGCAGCCTGCCTACCGCAGGCAGGTATCGCAAGGATAGAACAAAATCAGTACGATACCAACATATAACTTAGCCCTGCTCTGTGGTCGCTCAGTTTACGCCCTCCAGCAGCCTGCCCCGCCATCCGTCGTTCCGTCACTTCGGCAAATCTTCCCGTGTCTCGCCGGATGTGGCAGAATCACACTCCCGTTTCTGAGAGGGAGTCATCCGATGAGAAAATCCGCCGCTCGAATCATCTTAGCTTCCACTGCGGTGTGCGCCGTCGCCATCGCTGTCGCGCGTGCCCAGCAACAAACACCTCTTACGCCCGCCCAGAAGCAGCAGCGCATCGAAACGGAGAAGGAACTCGAATCTCTTGCCATCATCGACCGCAAAGTGATGATGCCCATGCGTGACGGCGTTCACCTGGCGACAGACATCTACCGCCCCAAAAACGCCACCGGCAAAGTTCCCACCATCTGGGTTCGTACTCCCTACAATTTTAATTTCTGGGATGTGCGCAACGGCGTCCCGGCGGACATGAACACGATCATGACCGCAATCAAGCGCGGCTACGCCTACGTGATTCAAAACGAGCGCGGCCATTTCTTCTCCGAAGGTAATTACGACATTCTCGACGCGCCGCGCACAGATGGAGATGACGCGCTCACCTGGATTTCTTCGCAACCGTGGTCCAATGGAAAAGTTGGCACCACCGGCTGCTCCTCGACCGCCGAATACCAGATGGGCATCGCCGCGATGGGCAATTCCGCGTATGCCGCGATGAACGTCCAGGGTTTCGGCGCTGGCGTCGGACGCGTTGCGCCCTATTACGAGCAGGGCAACTGGTATCGCGGCGGCGCCGTCCAAATGCTTTTCATTGCCTGGCTCTATGGTGAAGAAAACCAGGTGCGGCCCATGTTTCCGCCCAATACTTCGCAGGCCGACTTGATCCGCGAATCAAAATCCTTCGACCTCGCCCAGCAGCTTCCTCCGGTCGAATGGTCCAAAGCTCTCTGGCACTTGCCAGAGCAGGACATCATTAAAGCTGTCGATGGACCTCCCGGAATTTTCGCCGACGCCATGCCCGTGCCTACTGGCGGCCGCATGATTCAGCGCACACCGAACGATCCCGCCTGGTACAAGGGCGGTTTGTATCACGACGACATGCCGCTTAACGTTCCCGGCCTTTGGTTCATGTCCTGGTATGACGTATCGATTGGCCCGAATCTCGCCCTGTATAATCATGTCCGCAAAAACGCCAAGGGCGAAATCGCCAACCAGCAATGGGCCATCATCGCTCCGGTCACCCACTGCGCCTACATGCGCGCCACTGAAGATACCATCGTCGGCGAACGCAGCATGGGCGATGCCCGGCTCGACTATCAGGAAATCATTTACAGCTTTTTTGACCGTTTCTTGAAAGGCGACAAAAGCCTGCGCCTCGATGCGCTTCCGAAAGTTACCTACTACACGATGGGCCTCAACAAGTGGCAGTCTTCGGACACTTGGCCGCCCGCCGGCGCGCATCCGCTGACGATGTATCTATCCAGCGCCGGCCACGCTAACTCGTTGACCGGCGACGGCGCTCTTGTGACTTCTCCTCCCGATGCCGATAAGCCGGATTCGTTCACCTACGATCCCATGAACCCAGTGCTCTCCTATGGTGGCAACGTCTGTTGCACCGGCGACGCGGTTCAAGCAGGCGCGTGGGACCAGCGGAAAATGGAAGCGCGAGCGGACATCCTTGTCTACACTTCCGAGCCCTTCAAGGAAGGCACCGAAGTGACCGGCCCGATCGAGCCCACGCTCTACGTTTCGTCGGACGCGAAAGACACCGACTTTACCGTGAAAGTCCTCGATGTATATCCCGACGGCCGCTCCTACAATCTCGACGAATCCATTCAGCGCATGCGCTATCGCGACGGCTACGACAAACCGCTCGTGTGGATGGAATCCGGAAAAGTTTACAGAGTCACACTGCAGCCCTTGAACACGAGCAATTACTTCGAGGCTGGCCACCGGCTTCGCATCGAGGTTTCCAGCAGCAATTTTCCGCGTTTCGATCGCAACTTGAACACCGGCGGCAACAACTACGACGAATCTCACGGCGTGGTCGCCCACAACGCCGTCCACCACTCCAAGCTGTATTCGTCACAGCTCACCATCACTGTCGTCCCGTCGCACCCCGGCGGCTCAGCCCCAACTTCGCGTTGAGAAAATGCCAGCCGTTTTCTTTCGGTCAGTGACTTAGCGGGCTAACTGGAGGGGACCCGGTCTTACGCACGGGCTTGCAGGGCCTACTGCAACTTCCTATACTCCGCTTTGGCTTCTTTCAGGAGAGGGATGTCTGAGTCAGCGTCTTTCCACAGATCGAGGAATTGCGTGAGCAGAGCCTTGGCTTCATCTTTTTTCCCAAGCGACAGGTCGAGACGAGCCAGGCGCACGTACGAGCTGAGCCAATCCTGCTGTGGCTCCCACCCGAGCGCGTCTTTGCCGTCATTAAGTGTTTTTAGCCAGCGCGCTGCTTGCTCGGTATCACCGGAGGCCTCGTAGGCACGGGCGAGGCTGTCGGAAATGGATTTGCTGCGATGCTGGTGATCTGCTAGAAGCAGAAGTTCGATGGCATGCGCATAATTTCCCCGTTGGCGTTCTACTTCCGCTTCGGAAAAATTAACCAGGTTGGCCCGCGAGGGGTCGTTCATATCCGCTTGCTTTTTCATCGTGTCCACTACCGCAGCGGCTTTATCCGCGAGTCCGGCACGCACGTACCCTCGGACCAGCCAAACGCCGCTGATCACCTTATCCGGGATCGAGGGATAGAGCTTCATGGCTGCGTCCATTTCGCGAATGAGGGACCGGTTGTCGCCCAATCCTTCGTAAACGATGCCGAGGATGCAGTGCTCCCGCGCGATGCTCAGGGGGACTTGCCTCGATTCGTCCACCAGCAGCGCTTCTTGCAGGCCCGCTTTGGCTGCGCGGTAACGCCCATGGTACAGATCGAGGTAAGCCACTGAACGCAGCATGAGGCCATGCGAATCGGGGTTGGCTAGTGTTGCTGTGAACAGCTCGCGCGCCTTCGCTTCCTGACCTGCCCTGACTAAATCCAATCCATATTCCCGTGTGAGATTTCCTCCGTTTTTCCAGGACGGTTCCAGTTGAAAGGCTTGTTCGTAGTAACGGATGGCCTCGGCATAGTTTTCCACGTTCGCGTTGCAAGTGGCGATGTCCACCATGGAACCTGCAGAGCCGGGATCCAGGCGAAGCACTTCCTTATATTGCTCGATGGCCTCGGGGCAGCGATCGTTGTCGCGAAGCAGATGCGCTAGAGAAAATCGCACTCCGCTGTCATCCGGATATTCCTGCAAATATTCCTGAAGCAGTTGCGATGCGTCCGGAAAGTGGTTTTGATTTACTGCGAACATGGCCCGCAAAAAGAGCCGCTCTCTCTCAGTGGTTCGTTCGGAAAGTTGCAGCGCCCGCTCGAAGTGTTTCTTCCCCTCAACGGGGTTATTGAAGATGTAAGAATAGAGCGCGGTCCCGACAGCAGCATGCACCATTGCGAAGTCCGGATCCGCTTGCAGCGCGGAATTCCAGAGCTGCATGGCCTGGGGATATTGGCCCTTACGCCACTGATCCTGACCGTCCACATACATCTTGAGGGCGGAAAGGGACGAGGTGGTAACCAAAGGGAGGCGGCGATCCTGCTTGTAGGTCTTAAACCATGACTCTCCCAATCCGTGGCGTACTTGCGCGGCCAGCTTGCCAAGTGCGGGCAAGATTTCATTCTGGCCATCGGCCATTTCCATGTAAGACTGGACTGACACGCCGGTTCGCGGATCAATGAGCTGCGCCGACAACGCATATTGTTGACCCACGCGCGAAATCGCCGGCACGAGCAGGGCAGGAACGGAATCACGGAGGCACATCTGGCGCCCTATGCTTTCATCGATTCTGTCACCGGGCTTTTTGCCCATGCGCCTCAGACTATCCGCCATCCTCCCGGCGGGAACGACGTTTACGTGGGCGGATTGTTCCACACTTACGATCAACGCCGTACGCAGCGAGCGATCGAAGAGCGCATCTCCGGTCTGATTGTCGAAATCGGAAATCAGCACAAAATTGCGCGGCGCGAAAGACAGCACCGGACGGGCGCCAAACACCCACCACAAGAGCACGGCCACTACGGCTATCACAACGCTCGAAGACGTGAAGGCCAGCGGATGGAGTCGAGCCGAACTCATGGCCCGCTGCCACGCAGGTTTGCGCATCAGTCTGCCGGTTTGCGTCTCCGAGGGATGGGCGCAACGGTCCAGGTCTACCGCCAACTCGCGGGCAGATTGAAAGCGGCGGCCTGGCTCCTTCTCCAGGCACTTCAGGATGATTCGTTCTAACTCGGCAGAAAGCCGTGGATTGAATGCGCGCGGCGCTTCCACGGGTTGCTGCAAAATGGAAGCCAGCAGGCGCGGCGCGGAGTCTTCGCGGAATGGCATCTTCTGCGTTGCCATTTCGTAGAGCACCGCGCCCATGCCATACACATCGGTTCGCGCATCAATGTGTTCTCCGCTCACTTGCTCCGGCGCCATGTATGGCAGAGTTCCCATCAGCTGCGAATCCTCCACGCTTTGCGTGAGTGTCTCCGCCCGTACTTCTCCTTTCGCTGGATCGAACAGTTTCGCTAAACCAAAATCCAGGATCTTCAACCGCCCCTCGTTCGTTACCCTCAAGTTTCCGGGTTTCAGATCGCGGTGAACCACACCCTGTTCGTGCGCGGCCGACAGACCCTCGGCGAGCTGCGTTCCCAGATCCAAGATTTCCTTTTCGGCAAGCGGTCCGCGGGCCAGCTTTTCGCGCAGACCCACGCCTCGGATGAATTCCATCACCAGGAAGTCGAGGCCTTGTTGCGTGTCGAAGTCGTGAATCGTAGCGATGTGGGGATGATTCAGCTTGGAAAGAGCGAGCGCTTCTTTGCGGAATCGTTTGCGCGCGGTGTCATCGGAGAGCGTCCCGGTAGGCAAAATTTTGATGGCTACTTCGCGTTCAAGATGCTCATCGTGCGCGCGGTAGACCTCTCCCATTCCTCCGGCGCCGATCTTTTCAAGGATTCGGTAGTGCCCAAGCGTCTTCCCGGTGAGCGCTTCGCGGGCTGGTTCTGGGGCTGGCATGGGGAAGCACGTCTCCTTCCTCCCGCCTCTACCGCGTATCCTAAGTTCCCCCTCCGACGAAGTCAATTCCATCACCACTGCGGCATCGTCGGATTGCGCCAGTCACAAAGCGGTGCGGGCACGGTGGTAAACGGCAGCTCACCTTGTGCCCGGGTGATCGTTTGTGGTGGCCGCCTTCTTACCCTGAGCGAATCGAAGGGCTTGGGCGGGCCGCTTCACCTAGTTGCTCTCCATATACTCAATGGCGCGGCGAACGATCTCGCAACGCGCTTCCCGTACCGTGTAACGTTGCCCATCAACGGTAACGGTCGCAGACGCGAACTGCGTCAGCCAGAGAGACAGGTAGGACATCCGTGGGTTGCTTGAACCGTTTAGAACGAGCCCTGAAATCGCCTGAACGTGCTGCAGCAGGTCCCGGAAGTCGGCCAAAGTAAAGCCCGCGGGAATCCGTGGATGCGGCTCAACCAGTTGCCGTTTCAAATCCTCGGGCGTCCTCCCGAAGAGCGCAGTAGCGAGTGATGCGCAGCGGCCCCACTGCGCATCCGCCCTCTGAAAGTCCTCCATCCCAAAGGGCCGCTGGAACAACGCATCAAATTCTTGCTCGTCCATGCGAATCCTCTCCGCGATATCCCTCCGCCGCTAGTTCATCCACTAGGAGGGAAACTTATCCGCCGCCGCTCGTTTTTCTGAGTCGCCCGTCGCAGCCACTCCATACTGCATCAGCACATCCTGCCGCGTTATGACGCCTCTGAGCTGGTGCACATTGGCGCGGCTGACCACCGGCAGCAGCTCCAACTGGTTCGCTCCCATGCGATCCAAAGCCACGTGCAGCGCATGGTCGATATGCACGTGAGGGAAATCATTCGCGTCCACAAGTTCCCCGAGCGCCTTGCCTGCGGAGCCCTCACCGGCCGCATCTCTCAGCCGTCCCAAGCTAACCATTCCTATCACACCTCTGCTGTCGCACACCGGCCAAGCCCGAAACTCGCTCGAACTTGCTCCTTCCAAGGCTTCCTGAACGGTCATGCCTGCCTGAAGAACTTCCGTGGCCTCGCGCATCGCGTGATTCACTTGCCGCTGCGCCTCTTGGTGCCGAGTCTCCGCTCTTGGCAGGTGAATGCCATCCTGATGAGCCAGTTCGTCATAAATTGGCTTGGGCTGCAGCTTGGCCGAGATAAAAAAGCTTATCAGGTTGGAAATCATCAGCGGCACGATGACCGCGTAATCGCGCGTGGTCTCAAAAATCATCAGCACCGAGGTCATAGGTGCGCGCACGATTCCCGCAAAGGCCGTGCCCATCCCCACCAACGCGTACGCACCGGGCGTTCCCACCGTACGGGGGAGAAAATGATTGGCCACGTTGCCCACTACTCCGCCCAGCATCGCGCCGAGGAACAGGCTTGGCCCGAAAATTCCTCCTGCGTTCCCCGACGCGTAGCTCGTCGCCACCGCAACCAGTTTCAATACCAGCAGCAAAGCCATCAACTTCAAGGCCATCCTGCCGTTCAACGCTTCGCCAACGTGCTTGTAGCCCACGCCCAGCAACTCCGGCACGAACCAGCCCATGATTCCTACCATCACTCCGCCCACCATTGGCTGGAACCAGAGCGTCTTTTTGGGAAATTTCAGAAATCGCGCGCGCATCGCCAGCAGCAGTTTCGTGAATGCCACGGAAACCAATCCGCCGGCTACTCCCAACACGGCGTAGATTCCCAGCTCCCACGGATTCACCAACTGGTATTGCGGCACGCGAAACAGCGGATTGTTCCCCAGCAACAAACGCAGCACGGCCCAGGAAGTGGCCGACGCCAGCACCACCGAACCCAGCACTGGCGCATGCAAATCCCCGACTACTTCTTCGAGCGAAAACAACACCGCCGCCATAGGTGTGTTGAACGCGGCTGCGATGGCCGCGCTTGCTCCCACGGGGATTAGCGCCTTCACTTTCTCTTGGCTAAGCCCCAGCCTTCGTCCCAGAACCGAGGCAAGTCCTGCGCCGACTTGTACAGCCGGCCCTTCACGCCCGAGCGGAATCCCGCTCGCCAGCGTTGCTGAGGTACAAAAAAACTTTCCGAATACCGTGCCGAGAGTAATCCGTCCTTCGCGCGCGTACAAAGCCGCTTTCGTTTGCGGGACGCCGCTGCCGCGTGCATCCGGAAAATAGCGGTATAGCAAGTAGCCCATACCCAGCGAACCGGCTATCGGCACTAGCAATCGGCGCAAACCCATACCGCCTGCGGGATACAGCCGCGCTCCAAACCGTTCGGTGAGCAAAATGAACGCGACCACCGTCGCTCCCACCAATGCTCCGATGAACAGCGTGAGCGCTAGGAATGCCTGCTCTTCGCGGTCCCGCAGGATGGCCATCCATTGCGGCGACAAAGCTCCCCACCCGCTTTTGGATTCTGGCTCACTTGCGTTCATTTTTTTTCCGTGACTTTTGGATTGGAGAGGACCGTCCTGGCAATCTCACGAAGCCGCGTGTGTTTCTGCTTCGTCCCGCGTCTCCGTCTCCTCCTGGTCCCCGCCTCCGGGCATGAAAAATCGCAGGCTTAAGACTTGTTCGCGCCGCTTCTCTTCCTCCAAATGCCGCGCGCGCGCTTTCAGCAAATCGTCAAGCGCGATCAGACCGATGAATTTCCGTGTTTCTGGTTCAAGGATCGGCATTCGTGTTACCTGCTTTTCCGCCATTCGATAGACCACCGAGCGCAGCGGTTCATCCGGAAACGCTTCCACAGTTTCGCGGCGGACCAGATCGCGAAGGGGACGGCGCACTACCGCCTCGTCTCCTTGGCTCAAAAGCTTGTGCATGTCGCCACGCGTCACCACCCCAACCAGAACTCCGTTGTTGTCCACCACGGGTAAAAGCCGTTGGCTTTGCCGGTGATTTGTCAAAGCTCTCTGAAATTCTCCCAGGCTGCTCGACGCGGGCAATACCGCCACTTTCGTGCGCATCACGTCGCGTGCGAACAGGATTTCCAGCGGGTCTACCGCGTATTCTGCGCTCAGATGATAGCCGCGCCGCGCCACCTTTTCCGTCAGAATGGAGCGCTTCAACGTCAATACCGTGAACGTATGCGCCAGGATGCTTGCAATCAACAAAGGCAGAAGGATGCTTGGGTCATGTGTCAATTCGAAGGCAAAGACAATGCTCGTGAACGGCGCGCGCATCGTGCCTCCCAGCGTTGCGCCCATGCTAATGAGCGACCAGAACCCCGCGCCCTCATGCGGCAGGAACATCGCTTCGAGTCCGCCGAGTGCGCCGCCCATCATCAGCAATGGCGCTAGCACTCCGCCGGACGTCCCAGAACCGAGCGACACCGCCCAGATGAACCATTTCACTAGCAGAACACCAAGGATGACTTTGCTGGTCACGGCGCCTTGCAGCATCGCCCCGATCGTGTCGTACCCCACGCCCAGCGCTTGCGGGAAAATCATGCCGCCCAAACCAACCGCCAGCCCTCCAATCACCGGCCACCACATCCAGTGAATCGGCAGTCTTTGAAACCCGTCTTCCACTTTGTAGATAGAGAGGGTGAGAAGTGCGGAAAGGCATCCGGCAAGCAAACCGACAAGCACGCAGCCTAGCAGACTTACGGGACCGATATGCAGCGGATGAGCCGGCACGGGAAACATCGGCCCGTATCCCAAAATATAGCGACGCATCACGTCGGCCACAACGCTCGCCAACGCTACGGGAACCAAACTGCGCGGCTTCCATTCAAACAACAACAGCTCAACAGCAAGCAACACCGAAGCCACGGGCGCAGCGAACGTTGCCGACATTCCTCCCGCGGCCCCGGCCACCAACAGCGTCTTGCGTTCGGCGTTGGTCAGATGAAAGAGCTGCGCGATCATCGATCCAAACGCGCCGCCGGTCATGATGATTGGGCCCTCGGCGCCAAACGGTCCGCCGGAACCGATGGCAATGGCCGAAGATACCGGCTTGAGAATGGCCACCTTGGGCTCAACGCGGCTACCATTGATCAGAATCGCTTCGATCGCTTCGGGAATGCCGTGGCCGCGAATTCGTTCGGAGCCGTAACGCGCCATCAGGCCCACGATAAGCCCGCCGGCGACGGGGACGAGAACGCTGTACCATCCGAGGTGATTTCCCGCCGGGGACACGAGCGCCGATCCCCAGTGGCCGTAGTAAAACAAATTGGTGAAAAGCCCGATCAAACGCAAGAGCGCCAGCGCAACAAATGCGCAAAGGACGCCGATGCCGATCGCCAGCGCAGAAATTGGCACCACGCGAAGCGTAGTGGAAAAATCTCCCAACTCTTCTTGATGGCGGCTTCTGTTTTTCCCGCTTTCGGGGTCGTGCGAACTAACTTTTTGCTGCACCTTATCCACGCCTCTTTTCCAGTCTTTTCCGGGGACGAACCATAGAAATCTTTCTGCCGTGCAACGCATGGCTGTTTTTCAAGAGCGCCGCGATCGCGCTGGCCAGGGCGGCACCGGACGCGCGCAATTCGCTGACGCGGTGCTGGGCCACCTGCTCGAGTAATTTTTCACCGCGGGGCAGCAGCGAAACCAAAACGCTGCGACGGTCCTCGCGGCTGCGGCTGCGGCGCACGTAGCCGTGCGCTTCCATGCGGTCGATCAGCTCCACCACGCTGTGGTGCTTTAGCACAAGGCGCTCCGCTAAATTGCTGACAGTAGCTTCCTGCCCGTTGGGAATTCCGCGAATCATCAGCAGCAGCAGATACTGCTGGGGTTCGAGGCCCGTCGCGGTGGCAACCGTGTCGCCTTCACGCAAAAACTTGCGAATGCGATAGCGCAGCTCCGCTAAGGCTTGATACTCAGCCGTAGAAAGTTCCTTGGGCATGCTCTTAGTATATCGTAGTACGATATAAATATTGGTTAAAACTGGTGCGCTGGTTTCAAAAAAGGAATTAGCGGCTTACTGGGAACCCTGTCAGGGTTTACAGCGGCTTGCGGAAGGATTTTTGCGTTTTGTAGTGCTCGTAGCCGTTTCGCTCGTAGAACTTGTGGGCGCGCTCGCGAATCACGTTCGAACGCACGGACATGCTTTTGCATCCGTGTTTGCGGGCCCAATCTTCGGCGGCGACGAGCAGCCGCGCGCCCGCACCAAGGCTGCGGTGTCCCTCTTTAACGACAAGGCCGTTCACCTCGCCGCGAATGTCGCTTTCCAGCAGCGCCTGCTTGCTGACGTGCAGCCAGCCGACGACCCCAGCGTCTTTCGCTTCTGCTACAAACACCGCATTCTGCGACGCCGGGCTGATCCGCCGCAATCTTTCGCGGAGTTGTGCGGCTGTAGACGGGTAGCCAAGCTGGGTGGCGAGTTCTGCCAGCCGCGGCGCATCTGCGCTTTTCGCGCGGCGAACCTTCAGCTCTTGGTTTTCTCCAGTTGTTGTCATTGGCTTGCGCTTGCCTTTCGCCGCAGCCGATCCTGGACGGCGTTGCTTTGAAGTTCGCGGAGCGCGTCCGCGGCAATCCATCGAGCGGAACGCGTGCCCTGCCGGCGAATCCTTTCCGCCGCTCGAATCGCTTCGCGGTTCAATCGAAAATTGCGCTTGCCGATATTCCGCAAAGCCCAGTTGACGGCTTTTCTTACGAAGTTGCGGTCATCGTGAGCTTCTCGCTCGATCAGCGGGAACATTTTCCGAAATTGCGCGTCACTGGCTTGCTTGTCGCGATAGGCCAAGTAGGCCATCAGCGCAAAACCGGCTCGCTTGATGAATTCCTGGTCGCGTCGGCACCACTCGACCCCTTTCTTCCACGCCGGAGCGGCAAACACAAAGAGATGACAGCACGTTCCGTCGCAGACGTCCCAATTATCAAAGTCCTGCACCCACCTCTCCATTTGTCTCGCCGAAACCTGTTCCGGCAAATCGATCATGCCCGCCAGGATGCGCGCATCGTGCACGCCGCTGGCCCACAATTCCAGAGCCAATTTGTGATCCTTCCCAATCCGGCGCGCCAACTCATCCATCTTGGGTTTCGCAACGCCGTACACGATTTTTGCGCGGATTCCGAAGTGCGCCATGCCGTCGACGTTTCGCTGCTCCCCCAAAGTGCGCAACTCCTCTAGCGCGCGGTCGCAAGTCCAACTTTCGCGCACCTTTCTCGTCCCAACGCGGCGGTTAGAACGTGTTATCTGAATCGAGGAGGATCGTGACCGGGCCTTCATTGACCAGCTCCACGGACATCATGGCCTGAAAAATTCCGGTGGCGACAGTAACTCCCAGCTTGCGCAGCGCCTCGCAAAATTCCTCATACAGCGTTTTTGCCAGCTCTGGCGGCGCTGCGGTGATGAAACTAGGCCGCCGCTGCCCGCGTGCGTCGCCGTACAGGGTGAATTGCGAGACGGCCAGGGCGCTTCCTTTGACGTCGAGCAGTGACCGGTTCATTTTGCCTTGATCGTCTTCGAAGATGCGTAGGTTTGCGCATCTCTCCGCCATACGGTCCACTACCGCTGACGTATCGTTGCGCCCAACTCCGAGCAGGATCATCAACCCAGCAGCAATCTCGCCCGTGACACGCCCCTCGACGGTTACCTTCGCGCGGCTGACTCTTTGGACGACGGCGCGCATTTCGCTAACGAACGTTCATACCCTTTCGGCACGTTTGGATTGGGCTTTTGCCAGTTTTCGCGTGCTTCGCATTTTTTCTGTAGACCCGACGGCCGCCCGAGGCGGCAGTGGCAACACGACGAATCCACGCGGCGCCCGCTGGCACTTGGGGCAAAAATAGCTGCTCCGGCCTGCCACGATTCCGCGCCGGATCACCGTCTTGCATCGGTGACAGGCTCTTCCTTCGCGCCCATAGGCCCGATGGCGCCGCTGATATTCTCCCGGCTGGCCTTCGGCGTCAAGAAAATCGGAAATCGAAGAGCCGCGCAAGACGATGGCTTTGCGCAGGATTTCCTGCAACGCGCGCCACAGAGTTTCCGCCTGCTTGCATGTCAGCTTCGCGCCCAGTTGCGCCGGGTGAATTTTCGCTCGCCACAAGCTTTCGTCCGCATAAATGTTTCCCACGCCACGAAGCACGCTCTGATCCAAAAGCAGCGCTTTGATGCGCGCACGCCGTTCGCGGATTCTTTTCACGAATTCGTCTTTGCTGACTTCCAGCGGATCGGCGCCAAACCGCGTCAATTCCTCCGCGAGAGGAGCTTCCGTCAAATACGCTATGCGGCCAAAGCGCCGCGGGTCGGTGTAGCGCAGTTCGCGGCCATCGTCGAGCAACATGCAAACGTGCGTGTGCTTCTCGCGAGGTTCTTCCGCGGGGCTAGGCGCCATCTGCCCGGTCATTCCGAGATGCACCAGCAAAGAGGCCGGCTTTCTACCATCGTCGCCATGGATTCCGTTCGTTCCGTTCGGCGGCGATAGGCGCAACAACATAAATTTCCCGTAGCGCTCGACGGCTTCAATCCGGCGTCCCGGCAAGTTCTGTTCCAGCGCCACTGGATCGTCAATGAAATCCGTTTTGCCGAGCGTCACTGACAGAATGCGCCGCCCGAGGATGCCTTGGCGCAATCCTCGCGCTACCGTCTCGACTTCAGGAAGCTCTGGCATGAGAAAAAGGAACTTTCAAAAATATCACAGCCTAACCTGCAATGCTCTCCATGTATCCGCCTCACGACTCCCCGAAGGACGGAGGCTAAAGCGTCTATGGGGCAATTGGGGGTCGGACTTTTAGGTTTGACTCTAATGTCGGCAATATCAATCGGGCTTCAGCCCCTGAGAAACGATTTTTGCATTTCTTACATCGACCCATTGATCCTCCTTCGCCGAACTCATGTTACAGTTTCCCGCTTGGAGGTGACGCGTGCGCGCTTCCCGAGGAAATCCAAAGTATCTACTCCTTTTTGCGATCGTCGCTGCTTTGCTGGTCTCAGCTCCGGCTGAAGCCAAGAAGGCGGAAACAGGCTTTCTCGACCGCACTGTCACGGTCGCAGGCACGCAGTACAAATTTGACGTGTTCGTTCCGAACAATTGGACAAAGAAGAAGAAGTGGCCGGTTATTTTGTTTCTTCACGGCGCCGGCGAACGTGCCGATGACGGCTTAGTCCAGACACAGGTTGGCATCGGCGCCGCGATTCGCAAGGATCGCAGCCGCTTCCCCGCCATTGTCGTAATGCCGCAGTGCCGCAAGGACGTCTTCTGGGCTGGTACGATGGCAGACGTCGCTATGGCCGCTCTGGCGCAGGCGCAAAAAGAGTTTCATGGTGATGCCGCTCGAACTTATCTGACTGGGCTTTCCATGGGCGGTTACGGAACCTGGTATCTTGCGGGAATGTATCCCGGCAAATTCGCGGCCCTCGTGCCCATTTGCGGCGGAGTCCTTGTTCCCGACAAGGCCCGCGCGCAATCTCCCGACGACAATTCCCCTTACATCGCGGCAGCCAACAAAGTTGGAAAAACCCCCGTGTGGATTTTCCACGGCGGTGATGACCCTGTCGTCCCCGTCACCGAATCGCGCCGCATGGCCGAAGCCATGAAAGTGTTAGGCGGCGACGTGCACTACACCGAATACCCTGGCGTGGACCACAACTCCTGGGACAAAGCGTACGCGGAACCAGAACTTCTCACCTGGATGCTCTCGAAGACAACAAGCGCCAACTCAAACAAGTAAATTTGTGCCCGCGAGACAGAGCGCGCTGACGAAAGTGTTGGAGACCAAGCCATTTGGACTGCGGCAGCCTCGCCGCCGCTTTTCTTTGCCATGAATACCCTAGCATTCATCGAGGGTCGACAGATCTACCGCACGGTTTGTCTTTAATTGTCGCCAATCACTTCTTATGATAATTCGGATACGGCGGATGGTCCGGAATCACGACCGGATTCTTCTTCAGTGCTTCCATTGTCACTTCCACCGCCTTTTCCAACTGCCGATCATGCCCCGCCGCAACCGACGCGGGATCGTTTTCCACTTCGATGTCCGGCGGGATGCCCTTGTTCTCTACTTCCCAATCGCCATGCAGCCCATAAATCCCAACGCGCGGCGCGGTAACGAAGCCGCCGTCCAGGAGGGGCGGATACCCGTAAATGCCGACAAGCCCGCCCCACGTCTTCTTGCCGACGAGCGGGCCGATTTTGTCCTGCCGGAACATCCACGGCAACGCATCGCCGCCAGAACCGGACATTTCGTTGATGATCATCGTCTTTGGCCCGTAAATCTGTGCCAGAGGCGAGCAGAACTTTTCGCCTTCGCGCGAAATCGCACAGTTCCGCAGCGGGCGCTTCAACATGTCGATAATATAATCCGCCACTTCGCCGCCGTGGTTGTAACGCTCGTCGATCACCGCACCCTGCTTGCCGACTTGTGCAAAATAAAAGCGGTTGAAGTTGAGCCAGCCGCCCACAGCCGTGTCCGGCACGTGCACGTACGCTAGCTTCCCTCCGCTCAACTCGTCCACTTTACGGCGATTGTCTTCTTCCCACGCGCGGTTGCGCAGTGCAAACTCGCTCGGCAGCGGCACAACGGTCACTTCGCGCGAGTCCTTGCCGTCCGGACTCGATCCCACTTTGATTTTGATTTGCTTGCCTGCGGTGTTTTCGAAGAAGCTGTAGACTTCCGCCGGCGGACGGACGTCGCGGCCTTCCACTTCGAGCAAGTAGTCGCCGACCTTGACGTCCACGCCCGGTTGCGTCAGCGGCGCGCGCAGGTCGGGATTCCAATTCTCGCCGTTATAAATGCGCGCGAAGCGGTAGCGCCCGTTTTCGATTTTGTAGTCCGCGCCAAGCAGTCCGCCCTTCACCTGATTGGGCTTCGGAATGTCACCACCGGCAATGAACATGTGGCCGATAGTGATTTCGCCGAGCATTTCGTCAAACAGGTAGTTGAGGTCCGCCCGCCCGCCGAGCCCTTTCAGATACACGGAGTATTTCTTCTCGGCGGCAGGAATGTTGAGCCCGTGGTGATTCGGGTCGTAGAGGAAGTCGCGCTCGATGCGCCACACTTCGTGGTACATCTGGTTCCACTCTGCGCGCGGGTCAATGTAGGTCTCCATGCCATCCAGCTTCAGCGCGCCATCACCCGGTTTTGGTGCCGCATCCGTTTTCCCAATGAACCATCCTTCGCCCTGGCGATAGAGAACCTTCTCGCCATTGGCAGAAACGGCGAACGCTCGAATTCCGCTCAGAAATGGTTCGGTCTTGCGCGTTGTGAAATCAAACTTCGAGACGGTCGCAGGGTTGGGCTGTCCGAAGCGCGGCACGTCCACAATTTCCGAAAGGAACAGTGTTCCCGCTTTCCCGGTGTCCACACCTTCGTACCGCGCGGCCTTGATCGGCAGTGAAACGATGCGCTGGCCGATGCCGTCAAGATCGATGACTACTTTGACTTCTTTCTTTTCGTCCTTTTTCTCGCCTTCTTTTCCTTTCGCCTGATCCCCTTCCTTTGCTTTGTCTCCTCCCGCGTCCTTCTTCTCTTCCGTCACTTTTTCTTCGTCACTCTGCGGCTCGACGGGAGATGGATCACCTTTCTTCAGGACTGCCGCATAGATGTTCCGCAGGACCGGATGCTGAAAGCTCGACAAATCCAACCAGCCCGAAGAAAGCCCTACGTCCGTGCTGACCGCAAAGACCAGCCACTTGCCGCCTTTGTCGAAAACGGGATAGCGCGCGTCGCTGATGCCGTCGGTGATTTGCGATTCCTTGCTGGTTTCCAGCGAATACACGAACACCGTGCGAAGGTGATTCTCAAGAAACTTCGAGTACGTCAGCCACTTGCTGTCCGGCGACCAGGATTCGTTCATGGACGAAGTGGGATCATCGAAGCGGTCCGTGGTCACTTTCACCGGAACGCCCTTCTCTACATCCACGTACCAGAGGTTCAGGCGCTTGTCGGCATAAGCAATTTTCTTGTTGTCGGGAGACCATAGCGGCCCGTAGAAAAACGACGGCGGATTGCCGAGATTGATTTTCTTCACCGAGCCGGAACCCGATTGATCGACGATATGCAGCTCGTATTCGCCCGACTCATCGGAGAAGAACGCGATGGATTTTCCGTCAGGCGACCACGCGGGATCGCGCTCGGCCACCGCAGGCGTGTGCGTTAAATTGCGGACGTCGCCTTTTTCCGCCGGCACGCTGAAGATTTCGCCGCGTGCTTCAAACACCGCGCGGGCGCCAGAAGGAGAAATTCCTGCGTTCTGAATCCTGTCCGCCACTTTTTCGTAGTGCGGCCGTGTCGAGGGCAGATCACCCGCGATTAGAATGTCCACCTTCGTGGATTTGCCGCTCGACGGATTGAAAACGTAGATCCCGCCAAACTGCTCGTAAACCAAAGCATCCGGTCCTGCCGAAAGCGACTTGAAATCGAGCCCCTTGTTGTCGATGAGCTGCTTCACCGTTTTTGATTTGGTGTCGTAAGCGAAGAGCGTCACCGGCCCGTTGCGATCCGAGAGAAAGTAGACCGTGTCGCCGAACCAGACCGGGTCGCGGTCGTTCGAATTTTCGCGCGGCACTTTTTCGAGCGCCAGGTCGCTCAGCCGCACGATATAGATCGGCGTGGTTTGTCCGCCGCGGTAGCGCTTCCACGCGGTTTGCCAAATCTCGTTGGGAACGTAAGCAATGCGTGTTCCGTCCGGCGAAAACCAGGCAGCTTCCCCGCGCCACATCGGCAGAACTTCCGCCGGGCCGCCCTCGACGGGAACGGTGTAAAGGCGGTCGAAGTCCGCATACGAGTCGCGGTTCGAATGAAACAGCACCTTCTTCCCGTCCGGCGTCCATCCATCCGCGATATCGACGCCCGGATGCCAGGTCAGCCGCTTGGGCTCGCCTCCTACCGCCGGAATCACAAACACATCCACATTTCCGTCATATTGTCCCGTGAACGCGATCCACTTTCCGTCTGGAGAAAACACCGGCGCGCCTTCGTGGCCGCCTGTCGTAAGTTGCCGCGCGTCGCCGCCTTCGCGCGGCACACTCCACAAGTACCCGCCGTAAGCAAACACCACTTGCGTTTTGCTTAGCGTGGGTGAATGCGCCAGCAGCGGCGTTTCCTCCGCTCCCCGAGATGCGCCGGCACATGTCAACGCCAGCAGGGCACCGAACAGCACTGACATTCGAACGCGCATGTCTCCTCCACGAAAAATCGTGCGAATTCCGCAAATCTTACGTTTTATTGAAACGTGTCATCCCGAGCCCGGTCCCGCGATTGCCCGCGACAAGCGGGCACAAAAGGTTGTCGCGGGGGCAAGGGATCCGCTTTTTAAGATTTTCAAAAGAAGATTCTCCCCGTAATCGCGTCATCGTTACAGGACACAAGAAATCCGATTGCCTCGGACCCGCCACACCCGCCAACTCATTAAGACGCAAAAGTGCAACAAATGTTTCAAAAAAGAGCGGCTTCCCAGCTCCTCACCGCAGCAGCGCAAAAACCCGCACCGGCCCACCGGAGCCACCTTCCAACTTGATCGGCGCCACTACCAGAAATGCCCCGCTTTCCGGCAGCGCGCTCAAGTCCGCTAGATTTTCCAGGTGATAGAGCCCGGCACCCAACGCCAGCCGATGCACCGCAAAATCCTCCGAAGCGCCGTAGTCAACGCTCATGGTATCGCATCCCAAGCCGCTGACTTTCCGTCCGATCAACATTTGCACGGCTTCGACGGAGAAGCTTGGAAAATGCATCCGCCCCTGCGCGTCCTGATTGCGGTACTTCTGCGCATCCGGCCAGCGCGACGCCCAGCCCGTTCGCAGCAGCACGATCGCGCCTTCAGGAATTCGTCCGTGTCGCTTCTCCCATTCCTCTACGCGCGCGGCAGGAAGCTGATAATCCGCATCTTTCGCGCCTTCGGCTCGCACATCCACCACAACGGCAGGCCCCAAAAGCTGCTTCACGGGAATTTGATCGACCGTCGCTTTCCCCGGCGGGAAGTGCACCGGCGCATCCAGATGCGTTCCGTAGTGCTCCAGCATCCAAAAACTTCGCGTGAAGTATCCGTCTTTCTCAACCGAAGCGTTGACTCTCGCTTCAAAAACTTTTTCATCGCCCGGCCAGCGGACGAGCTTATCGTTGACCGCGTAGCTCAAATCGATCACGCGCGTTTTGCCGCTAGCAATTTCGTCAAGCAAGAGCAAAACTCCGCGCGTCAGGGCAAGGGAATCCCTGGAGTAGGCACGATTCCCGCCATGCGCAGGATTTCCTGGTATTCCGCATCACTGATTGGCGAAATGAGCAGTCTCACATTCTTGAGCAGCTTCATTTTTCTCAGCGCAGTGTTGGCGCGCATCTCTTCCAGCGTCACCTGCCGCGGCAGCTTTTCGAACGCCCGCAAATCCGCCACCAGGTTCTTGCCCTTGTGGTCGTGCGGATCGGGATACGGATCGCGCGTCACCTCCGCGATGGAATAAAGCGAGCGCTCCGGCGCCGAGTGGTAGCACAGCACGCGGTCGCCTTTGCGCACCTGTTTGAGCGCGCGGATGGCGTCCGGCTTGGCCCCCGCTCCGTGCCACATTTCTTTCCCTTTTACGAAAAGCGTGTCCCAGTGATAGTGGTGAGGGTCCGCGCTAAAGATCCAATAATGTCGTTGAGCAGTTGTAGTTGTCGCCATCGAGGCCTAGAGTCCGCAGCACTATACACGGTGGTATCCAAAAAGCGAAACAAAATGTACGACTTAGAAAAGGAAAAGCCGATTCAGCTGTGGAAAGGAGCCGGCCGCGATATTTAGATAGGCGGAGCGCTTATCCTATTTATTTTCAAGTAGATAACCTCGCTTACCCGGCATCCACGAAGATATCTTCTCCCCGCACCTCGACCTTATAGCAATCCACTCCCACCGCCGGGTTCTGCTTCACCTTTCCCGTGGTTACGTCGTATTCCCAGCCGTGCCACGGGCAGGTCACCACCGTTCCCTTTAATACCCCTTGCCCGAGCGGCCCTCCCCGGTGCAGGCAGGTATTGTTGATGGCGTAGTATTTTCCGCCAACATTCGCCAAGGCCACGGCTTTGCCTTCCACCTGGAACTCCCGGATCGTTCCAGGCGTGATTTCATTCGTCTTCGCAGTTCGCGCAAACGCCATTGTGCTTGGCTCTCCTCTTTTCCCTTTTTCAGTCTGCGGTTCCCAGTATGGCTGTCCGCTTTCCGAATTTCGAATTTCGATTTTCCGTTCTACTTTCCCTTTCTATTTTCCGATTCACCGCGGCTCCGGCGTTTGCGCCACCATCACGCCCTTCTTGAAATCTTCCACCATCTCCGGCTTCAAGCGGATTTCCGTTGGGCGTTTCGCCAGCGTCATCTGGTCAATCTTGTCCTGCAGCTTCATCAAACCGAAGAAAAGCCCTTCCGGCCGCGGCGGGCATCCCACAATGTACACGTCCACGGGAACGATGCGATCCACGCCCTGCAAAACGGAATACGTATTGAACGGCCCGCCCACGCTCGAACACGCCCCCATCGAAATGCACCACTTGGGATCCGGCATCTGCGCCCACACGCGCTGGATCACCGGAGCCATCTTCAACGTGACCGTCCCTGAAACGATCATCAGGTCCGCTTGCCGCGGCGACGGCCGGAACACTTCCGCGCCAAACCGCGCCATGTCAAACCGCGAAGTCGTCGAAGCGATCATCTCGATCGCGCAGCACGCCAGCCCGAACGTCAGCGGCCAGAGCGCGCTCTTCCGCGCCCAGTTGAACACGTAGTCCACCGACGTGATCATGAAATTCTTTTCGAACCGTTGGTCCAAAACACCCATGTGGCGCAACTCCAGCTATTGAAGCTTCGTCCAGAAGACACTGCCCGAATTCGTTTCGCGCAACGTGGTAGGGGCGGGGTTTGCCCCGCCCGCAGCGACCTCACGTCTTCGCGCGACGCCTCATTAGCACCGGGGAGTATATATGCACCGGGAATCGCCCGTCAAAAGTTCAGACCCGTCCCTGCCGCTACGTCTGCCTCGCACTCAGGATTCTTTCTCGCTTCCTACTCATGGTGGCCCAGCGCCATTTTCATCGACTACGCCTCATTCGTAGCGGAGTGCAACCACAGGGTCCATCTTCATGGCGCGGCGCGCGGGGACGTAGCAGGCGGCGAGCGCGACCAGCGTGAGCAACAAGGCGACGGCCGCAAATGTAACAGGATCATTCGCGTGCAGGCCATACAGCATGCTGGAAATGAAACGCGTAACGCCGAGCGCCGTGGTGATTCCGATGGCTGCGCCGATGAGGACGAGCAAAATCCCCTGGCCGACGACCATGCGTAACAGATCGCGACCCGGCGCGCCCAACGCCATGCGAATGCCGACTTCACGCGTGCGGCGCGCGACTTCGTAGGAAAGCAGGCCGTAGAGTCCGATGCACGCGAGCACCAGAGCGAGTGCGCCGAAAAAACTGGAGAGGCGCGCCATGAGGCGCTCCTGAAAGAGGATTTGGTCGATCTGCTCCGTTTGGGTGCGGACATCGGTGAGCGGCAAATTGTCTCCAGCCTGCGAAACGATTTCGCGGACGTTTTTCACCAGGGCTGTGGGACTGGCGGCAGCGCGCAGCTCGAAGTGCGCTTCGTTGCTCACGAGCGGAAGAAACATGATCGGCGCAGTCTTTCTACGCAATTGTGCATACTTCGTGTCGCCGACAACGCCGATGATGGTGTAGCCAGGGCCGGGATTTGAAACCTCAGCATCGCCGCGCGGAGCGTCGCTCATGTGCAGGCCGATAGGGTTTTGATTCGCCAGAAACTTCTTCGCGAAGGACTCGTTAACGAGAACCGGGACTGGCGCGGAATGATAGTAGGCTTCATCGAGCGCTGTGGGCGAGGCAGGTGCGGATGTCGGAGGCGAAGGTTCGGCTTTTGCGGCGGCGGCATCGCGGGTTTTCTCTGCGGCGTTCGTCGCGGCGGCAGCAGCGAAGTCGGCGGAAGTAAAGTTGCGGCCCGCGAGCATGGGAATGCGCATGGTGGAAAAGAAATTCAGGCCGACGGAAAGCTGGCCGGTATTGGCGTATTGTTTTGGCGGCGCGCCGTCGATGTGGACACTGCCGGCAGACCAGCCTCCGTCCAATAGGGCGTCTTCCGAATAGCTCACCGATTCCACGCCGGGAAGAGAGGCGAAGCGCTGCTGCAAATTAGCGTAAAGCTGCTGCGTTTGCTGATCCGTGTAACCGGCGAGATTCGGATCTATGCCGAAGAGCAAGATATTGTGCGGGTCGAAGCCGGGATTGATGCTGTGGAGATTGTGCAGCGTTCGCACGAGAAGTCCCGCGCCGATGAGGACGACGATGGAAAGAGCGACTTGCGCGACGACGAGCGCGTCGCCGAGACGGAAGCCGCGGCCCGTGTGCGCTGCAGTGCCGGGGAGAGAAGAGGCGCTTTCTTTCAATGACGGCGTCAAGTCGATGCGCGACCCGCGAAGGGCGGGGGCGAGGCCGAAAAGAATTCCGGTGACGAAAGTGATGGCGATGGTAAAGGCGAGGACGCGCCAATCCGGCGCGACGTTGGTCACGAACGGCGTACCGGGGCTGTTGGAAACCAATTGGAAAATGGCGTCGATTCCCCAGACAGCAAGGAGAACTCCGAGCGCGCCACCAACGAGAGAAAGAAGAACGCTTTCGGTGAGTAATTGCCGCACGATGCGCGCGCGGCCAGCTCCTAGCCCGAGGCGAACGGCCATTTCCTTTTGGCGCGTGGCGGAGCGAGCCAGTGTGAGCCCCGCAACGTTGGCGCAGGCGATGAGCAAAATGAAAGCGACGATGATCATGGTGACGTAAAGGGCGGGCGCGATCTGGCTGGTTTCGCCGTTGAGGCCAGCTTGCGCGGGAAGAAGAGTGAGGGCGGGAGCGTCTTCGGATTTGAAGAAAGGCGGCGCGCCGTGAAGCATTTCGTTGCGGAAAATTGTGGCGGTGGCGGCTTGCGCTTGGCCGATGGACACGCCGGGCTTGAGGCGGCCGAGCAGGACGACCCACCAGTTGGCCGGGTCGGAGAGGCGGTCCTGGTTGCGCCACCATTCTCCGCGAACAGTATCGGCGAGGGAGAACGGCATGAAAAAATCGAGCCGCTTGCCGGGCGTGAGATTGGTGAAGTTCGGGTCGGCGACGCCGACAATCGTGGCAGTAATGCTGTCGAGGCGAACGGTCCGGCCCACGGCGGATGGAGCCGCACCGAAAGCGCGGACCCAATAGGCATGATTCAAAACGATAACAGGCGGCGCGGAGGGCGAATCATCGGAGAGCGCGAGCGGGCGGCCGATGAAAGTGTTGACGCCGAGAGTGGAGAAAAAGTCGCCGGAAACGTAGAGGCCGCGAACCATGCTGGCAGCGCCGTTGCCGCTGAGGTCGACGTCCAACGGCCCGGCAAATGCAGCCAAGCCAGAAAAGGAGTTGGATTGCGCGCGAACCGTTTTGAAGAAGGGTAAGGAGAAAGAGCAATCGCCGATGCCAGCTTGGTCCGCGCAATCGCCGTACCCGCTATGGCCGTGAAGGTCGGGTTGGTGATGCGCCGACCAGTTGAAGACGACGAGTTGCCCCGAGTCTTTTACCGGGATGGAGCGCAAGAGCAATGCGTCAATAAAGCTGAAGATGGCGGTGTTTGCGCCGATCCCGAGCGCGAGCGTCAGAATAGCGACGGCGGTGAATGCAGGCGATTTGCGCAGCACGCGCACGGCAAAGCGCAAGTCCTGCCACAACGACTCAATTGCTGGGAGCGTCTGCAACTCTCTGCGGCCCTCTTGCAGTAAGGTGGTGTTGCCAAACCGCCGTCGCGCCGCTGCCGCAGCCTCCTCCCTCGACATGCCCTGCGCCACAAATCTCTCCGCGAGCAATTGCAAATGCTCTTGGATCTCCTCATCGAACTCCGAGTCACGCCGCCGCCCGCGCAGAAACCCGCGTACCTTGGCCCCGAAAGCCCGTAACTTCGACTCTGACTCTCGCCTTAAGCTCACGACTCTCTTTCCTCCCCGAGCCCGCAGCTCATGATTCTTTTCTCGTTTCCAGCCGCTACCCTTGTCTCGCGCTCAGGATTCTTTTTCCGCTTCGAGTCGCAGCACGCGGCCAATCACGCCGGAAATCCGCTCCCAGTTTTCCGTTTCAAATTCAAGCTGCTTCTCCCCACGCTTGGTGATGGAATAAAACTTCGCCTTGCGGTTGTTCTCGGACGCCCCCCACTCGGCCGTAATCCATCCTTGCTGCTGTAGCCGCAGCAGCGAGGTGTACACCGTGCCCTCATTGAGCTGGAGGACGTCGCGGCTCACCTGCTCGATGCGCCGCGCAATCCCGAACCCGTGCAGCGGTCCCAGCGCGTGCAGTGTCTTCAAGATCATCAAGTCCAACGTCCCCTGCAGCACTTCCGATTTCTTTGAGTCCATGCCGCCCTCGATCCCCTTTCGTCCTGACCGCACCCTCGTTCCTTTGGATTGTCCAAAGGAGATTATCATCTCTCCTTTGGAATGTCCATAGGACAATGACTGGCTGCGGCCGTTGCGCTTGGGCATCCTCTGCCACGGGGGCTGAGCACCGAGGAAGACGTTCGATACTTCCACCCCGTGGATCCGTGCCCGGCTTCGACTTAGGGGCTCGGCTGCTTGGCAGTGCTGGGCTGCTTCGTCACGCTGGGATCTTCCAGTTTGCGTGCGAGAGATTTCCAGTAAGTGGCAGGTCGTAGACGCTGCAGAATGTCGATTTGGTAGGCATCTCTGCCGATGAGGATGCGCGGCTCGCGACGCTCCACGCCTTGCAAGATTCTCGCTGCGGCCGCTTCCGGCGTCGTACGCGCCAGCCGTGCGAATCTTGCAATGCTTTCTTCCTTTCTCGCGGCCGGCGTTGCCGCCCCCACCCGCGCGTGGTGCGCGATTGGCGTTCGAATACCACCTGGGTGCACGCAGCTCACGCCAACGGTGGTGCCTTCCAGTTCGTGCCGCAGGGATTCGGTGAATCCGCGCACGGCAAATTTGCTGGCGCAGTATGGGAGTTGGCCGGCCATCGCGGCAATCCCCAAAATGCTGGATAGGTTCACGATGTGCGACCGCGGTTCTCGTTTCAGCGGCGGCAGAAAATATTTCACCCCGTAGACGGCGCCCCAAAAATTGATGTTCATCAGCCAGCGAAAGTCGTCTAGAGAAATCTCCTCAAAATTTCCAGTCAACGCGACTCCTGCGTTGTTGATCAGCAGCGTCACACGCCCATGACGAGCATCTACGTCAGCGGCGAAGGCTTTTACGCTTTCCTCGTTGGCTACGTCCACGACGTGCGTGGTGATGAGCGCGCTCGTTTTCGTAAGGGATTGCACGGTTTGTTGCAATCCTGCTTCGTCAATGTCGGCTAGCGCCAGAGCCGAGCCCGCCGATGCCAAGTGCTGCGCGAGCGCCCGGCCGATGCCTGAGCCAGCTCCGGTAACGACGGCCACCCCGCTGCTAAGAAAAGACATGGAAGGACTTCCCGATGAGAAGTCTTCCTATCACATGGCTAAGGAATTTGCCACGCTTTTCAGCGCTGTCCTAATTTGAAAGGAAGTTAGGACAATACCCGCTTTTCCGCCCTGGGCCGGCTTGGAAAATCGTGCAATCCAACTGGAGAGCGTTTCGGATCGCCCGCCCGCTCTGTTCTTTTTTTAAACTGCCATGCGCTAACTCTTCATTCCTTTGCAGCCGATACTTCATTCTTTCACGCCGTGGACGAGCAGCGCGCCTTCCGCTTTGAAGGCGCGGAGTTGCGCCGCGTCGCGAAACCACCGCCCGGTATAAACCTCCGGCGTCGGCGAAGGATCTGCAACACGTTCGTGGCTCACTTTTTCAAAGCCTGCGGCGCGAAACAACTCGCTCCATTCTTCCGCGGAGAGCAGATGCGTTTTGATTGCCAGCAACTCGCCCCACTGGTGGCAGTGCGGATTGTCGCGATAGTAGTTGATCAGGATCCAGGCCGACCCACCGGGCTTGAGTACGCGAAACATTTCGCGGATGCCAACGGCGGGATCGGGCCAGTAGTACGATGATTCGACAGAAATGGCGTGAGAGAAAAAATTCGGCTCCCAGGGAATTTCTTCCACTTCGCCGGTGACGAACATCAGGTTTTCGAAATCCACGCTGGAGCGGCGCGCGTGGCGAATCATTTCATCGGAAACATCCATTCCCACCACGCGGCCCTGTGGAGCAAGCTTTGCGAGCCGCCGGGAAAGCCAGCCCGCTCCGCACCCCACGTCGAGGACGCTGTCCGCCGGAGCGAGCCGCATTTTTTCCAGAACCGGCAGCGTAATGGGCAGGTGATCCTGCTCCATGCCCTCGCCGCGGCCCGCTTCCGCCCAGCGATTGAATTCTTCGCGCAGCACTTCACCCGATTGCGGCTTCGTTACACGTCCTTCGACAGAGTCGGCCAATTACACCGCCCTGCCGCACGCCGAGCAGAAATGCGCTCCATAGGGCGACAGCATGCCGCACTGGGAACAAAATCGGCCGGAACTTACAGGAACGGCGCGAACGGGAATGTATCTTTCGGCGGCACAGGCCCAAATCAACGCAACGAACCAGCCGATGACGGTCCAACCAAAGAAGAGGTTCACCAGGAAAATGGCCATCAAGTCAGGCTTGTCCCGGGCAATGATGGTCGGCAGGAAATATAGCAGCATCATGAAAATCAGGAAAAGCATTTTCAAACTCCTGGAGCCGAAATTCGGCTTAAGGCAAGCACACTAACTCCCTCTTCTCAAGAATACGCAGCGCAGGCCTCGTTTGTTCCAGGTACATTTAGGCGCCTTGGACCTTGACGAGCAGTTCGGCGAATTTCTGTTTGCGTTCGGCTTGGTCCTGGCCGGCTTCGGCTTCGGCCAACTGCGTGATGTTCATGGAGCAGAATTTCGGGCCGCACATGGAGCAGAATTTCGCTTCTTTGTAGAAATCGTCAGGGAGATTTTCGTCGTGCATGGCGCGCGCGGTGTCCGGATCGAGGGAAAGCTCGAACTGCTTGTTCCAGTCGAAGAGGAAGCGCGCGTAACTCAGCGCGTCGTCGCGGTCGCGGGCGCCGGGCCGGTGACGCGCCACATCGGCGGCATGCGCGGCGATTTTGTAAGCGATGACACCTTGTTTCACATCGTCGGGATTCGGCAAGCCCAGATGTTCTTTCGGCGTGACGTAGCAGAGCATCGAAGCACCGTGCCAACCAATCATGGCCGCGCCAATCGCGCTGGTGATGTGGTCGTAGCCCGGTGCGATGTCAATGACCAGCGGACCCAGAGTGTAGAAGGGCGCCTCGTGGCACCATTCCATTTCCAGGTCGACCTGCTCTTTGATCTTGTCCATGGGAATGTGGCCCGGGCCTTCGATCATGACCTGAACGTCGTGCTCCCAGGCTTTTTTCGTTAGCTCGCCTAGAACTTTCAGTTCGGCGAATTGTGCCTCGTCGCTCGCGTCGGCGATGCAGCCGGGGCGCAAACCATCGCCGAGGGAAAAGCTCACGTCATGCTTTTTGAAAACTTTGCAAATTTCGTCGAAGTTCTCGTACAGAAAATTCTGTTTCTTGTGATGCTCCATCCAGTGAGCCATCAGCGAGCCGCCGCGGCTCACGATGCCGGTAATGCGCTTTCGCGCAAACGGCACATGCTCGCGCAGCACGCCGGCGTGAATGGTCATGTAATCGACGCCCTGCTCGGCCTGCTCCTCAATGACTTCGAGCATCAGCTCGAAGCTCAGATCTTCTGGGCGGCGCACACGGGCAATCGCTTCGTAGACCGGAACCGTTCCCACAGGTACGGGAGACGCGTCAATGATGGCTTTGCGAATTTCCGGAATGTTGCCGCCGGTGGACAGATCCATGACGGTGTCCGCGCCGTAGTGGACGGCGTGGTGGAGCTTCTTGAGTTCTTCGTCGATGTTCGAGCTGGTGGCGGAGTTGCCGATGTTGGCGTTGATTTTGCATTTGCTGGCGATGCCAATGGCCATCGGCTCGAGGTTGCGGTGATGCACGTTGGCGGGAATGATCATGCGGCCGCGAGCGACTTCGGTGCGGACCAACTCCGGATCGAGCTTTTCGCGCTTGGCGACGTATTGCATTTCTTCGGTGACAACACCTTGTCGCGCGAAATGCATCTGCGAGACGTTGCGTGTGCCGTTCGCACCGGCTTGTCCTGCTTGCCCCGAGCTCCGAGGGGAGCCTCGAAGGGCCATTGCTGCTTCCCGTTTTTCAATCCAGCTATCGCGCAATGCCATA